>CAYYGV010000054.1:0-23701 GCA_964471615.1 uncultured Opitutaceae bacterium
CAGCAAAAGGGGATGATAAGTTTATCACCACCGACTATTTGCAACAGTGCCCTTTTGACCTCGTCATCGCGGCCGGGGCGCGGTTGGATGCCACCGCTCCGACCATGACTCTTCCCCACCGCAGGCATCTCGGCGTCCTGGGCCTTCTTTGTGCCCTCCTGCTCGGCGCCAACCTCTATGTGTTCTTCATGCGCGACTGGGAGTCGTCGTTCCTCCCCGCGAGCTACACGACCCTGAACGTGCCCCTCGACGTGCCCACCCTGCGCGAGTGGCGCATCGAGTCCGGGCACGTGCTGGTGCCGGTGCTCGCGTGGAATCGCACGCCCGAGAAGTGGCGGCTGCTGGTCGACGGGAAGTTCGTGCAGGACCTGCCGGCGATAGACCCGAAGATCACGCTGCAGCGGCCGATTTTCGACGGCACCACCAAGGAACCGCTCGAGAGCTTCGAGCACACCTACGTGATGGAACCGGTCCCGGCCGCGCTCGGGCCGAGCCTCACCTTTGCCATCACGCCGCTCGACGCGGGTTTCTACCGGCGGAACGGCATGCAGCGGGCGAAGGACATCTACATCGTTCATCCGACCGGCCCGGTCGGCAATTACCCGCGCTACCCGCTGAGCCACTGGGCGGACGATTACCACTACATCGGAGCCGAGCGGCTGGCCGCGGCGGACCGGGTGGTGCGCGAGGTGATCGGCGTGAAGGACACGGACGACACGCTGACCCGCATCGAGAAGGTCATGCGCTACCTCCGGACTCAGCTCGCGAACTCGGGCGGCGTGCCGAAGGACGACTTCCGCTGGATGGACCCGTGGAGCATGTGCCAGGAGATGATCGCCGGCACGGGCAAGGGCTGGTGCACGCAGAACGCCCAGATCTACGTCTTCTTTGCCAACCGCGCTGGGGTCCCCACCCGCTTCGTCTTTGGCGCGAACACGCAGGACGACCAGATCATCTACAACGGCCACTCTTGGGCCGAGTCGTGGGTCAAGGAGCAGAACCGCTGGACGTACGTCGACATGACCCAGTCGCTCTTCGCCGTCGCCGACCGCCACGGCCAACTGCTGAACACGGCCGACCTGGTGAACCTGGCCCAGCACGACGCCTTCGAGGGCGTCACGGCCCGAATCTTCAAGGACTGGCACTGGAAGAACCTGCCGGTCGAGGCGCAGCCCCTGACGCCGGTGACCGTGCCTTTCGATCTCGTGAACAAGCTCGCGAAGCAGGAGTACACGCACCAGGCGATCATCAAGTACCGCCATCCGCCGAACGTGGAGGACCAGCGCGAGGTCTATTCGATGATGTTCAAGGACCGGACCTACGCGTGGACCAACGTGAAGCGCTACCTGTGGGATCCGCCGCTCGCGTACTCGCTGCTGCCCACGGACGGTGTGCAGACCTTCCGCGTGCGTCAGTCCCTGTTTGCAGCCTGGGTACTCTCGATCGTGCTGCTCCTGATCGCCGCCGTCCGGCGTGCGCCCGGGGCGCAGTAGACGAAGGTTTCACAGGAGGTAACGGAGAGAACGGAGGTTGGCGGAGTACCTTAGTGCCGCTCTACGCTCCGAGCTCAGCGTGCTCCGTTTCCTCCGCTACCTCCTGTGCACCCTCCGGCTACGGTGATGCTGACTGGTCCTGCTTGATTGCCGCCTCCAGTTTGAGCAGGTGCTCGCGGTCGTGGGGGTCGGTCGCGAATTGGAGGCCGCGCGTGACGTGATGCTGGGCCTCGGTCCACTGGCGCTGGCTCGCGTACACTAGGGCCGTCAGCACGCTCAATCGGGTCCGCTGCGGAAAGAGCCGCGCGCCCTCGGCCAGGGCCTCGAGCTGGGCGCTGTCGGGCGAGGCCGAGCTGCGCAGCCAGGTCTCGCCCATCAGCTCGTAGGCCTCGGCCAGCGCGGGGCGCTGGCGACGGGCGAGCCAGAGCGGTTCCAGGACGGCCTGGGTTTCACGCGCGGTGAGCTTCGTCCCCGAGCCTCCGGCCCGCAGCGAGCCGAGCCGAATCCGCGCCAGCTCCAGGTAGGCGCGCGGTCGCACCACCCGGGCTGCCACGGCGGCGTCGAGGTAAGGCGCGGCACCGGCGTCGTTGTTCGCGTCGACTTCGCAGAGGCCGAGTTCGGCCAGCAGGCGCGGGTCGTGGTCGCCCGCGGCATAGGCCGCCTGCAGCGTGTGCCGCGCCTGCGCCAGATAGCGCGCCGCGAGTTCCGGATAGAGGCTTGCCACGTAGCGCACCTCAAGACGGCCAAAGCCGCCGCGGATGCGGGCGATGTCGTCGGGCTGCGCGTCGCTCAGCTCCACGGGGTCTTCCGGCGGCCTCGTTCCCGGCCGCAGGGTGACGCCGTTGTCGAGGGCATGGGAGAAGTAGGCCATCAGGTCCGCGTCCGCGTCATCGAGCGACACGCCAAAGCAGTCGTGGAAATCCCGCTCCGTCACCGGCCTCGCTGCGGCGCGCTCGACCAGCTGCGTCAGCGCGGCGACCGCCGAACCACCGAGATAGTGCCAGGTCGGGCCCGCCTCCGTGGACAGCTGTGGGTGTTCCGAATTGGGATCGAGCATGCGGCGGATCAGCAACGCCGCCGTCTGGGCCCGCCGTCGCGCCAGACTGGCGGCCTCATGGCCATCGGACGGAGCCGCGAAGAGCTCGGCGAGCGGCAGCAACTGCGTGCCGGTGAGATGGAGCTCGGTGGCGAGCGCTCCCTCGCCCCCTCGGGCCCTCGCCTGCTGGAGGCGTTGCGTGATCGCCTCCGACATCCAGATCAGCCGCTTGAGGTGGATCGTGTCGGGTTCAAAGGCGCCGCCCCCGGTGCCGGTGAGTGCGCTTTGGCCGGAGAAGGCCCGTTCCTTCATCGAGCGCGTGTACATGATCGTCGACCGGTACAGCTCGACCATGCCTTCGATGTACCAGCGCGGCAGTGTCGGCGTGCGACTCTCGAGGAGATAGCGCACATAGTCCGGCGCCGGCATGAGGCGGGCCTCGTCGAGGTCGTCCCACAGGAAAAAGATCGCGTGGCTGTCGTGGTCCCAGAACCGGTAATTTGGCAGCACCCCGACCAGGTCGGCCACGGCCCGGATGTCGCCCTCGGCCTTTCGCGCGGCGGCGGCGACGCGCGTGCGTTCCGCGAGCTGCGCCAGCAGTTCGGGTGGGACGCCTCGCGTCCCGCCGTCGGCGAAGATCAGGCAGGAGGTCGGGAGGTCGGAGCGGCCCTGTAGCGTCGCCGGCAGCATCAATTCCAGCAGCACCCGCATCATGCGGATCTGCGCGATGAGTCCGGCGGTGACGCTGTCCGAGGCGCGCGAGAGGACCTCGAGGTCGTCCGCCTTGGTGTACCGCCAGTGTCCGGTGGAGATGTCCTCGACCATGAACGGCGGGAGCAGGATGGGCGCCTCAGCCCTGGCCCGCCCCTTGTCCGCCACCACGGCGCGGCCGATGGCCAGCGCGCCGGTCTGCGGATCCTCCCACACCGTGAGCGCGCTGCCGGCGAGCAGCTGCTCCAGCGCCTCGCGCGGCTTCAAGTGACCATCGAGGGCCGGAGTCTTGATGCCCAGCACCAGGTCCGTCGGGAAAATGACCTGGCGTCCTGATTGCTCGGCAAACTCGCGCAGCCGCACGCTGGCCTCACCGGCCGCGAGATGAAAGTCGCCGGTCGCTGGTTCGTCGGCCGCGCGCGTGATGGCACCGCCGAAGAAAACGGCCGCCGCCAGACCGCCGATTGCGATGCGGAGACACGACCTCCAGGCGGGATGAGGCGAGCAAGCCATGACGCTAGCGCTCGAGCGCGTAGCCGGTCACCCTGCCGTCGCGAAACGCCACGCGCAAGGTGACGGGTGGCGGGACATCGACGGCGCCGCCGCCGGTGCCGCCCGACGAGCGCGGCGTGCTGACCATGTCACCCTGACCCGAGCCGCCCGAGGGCAGCGTCGAGTCGGACCAGGCCGACAACTGCCGGCTGTGCCCGATTGCGGCCTGCGGCCGCGGAGCGGCACGCACCGCCCGCTGGGCTTCGGCGAGCTGGTCGGAGTAGAAGAAATTCCGGTAGGTCCAGAGTTCTCCCCCACCCGGTCCGGGGCCGCGTTCGGAGGGAGCGCCGAGGGCCATGTAGACCATGTCCGCGGTGAACCCCACCGCGATGGCCCCCTCGCGCACCGCCCGCTGGATCTCCGGCGCGAGTGCGTTGAAAGCCGCGGAGCGCTCGGCAATGCGCGACTCGATGGTCGACGACGCGCATCCCGCCAACGCCAGCGCCGCCATCGCCCCGAGCGACGCGACGCGGACTCGGACACGGATTGACTCAGGTGTCGCCATCGTTGACTGCGAACCGGAAGACGCGCCCTTGGCGGAACATGACGTGCAGGGTCACAGGAACTACGTCGGGATACGCCCAGGAAGTGCCGGCGGGACCGCCGGCCAAGTAGCCGTAATTGGAGCTGTACCGTCCCATGGCACCGCCGTCATGAGCACCGGCCGCCGAGGCTCCGGTCCGAAACACGGGGCGACCGCGGTAACTCATGCCGGGAATGGCGGCATAAAACGGCCGGGACGAGACCGCTTCGGACGGGAGATAGCGCTCATAGGTCCAGATGCCTGTGTGGCCGTCCGCGGTCACCGCCACGCGGTCCGGCCGGCCCAGGGCCACGTAAACCATGTCGGCCGTGAAGCCCACCTCGACCACGCCGGATTCAAGCTTCTGCTGCTGCTCCGCCGACAGGGACGCGAGCTTGGCCGCCTTTTCCTCGCGGCGCTGCGCGCTGGTGGATGGGGACGAGCAACCCGCGGCAAGCGCCAGCACCAAGGCTGCGCTGAGGAGCAGAGGCGTGGATTTCATGGGACGTGGGAGAAAGGTCACTTACGCCGGAGCGCAACGGCATCGGAGGCGTGTTCGCCGACCACGTGGTAGTTGGCCTCGAGCAGGCGGACAAATCCCTCGGGATCGCCGGCGCGGAAGGTGCCACTGAGACGGAGATCGGCCAGCTGTCCATCCGGGACGGTGAGCTGGAGCCGATTGACGCGATTGAAAAGCGCGGTCGCGTCGGCCAGCCGCGTGTTTTCGAGTTCGATGCGCGGCTCCCGCCAGGCGAGGCGGCGGGTCATTTCCGCAGCCGGCAGCGATTCGGCATGAAGGAGGGACGAAGCGGTTTCGGTCAGCGGCACGGCCACCCGCTGCCCAGCATCGGCCAGAACCACCGGAGACGGCGCGTAGGTGCCGGCCGGCCGGTCGCGTTCGACCGCGACCCGCCCCTCGGTGACCACGACATCAACCTGGGAAACGCCGGCCTCGACGGCAAATGCCGTGCCCACTGCCTGGACGCTGACTTGGTGGGTGTTCACCACGAACGGCCGAGCCGAGTCGTGGGCCACTTGAAAATGAGCCGCGCCCTTGTCGAGGTGGACCAGACGCTTGCCGGCTTGGAAATCGACGCGGTACTCGGACCCCGGCGCGGCTTCCACCACGGTGCCATCAGGCAGCCGGCGCGTCGCCACCTCCATGAGGCTACCTTTCGTGCCGTTGGGCTGAAACCAGAGCATCAGAGCAACCGCGGCGGCCAACCCGGCGGCACCAGCGGCGGTGGCGATGGAGCGGCGCCAGGTGCGGCGGTGCTGCCGACGACCCAGTTCACTGACCATGTCGGCGGCCTGTCCGTCGCGCAGCGGGCGGTCGAATGCGCTCCAGGTCACGGTGAGTTCGTCCCACGCCGCGGCATGTCGCGGGTCCGCCGAGTACCACGACTCGAACACCTCGCGCTCGGCGGCCGACCAGCCGGAATCGCGGCGCGCGAGCCAGCGGGCGGCAGCCTCTTCGATCAACTCCTGCTGCGAAAGATGGCGAAAGAAAGGTCGCATGGCTCAGTGGATCTCCTTCACGCCGTGTTTCCGCAGGTAGACGGCGCACCTCCGAATCGCCCGGACGATCTGGACCTGCACCGTCTGCTCGGAGAGACCGAGACGCGCGGCGATTTCCTTTTGAGGCACGCCCTGGAGTTTGCGGAGGATGAAGATTTCACGACAGGCGGTCGGAAGCCGGTCAATGGCGTCGAGCAGGATGGCGATCTCCTGGCGGACACTGACCGTCTCGGCGACGTTGATGCTCTCTTCCACGACGCTCTGGACGGCAAAATCAGTTACAGGCTCGGAGCTGAAAATCCGGGGGCGGCGCAACAGACTGAGTGCAGCGTTTCGGGCGGTGGCGAAAAGGTAGGCCTTCGCGCTTTCGATCTTCACGGTGCCGCGGGACTGGAGGACGCGGGTAAAACTCTCCTGCACGAGGTCATCGACGTCGCGTACCTCTGGAAACCGGCTGCGGAGGTAGGCGCGGAGCGCCGGCTCATGCGGCTGGATTTCCTCGGCGAACCAACGTTCCTGCTCAGATGGCGTGGCGTTCATCATGACGATTCGCTTGCCGCACAAGGAGCAATCCGGGCGAGCCAAGCAAGCGTTCGAGTTGGAATCGACCGCTGAGAATCGAGCCCAGCCCTCTGGAGGGTCCGAGCCCGAAATCTGTAAAGCACCCGGGTAAATCGTCGGAAGTTCTGACGAATTTCCGGTCGCGATTTGGCCCGGCGGGCGCCCTGAAGTATGCAAGGCGTTATACACTAACGCCCTAGCCGGAGAACCGGTTTGATTGGCATTTCTGATGCTAAGTATTTGCCGCCTTTCTACCCCAAACCCTCATCTCTATGCGCACACAACTGCCCCTTCGCTCCTTGTTCAAATCCGTCAGCGTCGCCCTGCTCGTGCTCGGCACGGTGGCGATAACCCGCGCCGATAATACCATTGTGGACACGGGTGCCGGCACAACCGAATGGAGTTGGGTGCTCGGCGGAACTAATACGAATTATTCTCAAAACCTGGCCGCCCAGTTCACCGTGACGCAGGACATCACGGTGACGTCGATCGAAGGTTGGATCGGTGCGTACAATGACGGAACCTTGCGCATCGCTATCACCGACAATTCCAATGGCACGATTCCTGGAGCGCAGATCTGGGCCGATAACCTCGCGGTTTACGCCAATACCGGCACCACGTGGCAGGGCTTCACTAACCTGAATCTTTTTCTCTCGGCCGGTACCTACTGGGTGGCATTCATCGGCAATTCGGACCTCAATGCCGGCATGCCCTCCGGCGTGCCGAATCCTCTCGGAGTGGAGGCCTTCGCCAGCTCCTACAATGGCATGTGGTATGAGCAAGACACTCTGGATCTCGGTGTCCGCATTAAGGGCAACAGCGTCCCGGACAGCGCCTCGGTGGTCGGCCTCCTCGGCCTGGCCTTCGGTGCGATGGTGATGGTGCGCCGCCGCCTCCGCTGAGTCGGACTTCTGCTCACCTTGCCTTTCAAGCCTCGGCGAATAACGCCGGGGCTTTTTTGTGTCTGGTGGCCGGCTGTCGATTCCGCTTTCGACCGCGGTGCGGATCTTTTGGGTAGTGAGAATCGCTGATCTTGGCTGTCTCAGCTCAAATTGAATTGTGTAAACCGAGGCTCGTTTCGTCGGAACGCCTAACGCTTTCCCGACCGGTCTGCATACCCTCGGGAGTCGGGAAACTCACGCAAGCATCCATTTGCCATTAGCTTGTCGGCTGATCCCGAGCACTTGGCATCAGGTATGCTAATTCCCTGTGACCGCCTAAACAGACTCCCTACTTCCCAAAATGCGCTCACAACACCCCCCGGTCTCGTTCCTGAAATCCGCTGGCGTCGCGATCCTAGTCGTTGCCGCTGCGTTGTCCGCCCGCGCCGACAATGTCCTCGTTGATACCGGTCCCGGTACCAGCGTCGGATACCTCCTCGGAGGCGAGGGCTATTACCCCCATTCCCAGGACCTTGCCGCCCAATTCATCCTGAGCCAGGACGTGACGGTCACGTCGCTCGAGGGCTGGATCAGGTCGTACAATGCCGACTACGTGCGCATTTCGGTTTCGGACAACTCGAACGGCAATGCACCGGGCTCCGAGATCTGGGGCGGCGACCTGCTGCTCGCGGCGGATCCCACTGACTCCTGGCGGGGATTCACGAACGTGAACCTCTTCCTCTCGGCTGGAACCTACTGGATCGCGTTTCTAGGCACACCGACACTCAACGCGGCCATGGGCACGGGGGTGCCAAATCCGACGGGGATTGAAGCCTTTGCCCGGGTGGACGACGGAAATTGGTATCGGTGGGACGGGCTCGACATCGGTGTCCGCATCAAGGGCAACAACGTTCCGGACAGTACCTCTATGGTCGGCCTCCTCGGCTTGGCCTTCGGTGCGATGGTGATGGTTCGCCGCCGCCTCAATTAATCGAGAGGCGTCTCTATCTCTTTCAAGCCTCGGCCCAAAATGCCGGGGCTTTTTTGTGTCCAGAGGCTCAAGGTCGTCCCCAAACAGGTAGCGCAGGTATCAAAGAGCGACTTTCTCGAACCGCTGTTTCGACAAGAAATGTGTAAACCGAGACCGGTTTTGTCGGAAAGGTTGACGATTGTTGAACCGGTCTGGGTGCTACAATAATGACCCAAAGCATTTATAACCACTTTCCCGGTAGTAGCTTCCGTAGCTTTTCACTCTGTTTGGCATTGAAAGTGCTAACTTGCCTGCGTCCCTTCGACAACGTCCCTATACTGAAAATGAGAACACAACTCCCCCCGATCTCGTTTCTGAAGTCCGCAGGTTTGGCGATCCTTGTGGTCGCAGCGTCGTTGTCTGCCCGCGCAGACAATACCTTGGTTGATACCGGTCCGTCCCCCTACGATTATGGTTGGCTGCTTGGTGGTGGCGGCTCCTACAGCTATTCGCAGAATCTCGCTGCCCGATTCACTCTCAGCCAGGACGTGACGGTCACGTCGATCGAGGGCTACATCGCGTCGTTTAATTCCGACTACCTGCGCATTGCCATTACGGACAATTCGAATGGCACGATTCCGGGCGCTCAGGTCTGGGCGGACAATGTGCTTCTCAACGGTGACAGCGTCACCGCGTGGCAGGGCTTTACAAACCTGAACCTCTTCCTGTCGGCTGGCACCTATTGGGTCGCGTTTATCGGCAGCCCGTCGCTCAACGCCTCGATGCCTTCGAGTGTTCCGAATCCGACCGATGTTGAGGCGTTCACGTATGTTGGTAGCGGCCAGTGGTTCGAATCCGATAACCTGGACTTCGGCGTCCGAATCAAGGGCAATACCGTCCCGGACGGTGCCTCGGTGCTCGGCCTCATGGGCCTGGCCCTCGGCGCGATGGTGGTGGCTCGCCGCCGCCTGAGCTGACCGCTTCCCGATAGTTCAGCTTCGAAACCCCGGCCCACTCGGCCGGGGTTTTTTGTGCCCCGCGACGCATCAATCTCCGTTCGACCGCGATTCTGACGGTGCGGAAATCGGCCGCTTGCGAAGAGTGTTTCACGGTCTTAACCATCTCCCGGTCAAAGATGGCTTGGAGTGTTATCACCGATTCAGAGGGGGCCTACATCGACGTCGTTTTCTCGGGCACGGTGTCGATTGCCGATTTTGCCCAGGCTTACGACCGCGTGACGAGCCTGGCGACAACCACGGGACTCAAGCGCGTCGTGATGGATCTCACCGGGGTCACCCAAAACCACGCCTCCATCTCGGAAATTTTCTTCGAGGTGGGACGCCGGAGAACCGCGACCGGGACCCACGTTGCCCTGCGACGGGCGGTGATCTTGCCTCAATCGTCGGCGCTGGCCGAGAAGGCCAATTTCTTTGTGACGGCATCCATCAACTCGGCCTTCCAACTGAAGGAATTTACGAACCGGCAGCATGCGCTCCACTGGCTCCTGAAGGACGAACCGAGCCGGGCCGCAGATCCGGAGCCTCCTGCCGGGCCATAAAGACGCCAGAAAAGCAAAACACCCCGTCTTGCGACGAGGTGTAAATTGGTGGACCCTAGCGGGGACCACGTTAGCCAGTGGGTGGTTCGCGTTTGTACCTCTGTTTGTTCTTGGCCTGGGTCGCCGTCGATCGCCTCTCCCGAATCGTCTATTGATGTCTGGTTCTTGTTGCCGCTAATCGGCGTTCAGATGAAACCCCAAAAACCAGAACTCACGCCTGATGAGATAAAGAGGTTCCTTGCTCGGGATATTACGTCGCGCGTCCACGCTGCCTATGCGAGCACACACTACTGGATTAACTTGGTCGAGCGGACTCCAGCACTCCAAGTGGAGCGATCGACAGCTATCGAGGCTCAGCTTGCGATGCAGGCGATCTGGGAGGGGCGGCAGGCTGCGCTTCGCTGGCTAATCGAGTTTGCCGGGATTTCGCAGGGCAAGAACAAGAAGGCCGTTCGTGTCACCCGCCGTATCGACGACATCGGCATTGAGCACTTTCCTGGTGGTGTCTTAGTCGATGAAAAGACACCCGAAGCAGACCGCCTGGCGGTGCTGTGGAATTCGATATCGAAGGCAACCAGCCATGCGACGATAAGGAGCGGTCACGCGCCCATCTACTCAAAAGAAATCCACTGGGCCGTTGGCTTCTTGTGCTCTCACTTCCAGAAGACGATTTATGCGGCGGCCGGAATTTCGCTGCTTTGAACCGCTAGGTGTCTTTTCGTGTCGGGCCGGCTTTGCGTTGCAGGACGAGCGCCTCTGGAAATGCAAGGGCCAACTCCTCGAGAAAATGCCGCGTTGAGAAACCGAAATTCCGCGCAAGTACTCGAACTAGGCGGCGCAGGGATTTGCGGGCCTTGGGGGTGACGACAGGCCGAGAAGGTCTTTTCATGCCACACACTCCGCGCTGCCGCAAACGCGCAAGCAAGGCCGGATCGGATCACAAAGAGCCCGCTATTCAGGGGCGGGCCCCAGGGGTCAAGAATACCGGGTTTCTATGAGCATTAGGGCGTCGTGGATACGTTGCAGCCCTTCAATTGGCAGTTCGATACCAACCTCGATCCCGTCCGAATCGGTAGCGCTCACGAAGCTGATGGGCTGTTTGCCTGCCTGGGTTCGATAACCAATCCTAAGAGACGAATCTACGCTTGTCGCAAACTCTCGCTCAATATCTCCCGAGGCGAGCGAATCTCGGTGTATTCTGTCAAAGGCTCCGGCTACGGGCATTAGGCTGGCGTCCCACTCTGCTCTAGCCCCCCTGAGAACATAAACAACCTGGTGCCTAAAAACGTTCCCAAGTTTTTTTGCCAATCCCTGAACGGTGAGCGAAACCTTTCGCTTAGAATCTCCGCCCTCGTGGACAATTGCTAATCGAACAATTAGGGCGTCGGTATCTTTTCGCACTACGTCGATATTGGTCTCGTGCACGATGCGGACCACGGAAACATTTGTAGGAGTGTATGGGGGCATCTTTTGATTGGGGCTGAATTCAGCGTCTTGTTTTGGACGCGTCGTTGCAATCTCTACCTCGTTACTCGCGAAGGTCGGATCCCGCTCCCGTTTCGGGCGGGGCCGTGAGTGTCAGGCGGCTGCTTCCCACTTCCTGAACGCCCCCTCGATGATTCGCCGCAGCACGATGTCGAGCGGCTTGCCGGTCCGCCTGGATTCGGCCTTGAGGAAATCACTTTCGCGCCTCCCGAGTCGGTCGCGCTCGCCGTTGAAAAACGCGAGGGTGATGTGTTTAGCGCCGACGAAGATCGTGGCGAAGTGATCGCGCGCCACACGGGCCGCGGAGGGGTTTGCGCCTTTGCGCTCGGCTGGGGTTTTCATCAAACCAATTCCGAGCCCGAAACGCGAACCCGGCGCAATTCATTTTGGAAACGTGAGCGACGGGACCAGGGCGAACCAACCGACAACCGGAGATCTCGTCTCCTGTGAGACGTTGGACTATTTTGGAGTCCACCAGACCGAGGCGGCCGAAAGGTATAAGCAAAACTTTCGCGCGTTTACCCTGCGCCAGCCTTCCGCACGAATTGCGCGGTCAGGTCAAAATGCCAGTCGCGCATGTTCTCCTGCATCGACTGCGCGAATCGCTGCTGATCCACGAGAAAGACGAAATTCGGTTGCGGCGAGTCGGGCGCGAAGCCGGGCCGGGTGATCGCGGAAATGCCGCCAGAGCGTGCCGCCTCGAGGCTGCTGATCACGCCGCCGAACTGCGGCGAACTGACCATCCATGCCGGAAGAACGTACTCGCCGCGGTGAACGACGCCCGCGATGTCGCCGCGCGCGCCGGCGCCAGTGTAGCCGCCCTGCTCGAAGCCGGCGGTCGCGAGGGTGGCGATCTCGGCGGTCATGATGGCTGCCGGCGCCTGGAACGCAGCGCCGCCCATCGTGGCGATCGTTGCAAGGGCAGCGGGAGTCGCCCAAAGCGCGGAAATGGCCGGCGCCGTGGCCGCGACGATGGCGATGCTCGCGGCAGCCGCGGCAGCCGAAAGGGTGCGACCGAGGACCGCATTGATCATCATGCGGACGCCCATCTGGATGATCGTCTCGAGGATCGTCGTCAGGATCGTGTTGCCGATGTTTAGGAGCGCCTGCCCGAACGTCTGGACGCCCATGATCCAGCCGGTGATGCCCTGGGCGACGCTCTGGACGGCGGTGCCGATCGTGTTCTCGATGCCGGACGCGACCTGGTCGGCCAGCGTCCCAGCGCGCGCCATGTAGTCCAGCAGACCGGCCTGCGCGCCCGCCTTCGTGCTCTGCAGGTGTTGCGTCGGGTCGGAGAGGGAAGAATAGGCGGCGCCGCTTTCGTAGAACGCGGTCGCCCGAAGTTGCCGGGTAGGATCGGCCGGCGTCACGTTCACGCGCCCGCCGCCGCCGGGGTTGAGCATCTTATGCTCCTCCATGAGCTTCGCCATCGCCTTGTAGGCTTCGTCGGCGGTCAGCTTCCCTGCCTCCTGCAGTTTGATGATCTCGGCGAGGTCGAGGCGGTACTGCAGCAGAGAGTCGCCGGCCTTCGTCCACTTGTCGGCCTGCGTGTCGAGGTTCGCCTCGGCGGCCGCGTCGGCCTTCTTCTGGGCGTCCTCGACGGCAAGGGCGTTGCGGATCTCGTTTGCAGCCGTCTCGTTCGCGGCCTTGACCTCCTCCTCCTTCTGCTTCGAAACGGTTTTCCCCAGAGCCTCCATCTTGGCCTGGTTGACTGCGACCTGCTCGGCGAGTTTCGCCCATTTTTCTTGTGCCTGGTCGGCCACCTTTGCTGCGCGTTCTGCGACGCCTGACATTCCGCCGTATCCGTAGCGGCCTTGGGTGGGGTCAAACGCGGTCGCGCCAATCGTTCCGAAGGGCGCTGCGCCCGCGGCGGTGACGTCGGCCAATGCCCGCGCCTTGATTTGCGCCTGCAACTCCATCTTCTTCTCGAGCTCTTCGTTCTCCTTCTTGAGTTGCTCGATCTGCTGCTCGGGAGTCATGCGACCCATGGCTAGGTCGAGACGGGTCTTGGCGAGGCGTTCGAACGTGGCGGCCATCTTCTCGGCCTCCTCCGCCATCTCTTTCATCGACTCGTCAGCCTGTTTGAACAGGTCGACCCACTTTTCGATCATGTGCTCGATCGCGGCGCCGCCGGTGCCGATACCGAATGCGGCCATAAGGCCGTGCGAGAACTTCGAGCCGCTGAACGCGCGTTCGATGTGATGGACCATTTGATCCACCTCGCCGGTCGCGCGTTGGGTCTGCTGGCCGATGCCGCCGAGATTCTGCCCGACGCGCCCGAGATTCTTCTCGAGGTCGGACGCGGCGGCTGCCGTCTTTTGAAATCCGGTCGTGTCGGCAGTCGCTACGACCTTAACGTCGATCTGTGCCATGGGTCAGCCTTTCACGCCGAATTTGAGAACATCGACGATGCGCCAGGCCATGCGGCGCACGTTGATCGTGCGGCCATCGGCTTCGATTGTCTTCATGGTTGGGAAATTTTTACTCCCCCCCCGAGGTCCGGTTCGGGGAGGGAGTGCCGGGCGGTATCAACTTTGCGCCGCAGATACCGTCCAGACATCGGCCGGGAGCCATCCCCGGAAAAGTGATCGTGCGAACGGAAGGAATTCGCTGACGCCGCGAGGCTGGGCCTTGAACTGCCGGATGTTCGCGATGACCTGGCGTGCGAACAGCACTCGCACCGCCTGCAGGGTGATGACGGTCGGGCTCGCGCCCATCCCGCCGAAGCCCTGCCAAGACTTCTTCTCGTCGTCGGCGATCTTGCTCACGAACTTCTTTAGGGACTCTGCCATCGCGTCGGCTACCTTCTCCGCCGGCGCGATCTGCTCGTAACCGAGGCGGGCACGGGCGCGCATGATGGCGGCGCGTTCCTCCGCATTACGATCCTCCTCGGCCTGCCGACCGCGCAAATGCGGCTCTGTCGCAAGCGCTTCGACGCCGCCAGCGAACGCCAGTTCGGCGCGCCGGATGCGGAGTTGCTCATAATTGGCGACGACAGAATCGACGGCGAGCTCGTCGATCTTGGCCTTGAGACCCTGATCCTTCGCTTCGATGGCTCGCAACTTCTCGAGGTCGCGTGATGCGAACATCCCGAGCGGGTATTCGGCAAGGGCGCGGCCCATGACGGCAGGGCGCGCCGCCTGGGCGGCCGCATCGTCGACCGGCAATGGACGGGCGAGAATCGGGGAAAGGCTGCTGGCGATGCCGCCGTACGACGCGCAGTCGGCGGCGATGGCCTCGTCCAGAAGCGCGAGTTCGGCCTCAACGTCGAAGGTGGATTGGAATACGGGGTTCATGGCTGGTTGAAATCAGGTTTGGACGGCGTGCACGGGCACAAGCGCCTCCTCGGCCTCGCGCGCCGCGAGCTCGGTGGAAACCATCGTCAGGACTCGCGCGGCGACCTTGGCGTAGGTCGATGCGTCCTCTGCCTCCTCATGGAGTTCGGCCTCCTCGGCGGCCTTCTGGAGAAGATCCTGCATTTCCTCCAGGCTCAGAGCCCGCATGGGGCGTTCGTTCTTTTCTTCCTCGGTGAAGACCTTGACGTGACGTCCGGTCATGTAGAGCGCGATGTTGCCGTCCGGTAGGCGGCGAGCCAGGCCGGTGCGTTCGTGTGCCTTCGTGAATTCGCTTTGCATTGGTGGCAGTATTGGGTGGGCGGATTCGGTTTCAATGAACGGCCGGGCGCGTGTCCCCGTTTTTGTCCCCGTTGTCCACGTTCTGTCCCTCGATTCTGGATTCCCGCCAGTGGCGGAAGCTCTCGCGATCGAGGAAAACGCGCCCGGTGGCATTGCGCGTCGTCGTGATTTCTCCGCGAGCGCACGCGCGCCGCAGCGTCTTCACGGAGCATCCCGCCAGCCGCGCGGCGGCTTGAATGCGCAGGGCACCGAGCTTGTCGTGGATCACGGCGCGCCGGACTTCGGGCGCCTGCTCGATGATCTTCTGGACTACCAGCGCCGCGACGCGCGACGCCTCGAGCTGGACGTGGCGCTCGTTCTCGTGCGTCACCTCCTGGACGGCTTTGTCGAGCAGGACGGGCGGGACGCCGTAGCGTTTGAGGATGTCGGCGATCATGGCAGCCTCCTCTGCGGCGCGAATGCTTCGTGCCATACTTGGGCGAGCGACTTCCTGTTGGCCCGTTCTGTTTTCAGTCGCGCTTCCGCCCGATCGTTCTCGGCGCGTAGCTTGGCGACCTGCTGGACAGGGGTGAGTTTACGGCGACGTTTCTTCATCATCGGCGGGCTTGGTTGTTATTCTGGACTGAGGATCTTTTTCAGCGCGCCTTCGGTGTGGCAGTTGATCTTAGTGAATCGCTCGATGCCGGCCTCACGGTAGCGATTGGCGAATTCCCAGAGCAGGTCCCGCAGCACGACGCGACAGGCGGCAATGTCGCCGTTTGTCGCGGCGAAATTCGGCGGCGCATTCTCGATGAACGTGAAGATCTGCGACTTGAGGTCGCCTGCCATTCCGACGATCGCCTCCGACACCTGCGCGGCGTCGACGAGTTCGCCTCGCTCTTGCGCGACGCGGTGCTCCATTCCGAGCGCCTGGGCGCGTTTCCACCTCTGGTGCCAGTCCGCGGAGTCGTTTTCGTCCTCGGCGAATAGCCAGGCCAGCAGCGGCCCGAGGTGGACGCGCGACGCCTGGTCGAATGCCGGACAGCCGGCGCGCTTGGCTCGGCGTAGAGCAGCCAGGGGAATGCTCGTCACTGCCGCGCAGGCCGTCATGGACGGGAAAGTCGGCAACTGTGCCGTGTGTGTTTTTCGTTTTTCGGAATTCACGGGTGAAAGGCGGGCTGTCGCGGACCCTGTTGGGCGCGGGCGCTCAAGGAGACTCCTTACGGGGTGCTTACGCATTGGCTTCTGTCGTCGTCGCGGCCGCACAGCGTCTCACGATCTGCGCCTGGTAGGTCGGCGCCAGGGCCGGCCAGTCACGCCCAGCGGCCCACCTGAGATCGTCCTCGTTTTGGATCGTCTCGCGCCAAGCTGGCGGTTCAGGGATGGCTGCCGGTGCTGCAGGTCTAGCTGCAGGCGCTGGGATCCTCACGGTCGCAGCGTCGGCGCAGAGCGTCGAGAGGGCGCGGTCGTCGAACGGCGCGTTGTACTTCCGCTCGCGGTCGCGGGTCGAGGGATAGACGGCGAGGATGGCGTCGACCGAGACGTCGAGCCGGCCGAGCTTGGTGCGGATGGCGGCTGCCTGGTCTGGGGTGAGGCCGTCAGGCCAAGGTGTGCGTGTGCTGCCTTCTACGTGAGGTAATACGTCAGGTATTACGTCACCCTCTATTCTCACTCTCCTCTTATCTTCTGATTGAGGGGGTGCAGGGGGAGTCTTTCGCTTTGCCCATCGATGGGCGACTCGAGCGCGCGCCGCGGCTTTGCGCGAAGCCGGGAGGCCGTACATCTCGTCCCAGCCGATGACCTTCATGCTCGAGTCGAGATAGCCGCAGTCTATCAGAGCACGGAGCATGGCGTCGGCGTCGCCGCGGTACTGCAACTCTGCCGCCAATTCGTCGGCGCGGTAGCCAGACAGGTCGCCGTCGCTGCGGTCCTGGGTGACGGCAAACGACCAGAGCCGAATCGGGAGCCACAGCGCCGCGTCGCCGATTGTGCGCCGCAGCCTCAGGTTTCGGATTTCGCCCCAATAGGAGACAATGAACTTGAACCAGGGAGTCACCGCGCACCGCCTTTCCCAGTCCAAACGCCTGCCGAGTCGCCCCACAGATCACGAACGGCACGATGCCGCGCCAGTCGCCGCAGACGGGCGCCGACGTTGGGGCGGGACCAGATTTTCCGGTGCTTGGCCAGCGTGTGATTTGACAAGATCCTTGAGTATTTCACACGCCGCCTCCTTTCCCGCTCCGACGTCGACGCCAGCCAGCAATCAGGCCGGCACCGAAGGCGCGGAAGAATTCGATCAGTAGCGCGATGCCAGGCAGCGCCAGCGCGGCGAGGACGAAGACGACGGACCAGGACAGCGTGATCATCGGCCCCTCCGTAGGCTTTCGGTCGCCGCCTTGAGCGCGGCCTGCTCGGATTTCTCCTGGGCGCGCTTTTCTTGCGCCGGCGAGGCGACAGGCCGGGTGTCGCGAGGCGTCCCGACGCGGACGGTTGCCTGCCGCTTCGCCGCGGCATCTAGGAAGGATTTTAGGGAGCTCATGCGGCAGCGAGCTTGAACAGTTCCGATCCACGAATGCGGAATGGCCGCCCTGCCCCGCGGATTTTTCCTAGGCGGACGAAAGCACGAATTGTTGACGGCTTAACACGCGCGAGGCTCGCGGCCTCGTCCGTGGTGTAGATCGCGTCCGGGTTGATCGGGCGCGGGTCTTTTGACTTTGTGTGTGGGTTCATACGAGTGAACCGCACACAAAGTGATTTTGACTGACCCTAAAGATGCGCCGTAAAATCTCTTACGGAGCCTTTCTAAACCACTGACTAGCGGATAGAAACGCCCTGCGGAGAAACTTTCAGTCCGACCTTACGCAATACCTTGCCGATGGTCTTCTCGTCTACGTCATGACCCCAGGCGCGGAGGCGAGACTGCACTCCGATCAGGTGAGGGGGATTGCCCTTGGTAGCTCTTGCGGCCTCGCCCCATGCATAGGGAAGCAATGCGCGCCATGACACAACGACGCCGGCGTCGTCGAGCCCGGCTCGCAGAGCGGCGGCGACGTTCTCGAAAAAGTCGGGACCGCGCCCTGCCCTCACCTCGCGAGAAATCTTTTCGACAGCCAACCTGATTGCTCCGAGGGAGAGAAGTTGGGCGCGCTTCGCTCCGGCGCTGCGTTCGTCGAATGAGGCTCTGGCGATTTGCCGAATCATCTGGGCGCATTGCACCGCGTCCAGCCAGCGCGGATCGGCCGCGCGGTTGCCGTAAGAACCATACGCCACCAGTTCGTTCGCCCCACCCTCTAGCGCCTTGCTCGTCTCAATCGTCGGCCGGCCTTTTCTCGCTGGCTCAACCTTGATTCGTTTCTTCATCCGCTTGGCTCTCATGCTCCACCTGCTTTTTCTGCCGGCGGCATGATCATGAAGTAGGCCAGCCCGTCGGCCTGGCTCGCGATGCCCTTGTATTTGTCCCACAGCATCCGCGACGAGCGATGGCAGAGGATGAGCGAAGTCTTGCCGGGATCTTTGAAGGCGGCGACGTGGTAGGACGCGAAGCCGTGGCGCAGGCAGTTGCGCGGATGTGGCACGTCAGCGCGGATGAACGCCTCGCCCTTGGCGCGCTCGTACTGCCGCACGTCGAGCGACCATTGCTCGGGATTCGACCACTTGAGCCAGGCAGCGACGTTCTCAGGCAGGCCGTCGAGAAACTGGTTCTTCCGGGTCTTGATCTTGGCCGCGGGGATGCGGAGGCCGTCGGCCTGAATTTCGGCGGCGACGATCTGGGCGGCCGTGTCGGTGCGCAGCCCGACAAACGCCTCGAGCGCGAGACGCCCCAACACCTCGCGGCGCGCCGCGGTCAATTCCTCGCCCGGCGCCGGCTTCGCATTCTCTGCAAATAGATCCTGCGTCTGCTTGAGGGTTAGGATCTGGACTTCCTTGTCCTCCACCTTCGGCGGCTTGATACCGTCGCACGGCGAGCGCGGCAGGCGGTTCGACGCCACCAGCCAGTTGAACAACGCCCGCACGCGGCGAAAGCGTGTGTCGCGTGTGTTGGCTGGTTCGCCCTGCTGCGCGACCATGAACGCGGTAATGTCTTCGCTCGTCACGCTGGCGAGGTCCTTGTTGCCGATGATCAGCCCGAAGCGGTCGAAGATCGCTTTGAAATGGCCGATCGTGTCGTCGGAGACGCCTTCGAGTTTCTTGGCCGTCTTGTATTCCTCGACCGCCTTGTCGAGCGACAACGGCGCCAGGTTGAGCGGCTTGTGGCGCTCCCAGCATTGCGCCACTGCCTCGAGGCTGACGTCGGGACCGATCATTGCCCGAAACGCCCGCCACTCTCTCGCCTCGTCTTCGTCGAGCCGGTAGGCGGCGACGCCGTTCTGCTTCACGTCAGCGGCCAGTCCCTTTGCAAATGCCAGCTGCTTCTCGACTGTCGGGAAGGTCTTGGTCTTGCGCTTGCCGGCGAGGCGCCACTGCACGCCGTAGGGCTGATTTGGGCGACCTGGAAACGAAACGAGCGTGATGCCCCGTGGCGGGGACCATCTCGAGCCGGTTGCCTCGGCCTCTCCTTCGGTTTGGCGCCGTTTGCGCATTCCCGTTTGTTGCTGTTTGTCGTTTCATTGTCAAAACAACAAACATTGGCCTCACCTTGAGTGCCGGTTTACCTCGGTGGCGAAATTCGCCACCCGAGTTGGTGGACCCTAGCGGGTTCGAACCGCTGACCTCCTCAATGCCATTGAGGCGCTCTACCAACTGAGCTAAGAGCCCGTTTCAACTGCGGGAGTTTTGGAAAATCAAAGGTTTGGGCGCGAACGCAAGGACTTTTTGGAAGCCCCGCGCAAAACGCATCATGCAGCCGGCCTTGCGCGAATCTCCCCGCGTAGGGGCCAACGAACACCAGCTTTCCTGCTCTTTCCGTAAGCGCCGCCCTACTCGTCCTCTTCCTTCATCTTGAAGGTCAGCGCGACGGTCTCGCTCTTGTGATCTGGTCGCGCACCAATCGTGCGGTAGCGCCCCACGGCCTCGAGCACGGCCCGATCGAACTCGTCGCTGCCGGATGACCGGGAAATGTGCGCGCCCGAGATCGAGCCATCGGAACCCAGCCGAAACTCGGCGACGGCTGCCAGCGTGTCGCTCAGGCCCGGCGGCTTGTCCAAGGCGTCCTTCATTTTCCGCTTCACGAGCGAGAAATAGGCGTCCATCAGGTCCCCTTCCTCACGGGTCAGGGCCTTGCCGCCGGCGCCGCCGGTCTTGTTGCGGGTCGATCCGCCCACCACGCCGCCGGCGATTCCTTCGGAGTCGATCTTGGCCACCTTCGGGTTGCCGCCACCCTGCGCGGCGCGGGCCCGATTCTGGCGGTCAAACTCCTCCTTCGTGAGTCGCCGCTGCTCCGCTTCGCGCTCCTTCTGGATCTGCTTCTTCACCTGGGATTCTTTCCGGATGATGGTCCGCTTGATCTTGTTCGCCATGTTCGGCATCGGCGGCTCGGCCTTGGCCTCTTTCACGACCGGCTTTTCCTTCTCCGGGGCCTTCGTGATGACCGGCTCGGGCACGGCTTCAACCGGCGGCGCAGTGACAGGCTCGGGTGCCGGCGGGGTCATCGCCGGAGGTGTCTGCACCGGGGCCGGCGGCTCAGGGATGGATATCTTGATGCCGTTCGGCACGCCCAGGGCCGGCGCCTCGGTCGCGCCGTAATTGTCGCCCTCGCCCGCCACCAGTTCCATCACCTTGGGCTGATCCTTGACCGAACTCTGGACCGCGTACGCGAACAGCAGCGCGATCGCCACGAACAGCCCGTGCAGGGCGGCCGAGAGCAGGATGGCACTGGGTGAGCGGGCGGTCATCGTGGCACCAGAATATACGCTCGTTCCGGGGAAAAATTAGCCGGGGGCTCAGTTCGGCGACTGGGTGTCGAAGGTGAACTTGAGCAGGTTGGCCTTCTTGAGCTCGTCCATTAGCTGGACGACTTTTTCGTACGGCAGCTTGGCGTCGCCGCGGATGCGGATGACGGGGACCTTCGGCTCCGACGCGTAGCCGCGCAGGCGCGTGCGGAGCTCCGCGAACGACACCGGGCGGGTCTGGTTGTCCAGGTAGAAGTTGCCCCGGGCGTCGATCGAGATGGCCACGAAGCGGGCGTTCTTGTCGGGCTTCTGCTGCGGGCTGTGCGACTCCTGCGGGAGGTTCACCGGGATGGTCTGCTCCTGCTGGATCAGCGGCGTCGCGATCATGAAGATGATCAGGAGCGTGAACCCGAGGTCGATCAGGTTCGTGACGTTCAGCTCCGAGATCGGATGCTGGGCGCTCTTGCGGCGAAAGGTCCGGGCCATGGCGGTCAGCTCTCGAGCTCGAGCCGGTCCGCGAGGGAGCTCGCGTAGTTTTCCAGCTCGGTGATCAGCTGCTTGGATTTGCCGAGGAGAAGGTTGTAGCCGAAGACGGACGGGATCGCGACCACCAGGCCGGCGATCGTGGTGAGCAGCGCGGCGGAGACGCCGGGGGCGAGGGTCTTGATGCTGGCGGACTCCTGGACGGCGACGGCGCTGAACGCCTCCATCACGCCCCACACGGTGCCCAGCATGCCGAGGAATGGCGCGCCGGAGACGATCGTGGCGAGGAACACCATGCTCGATTCGTAGCGCAGGGTCTGGCGCGACAGGGCGCGCTGCAGCGCGTTCTCGGCGTGCTCGAGCCGCGCCCGCGGGCTGTCGTCCCCCTTCTCCTTGCTGATCGCGGCCGCCCGCCAGTACGCCTCGACCGCGTCGGTGAACAGGTCGGCGTACGGGATCGCGCGCTTGTTGCGGAACGACTCCGGCAGGTCGAGGAGCTTCTTCTGGTCGCTGAGGTGCGACTCGAACGCGTGGTTGAGCTGCTGCAGGCGCTTCAGCTCGAAGTGCTTTCCGATCATGATCGACCAGGCGATGATGCTGAAGAAGCCGAGGCCGGTGGTGATCACCTGGCCGGCCGGATCGCAGCGCAGGAAGACCTCGATGAGGTTGGTGGTGGCGAAAAAGGCGGGGGTCAGGAGCGTGGCAAGCATCGCCGCAACTGTTGGAGGGTTTGCCGGAAGCGTTCAACGGAAATTCCCGGCGTCCCGGACCGATTCTGTTTGCCCGCGACGGTCCGGGTTTTTTCGCTGGGCGTCGCCCATGGATTTCAAGACCCGCGCCCTCCAGGAACTCCGCGACCGCCGCGGCGTCCTTGCCTCCAAGCAGGCCGTGATCGGCTTCGACGGCTTTGTCGACACGATCGTGACCCCGGTCGCCCTGCGCGCCGGCCAGGGTGAGAACTTCACGCCGATCAACACCATCACGGAATTCGGCCAGCGCATCCTCGGCGCCGCGGGCAAGAGCACCAACCTCGAGTTCTACCCGCGCATGGACAAGCTGGGCGGCAACGGCCCGATCATGGCCAACGCCATCCTCGCGCACGGCACCCGTCTCACCTACATCGGCGCCCTTGGCCGGACCAACATCCACCCGGTCTTCACCGACCTTGCCCGCCGCGCCACGATTGTCTCGCTCTGCGATCCCGCGGCCACCACCGCCGTCGAGTTCACCGACGGCAAGCTCATGCTCGGCATGATGCGCAGCCTCGACGAGATCACGCCCGAGAAGATCACCGCCGTCATGGGTGACGACGCCTACCGCGCCGCCCTTGCCTCGGCGGACCTCGTGGGTGCCGTCAACTGGACGATGATCCCGAACCTCACCGCCGTCCTCACCGACCTGGTCACGCGCATCCTCCCACGCACGCCGGTGCGGGCGGGCCGGGTGTTCTTCTTCGACCTCGCCGATCCCGAGAAGCGCTCCGGCGCCGACCTGGTCTATGCCCTCGAGACGATGGCGAAGTTCGAGCAGTTCGGCCGCGTGACCCTCGGCCTCAATCTCAAGGAGGCCCAGCAGGTGTTCACCACGCTCGGGTTCGGCACCGAGACCGAGACGGAGTCCGGGCTGCGCGCCATGGCCGCGAAAATTCGCGCGCGCCTCGATCTCACGACCGTGGTGATTCACCCCAAGGAGTCGGCCGCCTGCGCTACACGTGAGTCGACCCACTGGGTGCCCGGTCCGTACGTCGCCAAGCCGCTCATCACCACCGGCGCTGGAGACCACTTCAACGCCGGCTTTGTCTCGGGCCAGCTCATGGGCCTCACGCCCGAGTCCTGCCTGGCGCTGGGCGTCTGCACAAGCGGACACTATGTTCGCACTGCGCAGAGCCCGACGACCGGCGATCTCGAAAGCTTCCTCGCGAATTGGAAATAGTCCCCGCATCCTCCCGTCATGCCTCTCAAGTCCAAACCCACCGGCCGGCTCATCTCGTTCGAAGGCAGCGAGGGCAGCGGCAAGTCGACCCAGATCTCCCGCCTCGCCGCCCGCCTCCAGCAGGAGGGCCGGGAGGTGGTCACCACCCGCGAGCCCGGCGGCACCGAGATCGGTGAGCAGATCCGGAACATCATCGTCCATAATTCCAAGGGCGACGAGATGTGCGCCGAGACCGAGCTCCTGCTCTTCACCGCCGCCCGCGCGCAGCTCGTCCGTCAGGTCATCGCCCCCGCCCTCACCCGCGGCGCCATCGTCCTCTCCGACCGCTATCTCGACTCCTCCACCGTCTACCAGGGCATCGGCCGCAATCTCGCCGCTGATCCGGTCGCGCAGATCAACCGCTTCGCCGTCGGCAATGTCATGCCGCACCTCACCGTCGTCATCGACGTGCCGACCGAGGTGAGCCTCGCACGCATCCGCCAGCGCGCCTCCGACCTGCCTGACCGGATGGAGCGCGAGAACATCGATTTCTACAAAAAGATCCGCGAGGGCTACC
>CAYYGV010000055.1:0-23403 GCA_964471615.1 uncultured Opitutaceae bacterium
CCGGCACGCTCATGATCGAGCCGACCGAGAGCGAGTCGAAGGCCGAGCTCGACCGTTTCTGCGACACGCTCGTCGCGATCCACGGTGAGATGTCCGCGGTGGCGAGCGGCCAGTCCGACAAGGCCGACAACCCGCTCAAGCACGCGCCCCACACCGCCGCGGTCGTGTGCGCGTCGAGCTGGACCCATCCCTACTCCCGCGAGACCGCCGCGTTCCCCGACCGTCACACGCGCACCAGCAAGTTCTGGCCCGCCGTCGGCCGCGTCGACAACGTCTACGGCGACCGGAACCTCGTCTGCTCCTGCGTCGGCATGGAAGCGTACAGCTAACGGTCGTAAGGCCGTTCGATTTACCGCCAAGGCCGCGAAGAGCGCGAAGACCGATCCGAGAGTCGGTCTTCGCGTCCTTCGTGTGCTTCGTGGCCAACTCCAACCGACGCCAAAGCCTCAGCCCTGAAAAGGCTCCCGCCGTAGGCTGCACCGCGCGAGCGCGCAGTACCTGCACGGCACCAGGTCCGCCGTCGCCGCGCCGGGCGTGCCGGCCGGGGCCACGGCGAACACCGCGAGCTGGGACTTCTTGGGTTGGAGCATGCCCGACGCCATGACCTCGAGCGGGCCGGGCATCGCGCCCTTGGCCGTGAGCAGCGCGAAGACACTGGCCTGATCCGCGACACTCCAGCCGGGATAGCCGGGGCTGTAGTGCGGCAGCAGCACCTCGCCGCGCTCCGCGGTCCAGGCGCACAGTCGGCTGCGTGCCTCCGCGATCAGCGCCTCGACCACGGCCGCGGCGTATGCCTCCATGAAAAAATACCGGTCCTCGCTGTCGTTCGCCCAGCAGCGCGCCGCCTCAGCCTCCGCCTCCGGACCGGCGCTCGCCGCCACCACCACCGCGCCATGGGCGGCGTGGAAGCGGCGCGCCAGCTCCCGGCTGGTCAGCGACCGGCCGCCGAGCCGGACCACCGGGTCCGCCACCGTGAACTCCGCCACCGTGCCGGCACAGAGCCACGGCCGCCCGTGCGCCGCGTACCAGTCGCGGGCCCAGGCGGCGTGCTCGGCCATCTCGTCCGCGAAGACATAGTCCGGCGGCACCTGGAGCAGGCGCTTGAACTCGGCCTCGCGGACGACGGGATGGGCGTTGGACGCGGTAAAGATCAGGGGACGGGGTCGCCGGCGCGGTTCAGGCGCCGCCGTTGAGTCGCTGGTACGACACCGTGGCCCGGACTTCCGTCTGGGCGTGGCGCTCGACGCTGGGCTTGAGCGAACCGCCGTTGGCCTCGCCCCAGACGAGCGAAACCTCGGAGCCGTCGGCGACGTTCTCGTCGAGCATTGCCAGCGAGAACCACCCGCGCACGTTGGCCGTGTACACCGTGTAGGTCGACAGGCCGACCTGGCGCCCGCCCGCCCGGACCGTGTCGAACGGGAGGATCGAGTAATAGGCGTTGGGCATCTCCATGTACTTGAAGCGGGTGCCGGGCCGGAGCTGGCTGGCGTAGATGCGCAGCACGTCCTCCTCGTTCCAGCGCAGCCACACCTTGCGGCGATGGGGCTGGTCGGCGAGCTTTTCCAGCGCCGCGCGGCCGATGAACTCGTGGTCGAACTTCACGTGGCGGCCGTAGCCGAGGTCCCACGGCGTCTGGTAGTAGTCCTCGATCCGCGGCGAGTCGAAGCTGCCGCCCAGCGAGGCGTTGGCCTCAAAGCCGTCAGCGGGCAGATGCTCGCGGTAGGGCTTCATCGCCTCGCCGGCGTAGATCGCGGGCATGGGCGAAGGAATCCAGCCGCTCTCCGGCGAGACCGTGGAGTACGCGCGGCTGCCGCCCTGCCGCAGCCCGAACCGCGGGCCGGCCTCCAGAATCGCGGCCAGCACCGCCGCGCCGTCGTCCACCGGGCCGTGCAGCTCCAACCCGCCCATGCGCGACATGTTGTGATTGAGCGCGCGCACGCGGCGGCCGGCGATCTTCAGGTCGCCGAGCTGGAAGAACGGGATCTCCGGGAACACGCCCTCGTGGACGCTCCGGAGGAGGTCCAGCGCGTTCGGTCCCTGGATCTGGTAGCGGTAGATGAGGCGGCGGCCCTGGTTGGCGACCGTCCGCTCGTCACGCGTCACCTGGACATCGTAGCGGCCGAGCCGGGCCTGGTACTCCACCCAGTTCGGCACGGACGGACGGCCGACGATGCTGACCTTGCGCTCGCCGTGGCCGAAGAGGATCGCGTCGCCGATCACGTAGCCGTCGGGATTGCAGGTGACGATCTGCTTCGCCCGGTTGGGGCCGAAGTTCTTCATCGTGTTGACGGCCACGTCGGACAGCAGGCGCAGCACGTCCGGCCCCTCGAAGTAGACGTCCTTCATGTGGTACGACTGGTCGAAGAGGACGACGCTGTTCTGCCACGACTCCTGCTCATCGCGCCAGTTCGTGAACTCGGGCGCGAACGGGAACTGATAGCCGCCGACCGGAGCGTCGCGCAGCATGGCGACGGGGCTGGGGTACTGCTGGAGCTTGGCTTCGAGGCTGGTGGGTTTGGATTTGGTCATGGTTGGGTTGAAATTCAATGCGGTGATACTGGCGGCTGCGGCGCACGGGAGAGATGGTCGCGGCCGAGCCAGGTGTTGGCCCAGCTGGACGAGCCGCGCAGGGCCTGGTCCTGGATGACGGGAGTGTGGGCGAGCAGGTCGAGGGCGCGGCCTTCATGGCGGAGCCGGTCGTAGGCGCGGGACCAGATGCACTCGAAATCCTCGACCTCGCACCGGCCGTCGCGCGTGCCGCCGCACGGGCCGTTGCGCTGGTTCTTGGCGCAGGCCGACTCGGGACACAGGAAGGCCGTCTCCGGCAGCGAGCAGTCGCCGCAGTCCTGGCAGTCGAACATCACCGACTTGCCGAGCCGCTCCGCCGCGCGCAGCAGCGCGGGACCCTGCGCCGGGTCCTTGGCCCCGCGGCAGAGCCGCTCGCCGAGCCCCCAGAGCCCACGGTCCGGGGTGAACATCAGGCCGTGGACGAATTTTGAGAACCGATAGGTGTACGTGACGTTGGGCGTCCTCGGCCGCGTCGCTTGATTCATTTCATAGGCCGGATGCATCCGCGCCTCGTCGGCGAGGCCGGTCGCCGGATCCTCCGCGAAGGCGAAGAACTCGCCCGGCCGCGAGAACCGGATGCCCTTGGCGAACTCGCGCCAGTCATTCGGGCCGTAGCTCCGCGCGAGGGCCTGGATTCGCTCGATGTCCGCCACGCGGTGGACGCCGCCGAGGTACGCGCCGCGATAGCCGAGCCCGCGGAAGATCGCGACCTGCCGCGCGGCCAGCTCGAAGAAAAACTCGCGGCCGCGGTCCGGCGACGACGCCTGGCGCTCGCAGAGCGCGGCCAGCTCGTCGGAGATCATGATGCCGGGGATCCGCCGCGCGTGGAAGAGGCGCGCCACGCCAGGATTGAGTACGTAGACGTTGCCGATCAGCGGCACGCTGCCGTGGCCGCGGCGGCGCAGCCAGGCGATCAGCTCCGAGCATTTCCGGGAGTCGTAGCCGATCTGGTTGATCAGGAAGCGCGCGCCCGCGGCGAGCTTCCGCTCCATCTTCAGGAGCTGCGGAATCACCTCGTTCTCGTGCAGCTTGAAATTCGTGACCACCGCCCCGGGGAAGAACTCCGCCGGCGCCAGCCGCGCCGGCGATCCACCGGGCCGCGTGACGTCGAGGCCGGCGTTCATGCGCCCGAGCAGGTCCAGGATGCCCACGGAATCCACGTCGAAGACCGGCTTGCCCCCGCCCGCGATGCCCTTGCCCGGATAGTCGCCGGAAAGCACGAGCAGGTTTCGGAAGCCCTCGCTGGCCAGCCGCCACGCCTCGCTCTCGATGCCGTGACGGTTGAAGTCCTTGCCCGAAAGATGAATCACGACCTCGCGTCCGGCCGCCCGCAGCAGGCCGCCCAGCGCGGGCGCCGCCAGCATCGGATTACCGCCGGCGTTGTCGGTGACGGAAACCCAGTCGATGCCGGCGCAGCCGCCGAGTTCGTGGGCGAAGGCCACGGTCTTGGCCGCCCGCGGCTCGCGGATCATGCCGCGCGTCGAGACGAGCTCCACGCCGAAGAGAAAGTCGGCGCCCTGCGTGAGACGTTCCTGCAAGGTGGGCATGGGCGTCAGGCGGTCACGGGCCGCGCGTCCAGGCAGGCGCGCTTCACCGCGAGGAGGTTTTCCGTTGGCGTGCCGAACGGGGCGACGGCGGTGCCCATGATGAAACCGGGCAGGTCTCGCCCGCGGGCCAGCTCACGCGCGGCGGCGGCGTAAACCGTGTCGGGCGTCGCCTGCTGGAGCATCCGCGGCGGCACGTTGCGCCGCAGCGCGCGTCCGGCGGCGCGGCTGGCCGCCGCCCACGTGTCGAAGTCCGCCGTGAAGTCGCACAGGAGATTGTTGCAGCCCGTGCGGGTCAGCAGCCCGGCGATCGGCGTCGTGTTGCCGCCGACGATCAGCGGCACGTCCCGGATGCCCTGCCCCGCCGCCCACTCGGCGAAGTCCCGGGTGATCGGAAGGACCATTTCCTCGTACATGCGGGGGGAGATCAGGTCGGGCGAGGCCTGCGAGTCGAACACGACGAGCTCGGCGCCGGCATCGCGGTAGGCCTTGGCGTACTCGCGGATGATCCGACCGGCATAGTCGAGCAGCTGCGCGACCCACTCCGGCTCGTCCACGCAGGCCATGAACAGCGCCTCCGAGCCGACCAGCCCGATCGCCAGCGAGAATGGTCCGGAAACCGCCCCGCGCAGCCAGTAATCGGAGCCCACTTCCCGCCGCACGCGCCGGGCCGCCTCGATGTTCACGGGCATGCGGCCGTCCTTGAGCGGATTCGGCAGCGGCGCGGCCGACAGGTCGTCGCCCACCACGAACCGGTGGTTGCCGGGCTTGATGCCCGGGATGCTGGAGTCGCTGCCTTCGTAAAATGTCACCGTGCAGCCGACCGCCTCGGCCTCGACGTTGTACACGTCGACCCCGACCGTCAGCGCGTCGGGCCCGATCGTCTCGAATTCCGCCAGGATGGCGCGGGTCAGCAGGTTCGCATCGCGGGAGATCGCCGACGGCGTGCTGCCGATGAACCAGGCCTTGTGCTCATAGATCGCCGGCAGGAAGAGCGGCACGGCGCGCGGCGCGCCGCAGCGGAGGACTGATTCAACTTCTGCGCGGGTGACGACGGGATGGGGGGAGCGCATGCGGGTTGGGGGGCGGGAGGCCGGAGTCAGCAGGCCGGAGGGCCCGCGGCTTCGGGCATGTTAAGCAGGGGCAGGGTTTGGCGCTGGGCGATAATCTCCCGGTGGCAGATAGGGAGCACCAGCCTAGCAGGAATTCCCCGCTTCCGTCTTGGCGCATTGGGCTTGGCTCGATTGGCAGATCGGGCACTCTGTTCACTCCCATGGCGGTTTTTCGTCCCATTCCCGTCACCGTCCCGGCCCACGGCGTCGCCTTCGCCGAGAGCATGCACGGTCCGGGTTTCCGCATGGCCGCGCGCGCGGACGCGTTCCACAAGCTGATCTACGTCCTGCATGGCCGGGTCACCTACACCGAGCCGGGCGGACGGGCGCCGGTCCAGGCGCCGGCCGGCTCGGTGCTGTGCGTGCCGGCGGGCACCCGGCACCAGCTCACCGACGCCGCCCCGCCCACTCTGCTGCTGCTCTGCTTCTCGCGCGCCTTCCTCCGGCGCGAGCCCGGCCTGGCCGCCGCCTGGAGCCGGCTGTCAGCCGGGCCGTCCGCCTGTTTTCGTCCGGGACCCGCCTGGGGGCAGCGCTTCGGCGGACTGTGGCGGGCCGGCCTGGTCGAGCAGTCGGGCGAACTCGTGGGCCGTGACGCGACGCTGGGCGCGGCGGCGGCCAACATCCTGGTCTCGCTTGCGCGGCTGCCAGCCAGCGCAACGACCGACCAGGCGCGGCGGCGCGTTGAGGCGGTGGCGCGGGACCTGGCCGAAACCTTCTACGAATCTTGGAGCCTCGAGCGCGCCTGCGCCCGCGCCGGGATGTCACGGCGGCACTTCAGCCAGCTCTTCCGGGCCGTCACGGGCCGCACGTTTCTCGAGGAACTGACCGAGCGGCGGCTCGCCCACGCGGCTAAACTGCTGCGCGCGGGCCGCCACTCGGTGCTCGGCGCGGCGTTCTCCAGCGGCTACGGCGATCTCTCCCATTTCTACCGGCTCTTCCGCGCCCGATTCGGCCGTCCGCCGGGCGCCTGGGTGGAAGATCTGGCGAGGTCCGACTGACACCTCACTCGAACCGATGGATGGCCGCGCACCGGCTGTCCGTCGTGACCGGGGTTCGCGCGGTGTGAGTCTTGCGCTCATTGACAGAGGCACAGCGCAGAGCACGGTGGAGCCATGAAGCGTAAGCGCGAGATGAAGGTGGAAGAACCAGCCGGCGTTTATCACGCGGCGAAACCATCAAGCAAAGCTCGCGTCTCCGCAGCGGTCACTGCGTCCGGCGCTGACGATCCGGCATTCCGGCAGGCGGTCGACAAGGTCTTCGGCGAGCGCAAGGGCCTCCTGCGCAAGCTCGCGCAATGAGGGAGCCTCGCTTCGTCACGCGCGAACAGGTCAATGCAATCCACCGGCTTTCCCTCGAGCTGCATGGCGGGCAGGACGGAGTCCGGAACGAGCATGGTCTAGAGTCGGCCATCGCCCTGCCGAGGCGCGCGTTTCACTATGGCCAAGGGGACCTGTTCGACCTGGCGGCCGGTTACGCCTACCATATTGCCGAAAACCAGCCCTTCTTGGACGGCAACGAGCGCACCGCCATCAGCACGGCGCTGGTCTTTCTCGAATTGAACGGGGTCGCGACGTCGGCCGTGACCAATTCCCGGCTCCACGACGCGATGATTGCCATCGCGGAGAAGCGTCTCGATAAAACGGGGCTGGCGGCCCTCCTGCGGTCCCAGCTTTCCCATGAAAATTATCCGGCATCTCTCTCCATCGGGCCCCGCCCACGCCGCGCTCCAGCCCGACGGCTCCGCCCGGGAGATCGCGGGTGACATCCTCGGCGAATTCCGGGTCACCGACCGCATGGTCCAGCCCGGCAAGCTCCTCGCCCCGCTGCAGCCGACGGGCATCCTCGCGATCGGGCTCAATTACCGGAAGCACGCCGAGGAGGGCGGCAAGGGCGTGCCGGAGCGGCCCATGCTCTTCATGAAGAGCCTGAACACGGTGCAGCATCCGGGCGACCCGATCGAGATTCCCCAGAAGCTCCGCAGCACCGAGGTCGACTATGAGTGCGAGCTCGCGGTTGTGATCGGCCGGCGCTGCAAGAACGTCAGCCGCACCGAGGCGCTCAACTACGTGCTGGGTTACACCTGCGCGAACGACGTGTCGGCCCGCGACTGGCAGCAGCGCTGGGGCGGCGGCCAGTTCTGTCAGGGCAAGAGCTTCGATACCTTCTGCCCGCTCGGGCCCGTGCTGGTGACGCGCGACGAAATACCCAATCCGAACAACCTCGGCATAAAGACCATCCTCAACGGCACGGCGCTCCAGGACTGGAACACCAACGACATGGTCTTCGACGTGCCGACGCTCATTGAGTTCCTCAGCGCCAGCAAGACCCTCCTCCCCGGCACGGTGATCCTTACCGGCACGCCGCACGGCGTCGGCTTCGCCCGCAAGCCCCCTGTCTTCCTCCAGCCCGGCGACACCATCAGCATCGCAATCGAGGGCATCGGCACGCTGACCAATCCAGTGGTCAATGAGACGGTCTAGCTATTTCCGATCGACGATTGACGAATGACGATCGGGACCGGACGCACGCAGGTGATGCCCACCATGCCCGGAGGTCCCCTAGATCTTCCATCTCCCAGCTCCCATCTGCCATCTCCCAAAAATCCCCTGTCTGAATCATGAACTACACCTTCCATCTGATCGCCAACTCGCACCTTGATCCCGTCTGGCAGTGGGACTGGCGCGAGGGCTTGAACGAGGGGCTCATCACGGTCCGCACGATGCTCGCGCTGATGGACGAAATTCCCGAACTCACCTACGTCCGCGGCGAGACGGTGTTGTACGAGCACATCGCCCGCGAGGAGCCGGAGACGTTTGCCCGGATCGTGCGTCACGTGCGGGCCGGCCGGTGGGATCCGATCGGCGGCGCGTACCTGCAGCCCGACACCAATCTGCCCGCGGCGGAAACCTTCGCCCGCGTTTACCTCCACGGCCAGCGGTTCTTCGCGCAGCACTTCGGCCGGCCCGCCACGGCGGCGTGGGCGGCGGATTCGTTCGGGCACAGTGCCGGCCTGCCCGAACTCCTGGCCAACGCCGGCTTCCGCTCGTTCTCGTTCTTCCGTCCCGATCCCGGCCAGCGGCCGCTGCCCGGTCCGGCATTCTGGTGGGAAAGCCCGGGCGGCTCCCGCGTGCTCGGCTACCGCCCGATTCACGGCTGGTACGGCTGCGAGCGCGGCGAGGCGCCGAACCGGCTCGATGGCTTCCTCCAGGCCGCACCGAAGCAGCCCTATCAGAACATCGCGGTCTTCTACGGCCTCGGTAATCACGGCGGCGGCCCGACGCGCCGGCTCGTGCGCGACATTCACGCCTGGGCGGCGGCGCACCCCGAGGTGAAGGTCGTGCACTCCGGCCTGCACCGGTTCTTCGCGGCCCTCGAGCAGGAGATCGCGACCCGGCCCGAGGCAGCGCCGTTTGTGCACCGCGGCGAACTCGGGTACTGCCAGCGCGGCTGCTACGTGTCCGCGGCGCGCCTCAAGTCCGCCTTCCGTCGCGCCGAGACGACACTGAGCCGCGCGGAGACAACCGCGACCGCCGCGGCGCTCGCAACCTCGGCTCCGGCGCCGGACCTCGGCGCCGCGTGGCGCGGGGTGATGTTCAACTCGTTCCACGACATCCTGCCCGGCACGAGCATCGAGCGCGCGCTGGACGAGCAGGTCGACTGGGCCCGCGGCGTCCTGCACACCGCGCGGAGCACCGAATTCGACGCGCTCAACGCTCTCGCGCGTCGCGTCGACACCACCGTGCCCGCCGTCCCCGCGGACCATCCCACCGCGGTCTCGCTACTCGCGTGGAACCCGCACCCGCACGCCTACGCGGGCCCGCTCGAGCTCGAGGCCTGCCTCGATTACCGCCCGGTGTTTCCCTACCAGGACCGTCCCGACGCCGTGCCGATCGAGGTACGCGGGCCCGACGGTCGCGTCCTGCCGGTCCAGCGGATCAAGACCGAGCACACGTTTCTCACGAACATCCCGTGGCGCGTGCGCGTCCTCGTCCCGGCCCGCCTGCCGGCGCTCGGCTGGGGCTCTTTCTCCGTCGGCTGGGTCGAGGGTGCCAAGGCGCCGGCGGTCCGCAGCCGGACCGGCTCGCCGCGGGCCAATGCGATCACGAACGGCACGTACCGCGTCGAAGCCCGGCGCGGCGGTTCCGGCGTGACGCTGTTCCACGGCGCGCAGCGCCTGCTCGGTTCCGCGGGCCTCGGCGCCATCACCGTGGACGACGCGTTCGGTTCCTGGGGCGCGCTCTACGATGAACCGGACGGCCTGCATCTGCTCACCGTGCGCCACGCCTGGAAGGTTACCGGCGTCGAGGTCGTCGAGCGCGGGCCGCTGCGGGCCGGGCTCTGGGTGCGGCTGGCAGGCGGGGCGTCGTCGCTCGACCTGTTCTTCCGGCTGTCCGAGGGACGCGACGCGATCGACGTCGAGGCGCGGCTGCTGTGGAACGAGACGCGCGCACGGCTGAAGCTCGTCTTCCCGGGCGCCGGCGACCAGGCCGAGTTCGAGGTCCCGGGCGGCATGGTTCAACGCGGCCCGGCCGGCGAAGTGCCCGGCGGGCGCTGGGTGCGGGTCAAGAGCGGCGCGCACACGTTAGGTCTGGCCAGCGACGCGCTGTACGGCTTCGACAGCTCGGACGGCACGTTCCGCGCGTCGGTGGTGCGCTCCGCGCGCTACTGCTTCGACGCCCGCGACACCGCGGCCACGCCCGAGTGGCTGCCCGTCACCGACCGCGGCGAGTACCAGTTCAAGTTCCTCCTCTCCGCCAACGGCGCGCTCCTGCCGCAGCTGGCGGGCGAACTGGAGCAGCCGGTCCACAGCCTGGCGGTCCCGCCTCACCCGGGAAAGCTGGGCCGGTCCGGCAGCCTTGTGGAGCTGACGCCGGCCTCGGTCCGTCTCCTCGCGCTCAAACCCGCCGAGGACGGCGCGGGCTCCATCGTGCGGGTCCAGGAGACCGCCGGCCGCGCCGTCGCGCCGCGCCTGATCCTCGCCGGAAAAACGCACGTGCTGCCGCGTCTGCGGGCCCATGCGATCGCAACGTACCGCGTCCACCGGGGCCGGATCACGCCGGTCCTGCTCAGCGAGTTGCCGAAGGCCAAGGACTAGGCTTGGTTGGCAGGGAACCCCTCACCCGATTGCTTCCCACCCCATGAAGATCATCAACCAGTCCAAGATCAAGTGGACCCCGTTTCGCTCGCCGCGTGGCAAGTACGTCGCGGCCTGGAAACAGCTCTCCGGCCTGCTTGGCGACAAGGTGAACGCCTGGCCGAAGGCCGGCCATCCCTTCAACCTCGAGCTGAACCGCGTGCCACCCGGCAAGACGCCGTGCCCGTACCACAGCCACACCACGCAGTGGGAGATGTTCATCATCCTCGCGGGCCGCGGCACGGTCCGGGCGAACGGGCGCCGCTATCCCGTGAAGACCGGCGACGTGTTCATCCACCCGCCCGGCCGCGCGCACCAGATCATCAACACCGGCCGGCGCGACCTGGTTTTCTACATCATCGCCGACAACCCGCCGGTCGATATCTTCCGCTACCCCGACTCCGGCAAGTGGGGCCTCCGCCCGTACCGGAAGAACTTCCGGATGACGGAGACCAAGTACTTCGAGGGCGAGGAATAGGCCGGCCGCGTCTTGGTTCACCACGAAGCGCACGAAGGCCAAAAGGACCGAGCGCATCTGAGGCGAGCGAGCTTGGCGGCGAAAGTAATCGGAGCCCAACTAGGTCAACCGCGAAGGCCGCGAAACCCGAGGCTCGGACTTCGTGACCTTCGTGCGCTTCGTGGTGAACCAAATCGTCAACCTGCCCTACCGCTTGCGCGGGACGAGCCACTTCTCGCGGCCAACGAGGTAGAGCATCACGCAGATTACCAGGAACGGGATCGTCGACAGGGCGTCGGAATACGGGCCCTCGAAGAACGGGTTGTGGGCCGACGACCAGGTGAAGAGCGCGGCGTCGAAGCGGTCGAGCGCGCCCGCCAGGAAGGCGATCAGGATGCCGGCGATCGCCCCGCCCGCGATGTAGCCCGACGCCAGCAGCACGCCCGAGCTCTTGTCGCTCTCCGCCGCAAACTCGTCTTCCGAGAGATGCGCGTGCGAGGCCTGCTGGCGCGTGCGCCGGTCGACCAGCCACCGGATGAAGCCGCCGATGAAGATCGGCGTCGAGGACGACAACGGCAGGTACACGCCGACCGCGAAGGCCAGCGCCGGGATGAACGACATCTGCAGCGTCACCGCGATCATCACGCCGAGCAGCACGAGCGCCCACGGCAGTTTTCGGTCGAGAATACCCTTGATGATGTACGACATCAGCGTCGCCTTCGGCGCGTCGAATTTCCGCACCGTCGTGCCGTCGGGCCGCGTGTTGTACGCGCCGTTGATGCCCGGGTCCACCAGCCACACGGCCTGACCCGCGTCGTTGACGAAGTAACGGCCGGCCGGCCCGCCCACGTCGTCGGTCTTCTGCCACACGTGATAGGTGTTCCGGTCGTCCCGCGCCTGCGGGCCGTGGAGCGTCTCGGTCCGCGTCAGGGTCTTCACGTCCGCCCGCAGGCCCGCCGGCGCGACCTGCGCCACCGGCACGTACACGGTCGCGGCGTCGTTCAGCTTGAGCAGGATCGGGCCGAGCAGCAGCGCCGAGAGCATCGAGCCCACCATGATCGCGATCTGCTGGTAGCGCGGCGTGGCGCCGAGCAGGTGGCCCGTCTTCAGGTCCTGCGAGGTCGAGCCGCCGTTCGACGCCGCGATGCAGACGATCGCGCCCACCGAGAGGGCCGTGACGTAGTAGGTGCCGCCCGTCCAGCCCACCAGCAGGAAGATCAGGCAGGTGAACAGCAGCGTCGCGACGGTCATGCCCGAGATCGGATTCGACGAGGAACCAATCTCGCCCGTCAGCCGCGACGACACGGTCACGAACAAGAACCCGAACAGCACGATCAGCAGCGCACCCAGCAGGTTCATGTGCAGCGTCGGGGCGAGCATGACGACCGCGATCAGGAGGATGATGCCGATGCCGACGACCTTCATCGAGAGGTCGCGGTCGGTTCGCGCGACGGTGCCCGTCCCGCCGAGTTCGTCGCGCATCAGGCCGAGGTCATGGAGCCCGCCGCGCAGGCCGTGCCAGATGGTGGGCAGCGACTGGACCAGGCTGATGAGCCCGCCCGCCGCCACCGCGCCGGCGCCGATGTAGAGGATGTAGGCGCCGCGGATCTGGCCCGGCCCCATGTCGGAGATCGGGATCGTGCCGGGCGCAAGCGGTCCCGGGATCGACTCACCGAAGAATTTGATCATCGGGATCAGCAGCAGGTAGCTGAGCACGCCGCCGGCGCACATGATCGAGGCGATGCGGGGGCCAATGATATAACCCACGCCGAGGAGTTCCGGCGACACCTCGGCGCTGATCGAACCCGCCTTGAACGGGGCGCCAAAGATCTTTTCCGGCACGTCCTTCCAGCCCTTGAACGCCACGTTGAGGGTCTTGTAGACCAGTCCGAGGCCGAAACCCGTGAAGATTACCTTCGCGCCGGGCGACTGGCCCAGCCCCGCCGCCTCGGCGGCGCGCATCTCGGCCTGGGCCGCGGGCGCGGCGGCGGCGCGACACTCCGTGGACGCGCCGGCCTTCAGCACGGCGGCGCACGCGGTCCCCTCCGGGTACTTGAGCACGCCGTGCTCCTTCACGATGAGGGCGCGGCGCAGCGGGATCATCATCAGGATGCCGAGCATGCCGCCGAGCAGGGCGACGAGCATTACGCGCGTCAGTTCAAGGTCGAAACCGAGGATCAGGATCGCCGGCATCGTCACGCCGATGCCGAACGCGAGCGACTCGCCGGCCGAGCCCGCGGTCTGGGTGATGTTGTGCTCGAGGATGGTCGCGTCGCGGCCGCCGACCTTGGACCAGCCGCGGAACATCGCGAGCGAGATGACGGCGACGGGGATCGAGGCGCTGACCGTGAGGCCGACCTTCAGAACGAGGTAGAGCGAGGACGCGCCGAAGATGAGGCCAAGGATGGCGCCGGTGAGCACCGCGCGGAGCGTGAACTCCTTCATCACGGTTTCCGGCGCGATGTAGGGCTCCATTTTGGGGACGGACGGGGATGGCATGCGGAGGGTTTAGCCAAGCCAGAGGTAAAACCAAGACCCTTTATCCATTGCGGATTGCGGATCGCGGATTGCGGATTGGCGGCGGTTGGGCGATGGGAATTCCGGGTTTCGGATTCCGGATCCGGGAGTTCGAATCTCGGATGACGGGCCGGCGGCAATTTTGGCGTGCAACGGGACGTCGGCGCGTATCATCGGGCTGACACCCTTGCGCCGCCCCGCGGCCCCATCCCAGCACCCCTCGTTTCCCACTTTCCCAATTTCCGGCTTTCCCAATTTTCACTCCCCCATGCCTTCCCCGCTCTACCTTGCCGCCGTTGATCTCGGAGCCACCAGTGGCCGTGTCATTCTCGGGACCTGGGCCAAGAACCGCCTGACCCTGACCGAGGCGCACCGCTTCCCGAACGCCTACCGCGAGCTCGGCGCGCACACCTACTGGGAGATCGGGACGCTCTGGCATGAGGTGCAGACGGGGCTGCGCAAGGCGGCGGCCCTGCTGCCGCGCGGAGCCAGGCTCGCGTCGGTCGGCGTCGACACCTGGGGTTGCGACCATGTGCTGCTCAACGACGCCGGGCGCCTCGTGTTCCCAGTCCACGCCTATCGCGACGGGCGCACCCAGGCCGGGCTGGCCTCGCTCGCGAAAAGCGGGGTCGAGCGGATCTACGCCGCCACGGGCATCCCGAATGTCTTCTACAACACGAGCCTCCAGCTCGCAGAGACGGTGGCCCGGTGCCCGGCGGTCACGGACCTCGCGACCCGCTGCCTGTTTCTCCCGGACTACTTCAATTACCTGCTGAGCGGCCGCATGGAGAACGAGCTGACGGTGGCGAGCACGTCACAGCTGCTCGACGTCCACGGCTGCGAGTGGTCGCGCGCGGCGCTCGAGCATTTCCGGATCCCGCCGAGCTGGTTCGGGGCGCCGGTCCGCGCCGGGCTCAAGCTCGGCCGCGTCACGAGCCTGCCCGAGCTTGCGGGTACGCAGGTGATCGCGGTCCCGGGACACGACACGGCCTGCGCCTACGACGCGATGCCGGCCGCCCCAGAGGGCGGCGACCTCTTCCTCAGCTCCGGCACTTGGTCGCTGGTCGGGTTCGAGAATCCGACGCCGCTGCTCGGCGCCGCCGCCCTCGCAGCCAAGGTGGCGAACGAGCGCACCGGCCTCGGCGCCTACCGCCCGCTGACCAACGTCGTAGGGCTGTTCCTGCTCGAGCAGACGATGGCCGACTTCCGGGAGCGCCCGCAGACGCCGCGCGACTGGGACGCCCTGATTTCCGCCGCGGAGAAACTGCCCGCGCCCGCCCGGCTGCTCGATCCCTCTGACCCGGCGTTCACCGCCCCGAAGTCGATGCGGGCCGCGATCGACGCCCAGCTGAAGCGGAACCGCGCCGCCGCGCCCCGCAACCTCGCGGGCTACACCCGCCTGATCTGCGACTCGCTCGGCCGCGGGCACGCGACGGCGGCGGCGAACTTCGAGCAGATGACCGGCCGGAAATTCCGCCGCATCCTCATGGTCGGCGGCGGCTCGAAGAACCGCCTCCTCTGCCAGGCCACCGCCAATGCCGCCGGCATCCCCGTCGTGTCCTTCAATCTCGAGGGCACCGCCGTCGGCAACATGGCCAGCCAGCTGGTCGCCCTCCGCGCCGTCAAGAATCTCGCCGCCTTCCGCCGTCATCTCGGCGACGGCCTGCAGCAGAAGACCTACACGCCGCGCGGCTAGGCGTGGACGGTGGACGGTGGACAGTAAACGGTGGACAGTGGACGGCGGACTGTGACGAAGGGGGGCTGGCCGTGAACGGGACTGGGGTACCAATTTGCGCGAATCGTGCGGACCAAAGGGGTCGACCCTCCGTTCCCTCCGTTACCTCCTGTGAATCCCGCCTGACTCACTTCCGCCCCAGCGCGTAGAGGGCGTGAACTTCCTTCAGTCGCGCGGGCTCCTCGCGGGCCAGGCGGTCCAGCTCCTGTCGGAAGAGTCGCTCCAGAGCCCGCTGGTCCTCGAGCCCGAGCCGATGCACCGCGAGGTGCGCCGGCGAACGGAAGTTCGCCTCCCAGGCGAGCGCGAAATCCTCGGTCATGAAATCAACGTTCTCCGCGAGGACCGTCTCGGCAGTGAAACCCGCCGCCTCCAGCGCCCGTCGGCAGGCGGTGACGGTGCCGAGCGGCTCGCTCGGGTCGGCCAGCGTGACTCCGAACTCGGCCGCGCAGTCCCGGAACAGCTGCGCCGGCAGCGGCGAACCGGCCTGCATGGTCGAGAATGCCACGCGCCCGCCAACCCGCAGGACCCGGTGCCATTCGCGCAGCGCGTCGGCCGCCGGCATGTAGAGCAGCGCCGACGCGCAGAGCACGACGTCGAAACTCTCCGCGGCGGCGGGCCCGAGATGCACCGCGTCACCTTCGCGGAACTCGAGCTGCGTCAGCCCGGACGCGCGGGCCGCGGCTTCCGCATGGCGCAGCATGCCGGGCGAGATGTCGACCCCGAGCACGCGGCCCGAGGGGCCCACGATCCGCGCCGCCGCCAGCGCGGCAAAGCCGGTGCCGGTGCCAGCATCGAGGACGTGCTGGCCCGGCGCGACGCGCGCCAGGGCAACCAGCCGTTCGGCGTAGCGGCGATGCCACTCGCCGCGGGCATAGTCCTCGGCCCGCGTGTCGAAGGAGCGGGCGATCTCGGGCAACAGGGAATTCATCGCGGAGACGGTTCCCGCCTTGTTACAGACAGAACCCGCCGCAGGCAAAGCCGAAGTCGCGGGCCGGCGCCCCTCAGGGCACCTCGTAGATCTCGAGCAGGGCGTTGCCGGTCGCGCCGTTCACCCCTGACAGCTGGACGGTGTAGACCCCGGGCTGCAGGTCCACCAGCAGCGCCGCATCCTTGCTCGCGTCGGGCAGCGAAAAGGCGCCTGTCCGCGTGAACGCCTGCCGGAGGTCGGGGTCTGCGCCCCAGTTGTCATTCTCCGCCAGGCGAGTGTCGCCCTGCAGCAGGCTCAGCTTCGGATCCGCCAGCGTCCCGCCAACGCCGTAAACCGAGAGGGTCGGTCCGACGCCACGGATCAGCAGTCGCTTCGGGGCGTTGCCGGTCAGTACAAATCCCGCGATCAGCACGGCGTCCCCAGTGCCGACCGGGGCACGGGCGGAGACGTTTACCAGCCGCGTTGTCACCGAGGCGTCGGCGTCATAGGTCTCACAGAGCGCAACCCCAGCAGCGCCCGCCGCGTTCGACACGAGCGAGGTATACGACCCGGCGTTGAGCGTTGCCAGCAGGGCCGAATCCTTGCCGTTCACGGGCAGCGGTGAGGCACCCGTCGCCACGGCTGCCTGGGCCAGTTCCGCTCCCCCGCCCCAGTCATCGTTCTGCCCCACTAGCGGACCATTCGTACCCTGAAGCCTGATTTGGGGATCGGCGATCGCGCCGGTCACGCCGTACTGGGCAAGGGCCGGACCCAAGCCGCGCACGAGGACTCGCTTGGCGTCGCCGCCCTGCACGACGAAACCCATGATCAGCGTCTGGTCGCCCGTGCCGGCCGTCGCCCGCATCGAGAGATTCGCCAGACGCGTCGTGGGCGCCACCATGGCGGAGAGACCGGCAAACCGCGTCGTCTTGACGGCCGACGCCGGCTGCAGCGTGGCGGTGATGGTGTGCGCGTTTGGGTCGACGGCGAAGGTGAACTGCCCGCCGGCGGCCGAGGTGACCGCCATCGTGCCGGCGGCATTCAGTCCACCGGACGCCGCGTCGACAAAGGTCGGGGCCACCACGACCGCGAGGACGTCGCCGCCATAGCCGACGACGGCGTAGACGCTGCCCTTGTCGCCGTTGAGCGCCGTCGCCGTGTAGTACGAGCCCGAGAGGGGCGTGGAGCCGCCGCCGCCCGCGCGAAATTCGCCGGTGAAGGTCTGGCCGAGTCCGGTCAGCTGGCCGGTCACGGTCCGCGCGCCGCTGCCGCTCAGCGGGGCCTGCACCGTGCCGGTGACCGTGTATGAGGCACCCGTGCCTCCGGCCACCTGCTCGGTGCCGCTGCCGGTGAACACGCCCGTGACCGGATCGATCGCCACCGCCTGCACGACCACGCTGTGGCGGTCGGGCAGGTACGCGATGAAGTTGCCGCGGTCGAGCGCGGTCGCCCACAGGGCCCAGTTGCCGCCACCGCTCAACGCGCCGAAATAGGCGCCGATGAACACCGTGTACTGCAGCGATAGCGACGCGGTGTCGCTGGTCGCGGAGCCGAAGGCGTTGGTCGCGACGCAGCGGAACTGGAGCGAGCTCATCGCGTAGTTCGCGGCTGTGACGGCCAGCGTCGCGGTCGTGGTGCCGGCGTACGGCCCGCCGTCGGCGAGGTTGGCCCAGGTGTTCACCACCACCGAATGGCTCACCGGGTCCCACTCGGCGGTCCCGGCCTGCCATTGGTACGCCATCGGCAGGTCCCCGCTGGTGAGGACGTTGAACGAGGTGGTGCCGCCCACGAGCACGAACCGGGTCGCGGGCTGCACCACGAAACTCGGGGGCACGGCGGCCACCGCCGCGCTGGCGGCGGCAAGGGACAGCGCCAACCCGACAACAACGGATCTCATGGCCATAGCATCAACTATGACCAGCGGGGCGGCCAAAACCGCCATCGGTGGCCGCGTTTTTCGCTCCTGCGCCAGACGCCCAAGATCGGGCGTCCAGCGACGGTCAGCGCGCGCCGGGTGGCGGCGACGACCGCGATCTCACCAGATCGTAACGCGTTCCGCAGCGGGCCGGCGCATCGGAGCCCCCTCCGGCACATCGAACGCCCGGGCGAACTCGTCGAGGTTGGAGAGCGGACCGTTGACGCGGAATTCCGACGGCGAGTGCGGATCGGTCTGGACCTGCAGCCGCAGGTCCTCGGGCCGGCTGAGTCGGCGCCACTTGGCGGCGAAGCTGATGAAGAAGCGCTGTTCCGGCGTGAACCCGTCGATCTTCTCGCGCGGCTTGCCGGCGAGCGCCTTCTGCAGGCCGGCGAAGGCGATCTTGAGGCCGCCGAGGTCGGCGATGTTCTCGCCCTGGGTGAGCTCGCCGTTGACGTGCAGGCCGTCGAGCACGGTGTAGGCGCCGAACTGCTTCACGATGCCCGTCGAGCGGGCCTTGAACCGGGCCGCGGACTCCGGGGTCCACCAGTCGACCAGGTTGCCGCTGCCGTCGTATTGGCGGCCGCTGTCGTCGTAGCCGTGGGTCATCTCATGGCCGATGCTGGTGCCGATGGCGCCGTAGTTCACGGCGTCGTCCGCCTTGGCGTCGAAGAACGGCGGCTGGAGGTAACCGGCGGGGAAGACGATCTCGTTGGCGGTGGGACGGAAGTAGGCGTTCACCGTCGGCGGCGTCATCGACCACTCGGTGCGGTCGACCGGCTGGCCGATCTTCTCCATGTCCCAGCGGTGATCGAGGGCGGCGAGCCGCATCATGTTCAGCACGTAGGGACCGCGGTCGATCTTGGCGTCCGTGTAGTCGTGCCATTTGTCCGGATAGCCGACCTTCACGGTGAAGGCGTCTAGCTTGGCGAGCGCACGGGCGCGCGTCGGCTCGTCCATCCACTCGATCGTCTGGAGCCGATCACGGAGCGCCTGGCGGAGATTGGCCACGAGCTGGATCATCCGGGCCTTCGACTCGGGCGGAAAATACTCCCGCACGTAGAGCTGGCCGAGCGCCTCGCCCGCCGAGTTGTCGATGGCCCCGACGACACGCTGCCAGCGGTCGCGCAGCTGCTGGCGGCCGGTCAGGATCTTCCCGTAGAAGGCGAAATTCTCGTCGACGAACGGCTTGCTCAGGTACGGCGCCATCTCGCTGATCAGGTGCCAGCGAAGGTAGGCCCGCCAGTCCTCGATCGGGGTCGAGGCTACAAGGCCGGCGAAGGCCTTGAAGAACTCGGGCGTGCCGACGTTGAGGTCGGCAAACGGCCGCGCGCCCGTCGCGGTGAAGAAGGCCGGCCAGTCGAGGCCCGGGGCCAGCGTCCCAAGCTCGGCCACGGTCATCTTGTGATACCTAGCCTGCGGGTCGCGCAGCTGGGTGCGAGTCAGCGATGCCCGCGCGAATGCGGTCTCGAGCTTGAGGATCGCCGCGGCCTCCGCCTGCGCGGCGGCCGGCTCGTCACCCAGCAGCGCGAGCATGCGGGCGACATGTGCGACGTACTGGGTGCGGAGGGTCTTGGACTTCTCGTCCTCGCGCAGGTAATAGTCGCGCTCCGGCAGGCCCAGCCCGCCCTGGAACAACTGCGCCTGCTCCACCGCGCTGTTCTTGGCGTCGGCCGAGCTGCCGAACCGGAAGCCCGCGCCGCCCACGCCCCCGGTCATGAGGCGCGCGATGGCAGCCATCACGTCGGCCGGAGTCTTGACCGCCGCCAGGCGGTTGAGTTCGTCCTGCAGCGGCGCGATGCCGGCCGCGTTGATCGCCGCCTCGTCCATGCCGCTGGTCCAGAGGTCGCCGACCTGCCGCTCCACAGCCGAAGCCTGCGCGCCCTTCGCGGCCGCGGCCTCGCACACCTTGCGCAGGGCCTCCTGGTTGCTCTTCTGCAGCGTCGCGTGCGAGCCCCACGAGCTGTAGGCGGGCGGGATCACGGTGTTCTTCAGGTACGTGCCGTTGACGTACCGGTAGAAGTCGTCCTGCGGCTTTACCGTCAGGTCGAAGTTCGCGGGATTGACGTCGGCGCGCAGGAGCGCGGGCGACAGGGCGATCGCGGCCAAGGCCACCGGGAGGAGTGTGCGCATGCCCCACCCTCACCTGTCCGTCCGCCCGGCGACAAGCGCGCAGTGACGAACGGCGAATCGGCGCGGCCGGAGGCGGGTCCGGCCGGATGAGTGACCCGCCGGCGCTACTTCACGAACGGACGGGTGAAGGCGACGGCCTGGCGGACGAACGCGTCACCGTCCGGGCAGACGTTCTGGAAAATGCCGCGCCGCCAGCCGAAGTCGTCGATCCCGGTGTTGTACCCCTCGAAGCCGACGTACTGGCACTTCGTCTCCTTGAGCGCCGCGAACACGGCGGGCCACGGGATGAGCCCGCCACCGGGCACGCCGCGGTCGTTCTCGCAGGCGTGCAGGCCCCACAGGCGGTCGCCCACCGAGCGGATCGCGGCGGCGTAGTCGCGGACCTCGGTGACGAGGTGGTAGGTGTCGAGAAGGATGTGGAGGTTCGCGTGATCCGCGCGGTTCACGATCGCGAGCATCTGCGCAGGGGTGTTGGCGACGTGCGAGCGGAACCGGCTCATGGGCTCGAGCACGATCTTCACCCCGGCGCGGCGCGCGTACTCGCCCAGCTCGTGCAGGCCCTCGGCCGTGCGCGGGAGCTCGTCCGCCGGCGGCCGGCGGCGCAGGACCTTGCCCGGGCGACCGTAGAGGGCGCCGGCGTAGGCGACCGCGCCCAGCTCGGCGGTCTGGTCGACGATGGCCTTGTGAAACTCGAGCGCCCGGCGGCGGTTGACCGGATCGTCGTCGGACAGGTCCGCGCCGTCGGGCCAGGCGCCGCCCGGCCCAACCAGGAGCGTGATGCCGTTCGCCTCGGCCACGCGGCGCGTCAGGGCGGCGGAGAACTTCACGTCGAGGCCGACCGAGAGCTCGATCGCCTCCAGACCGAGGCCGCGGGCCCGCTCGAGCAGCCCGACTTCCGCGTCGGACCAGCGTTCCATCCAGAGGTAAATGTGTGCGCCGATTTTCATGAAAGAGGCCGGAAGTCCACCGGGGGAAAGTCCATGAAACACGGGCCGCGGCCGAGGGAAAGCCCGTTTCGCGGGGACCGCGTCATCGGCGGGCGGCGGCCTGCAGCTCGGCGTACAGCGCGGCCAGCTCCGGCATCGCGACGCCCGCCTGCTGGCCGCGCCGGAGGGGCTCGCCCCAGATCGCCTCGAGCTCGATCGGCCGGCCGGCCTCGTGGTCGACCAGGCTCGACGGCCGGTAGGCCCCGATCTTCGGGGTCTGGTCGAGGTGCCGCTGGAGGAAGGCCGCCGGCACGTCGTAACCGAGCGCCCGGGCCGCCGCGGCGACCTCCGCCATCAGCGCCCGGATGCGCGCCACGTGACGCGGGTCGGCGAGCAGCCGGTCGGTGGTGAGGCCACCCGCCGCGATGGCGAGACCGTTGAACGGGATGTTCCAGGAGAGCTTGCGCCACCGCGCTTCCGTCAGCCGGTCGTCGGCAGTGCAGCGAACGCCGGCCGCGGTGAACATCGCAGCCACGGCCCGCGTGCGGTCCTGCGCGGGACCGGCCAGCTCACCCACGTCCATGAAGCCCGGATTGCCGCAGGTCACCTCGCCCGGCAGGGTGCGGGTCGCGGCGATGAAGCACAGTCCGCCGAGCACGCGCTCCGCGCCCACCACCGCCGCGACGGCCTCCTCGTTCCCCAGGCCGTTCTGGAGCGTGAGCACGGCGGTGTTCGCGTGCAGCAGCGGCGGCAGGAGTCGCGGCAGCTCGGCATTGGCCGTCGCCTTGAGCGTGATCACCACGAGGTCAACCGGGCCGATCTCGCCGGCGGAACCAAACGCCTGCACCGGGTGCAGCGACCGCGTGCCGGCCGGTTCAACCAGCCGGATTCCCCGCTCGCGCACCAGCGGGAGATCGCTCCGCATCAGGAAGCGGACGTCGCGTCCCGCCAGCACAAGCCGCGCGCCATAGAACGTGCCGATCGCCCCGGCCCCCACAATGGCAATGGAACGAAACGGATCAGCGGAGTTCACCGAGGACATCACGACACACGGCGATGTTCTTGGCGAGGGCCCACTATTCGATCCGGACTGGGCCCACGGAACACACTGAACACACGGATGCACGGAGCCCTTCCGTGTATTCCGTGTGTTCCGTGGGCGAACCCTCCGGGTTATTTCGCGACCTTCGCGTAGGTCTCCTGCAGGGCGCGGGCGGAGGATTGGAGGGCCTGGTGCTCCTTGGGCCAGAGCTCGAGCTCGACGTGGGCCAGCGCGCCGGCGCGGCCGACGACGGTCGGGACGCTGATGGCCACGCCGCGCAGGCCGTAGGCGCCCTGCTGGACGGTGGAGACGGGCAGGACTTGGCGGCGGTCGTGGGCGATGGCGTGCACCACCTCGGCGATGGTGAGACCGACGGCCCAGCCAGCGCCGCCCTTGCGGCGGATAACCTCGGCGCCGCTGCCCTTGGTGCGCTCGAAGATCTGAGACTGGAACGCGGGCGTGCAGCCCGGGAACTTCACCAGCGGGAGCCCGGCGCAGGTCGCGGACGACCACACGGGGAACATCGAGTCGCCGTGCTCGCCGAGGATCAGCGCCTTCACCTGCGTCGGCGCGAGCCGGAGCTCCTGCGCGAGCAGCGAGCGGAAGCGCGCGGTGTCGAGCATGGTGCCGAGGCCGAGCACCTGCGACCACGGCAGGCCGAGCCGCGCGGCGGCGAGCTGCGTGAGAATGTCGACCGGATTCGAGACGACGAACACGAGGGCGTCGCGGCGGAAGCCGGCGGCCTTGATGCTGTCGAGGATGCCGCTGAAGAGCGCGACGTTGCGGTTGATAAGATCGAGGCGGGACTCATCGGGCTTGCGGCGCAGGCCGGCGGTGATGACGAAGATGTCGCTGTCCTTGGCGCGGGCGTAATCGCCGGAGTAGATGCGCTGGTCGGCGATCGCGGACGAGCCGTGCAGGAGATCGAGCGCCTCGCCTTCGGCGAGATCGGCGTTGGCATCAAGGAGCTGGATCTCGGAAACGACGCCGGCGCACTGGAGCGCGAACGCAGCATTGGACCCGACGCGGCCACCGCCGCCGATGATGGAGACTTTCATTTTTTAGTAGCGAGTAGCGGGTAGCGTGTAGCGAGCATGCCGGACGGTAGCTGGTAGTTGGTAGACGGTAGAACGAACTCTCCGGCCACGCCGTGGCCGCATCGAGGCGGCTCGTGGCTGCCCCTACTCGCTACGCGCTACCCGCTACTCGCTACTTCGCAGCAATCGCCTTCAGGATTTGCTCGGTGATCTGTTGGACGAGCGCCTCGACCTGGGGGTCGGCGGGGGCGCTGGCCTCGGCGGCCGCGGGGGCGGCGCAGACCGTGGCGGGACGGAAATCGGCGCTGTCGCAGAGCTCGCACTCCTTGAGGTTCGCGCGCGGGTCGGGCATGCCGAGCTTCTGGCGGAGGGCGAT
>CAYYGV010000056.1:0-23354 GCA_964471615.1 uncultured Opitutaceae bacterium
AGCCGCGCTGGTCCCACGCGCTGCCGCGGAAGTGCGCGAAGAAGATGTCCTCCCAGTGGTCGCAGTGCGCGATGCTCAGGGCGTAGCGCGCCGCGAGCCGGCACAGCTCCTTGTCCTGCCACAGCACGCCGGCCTGCGCCGCGTTGCCGCCGTGCAGCGACAGCATCTTTCCGATGTCGCGCTCGCGCCGGAACACGTTCGCGCTCCAGAAATTCAGGTTCTCGCCGATCTGCGGCTCCGGCGCCGCCGCCCGCGCGCGATCAGCCACCTCGCGCAACTCGCCCATCGCGGGCGAGCCGGCAAATTCGCGCCGCACCGCCGCCAGCTCCTCGGCGTTGATGAGGATGCCGTAGCTCGGCACGAAGCTCGGCTCGAACTCGGGCGGCTGCAGGTAGCCCTCCCAGCGCTCGTCAAAGCCCGCCCACTGCGCGAGGTGGTGCGTGAGCCGCTCGGCGTGCTGGAGCCCGATCCACAGCAGCCAGCCGGAGCCGGCCCGACGGTGCGGGTTGCGGACCTCGATCGTCAGCGCCCGGATCTCGCGCGCCCCGTCGAGCAGCACCGCCTCCTCGCGCCTCGTCGCGCCGGCTGGTGCCGTCGTGCGCACGCGCGGACCGGCGTCGGTCTCCGCGCGGATCGTCATGACCGTCTCCTCGGGCAGGTTGAGGCACACGACGAGCCGGTCGTAGGCGGCGCACGTCACCGGCTGCGGATAGGTGCGGTGCATCCGGAGCGCGAGGCCGTCCGGCGCCGGCATCGTCCAGTTGAAGGTCACGAACGCCCAGCCGTCGACCTGCGTGACCCCCGTTGCGCCCGGCGTGGTGAAGTCCCAGTGCCTGGTCTCCCGCAGCTTCGTCTCGAAGAACGGCTCAAAGATCGCCTCGGCGCTGTTGATGGGGGTGAGGTGCATGGGGTGGGGCAAGGGCACCGCGCGTGCCGTGGGATGGCAACCCCGGACCACGCGCGGCCGCGGGTGAATGTTCGTCGGGCTCAGGGCTCGGCGCGGAAAATCTCCTCGTGGCGTCCCGCGGCGTCGCGCCCGATCCGCACGCTGACCCCGGCGGGCGACCAGCCGCAGTCAATGCGGTCCGTGCCGCCCGCATGTGGCACGAGGAAGCGCGTGGCGGTCGCGTCGCCGGTGACCGTCACCACGGGCGGCACGGCCCCGGCCGGGTAGGGCAGGAGGATCGCCGCGAGCTGCAGCGCCCCCTGCGGCGCGCGCGGCGTGAGCACGAGGTTGTGCGCGAGCACCGCGCCGTCCGCGGCGTACTGGCCGGTGCCGGCGGCCAGCGGCGCGGGACTGCCGACGCCCATCGCGAGCCCGGCGCGCTCGCCGTGGAACCGGACCTGGCCGCGCTCCAGTGCGACCTCCGCCAGCGGCACGCCGGAATGGAAGTTCCACTCCAGGCCCGGCCCGGTGGCGGCGACGTCGTCGACCACCAGGAAATAGTACGGCCGCACGAACACGATCCGGCGCCGGTACCGGCTGAACGCGCGGTACGAGTTGCGCAGGTCCGCGAGGATGTGGTCGCAGGCCGCGCCGAACTCGACGCGGTCCAGCACCACGGCGTGGTGCGGGTCGCGGTACTCCTGGTCGGCGCCGTTCAGTGTGACGAGATTGTGGTAGGACGTGCTCTTGTAGAACAGGTGGGCCGGATCCTGGTAGCGGATCACGCCCGGGTCGGCCGCGAGGCGCTCCCCAAACGCCTCGAGGATGAACTGGCCCTTGTCGCTGTGGGTGTGCTCGAAGGTCTGCGGGCCGCCCTCGAAGAGGAACAGCAGTTCGCCGCGCTCCGAGCCGGTGCGCAGCACGACCCGGTCGCAGACCTCGAAGGTCTTCGCCGGCGGCAGCGTCGGGCGCGCCGGCGCGTCGGGCACGTAGAGCAGGAAGTCCATCAGCGCCGAGGTCGTGTAGGTGCCGGCGACCCGCTTGCCGAACGCGAGGCTGCCCGGCGGATTCGGCCGCCGTGCGTAGTACTCGTGCCAGAGCCAGAGCGCGTTCCGATCGCCGTAGTGGCGCGCGAAGAACAGCAGCGAGCTGCTCATGTAGTGGTAGCCGACGCTCTCGATGTTGTCGCCGAGCGGGAGGAACGACAGCCGGTCCCGCGCCAGCGAGCGCATGTGCATCACGTAGTCGACGGTGCGGCCGAAGTGCGCCGGCGCGTAGTCGCGCACATTCCAGCCCCGGTGCCGGCTGATCGCCAGAAGCGCCGAGACCGCGTACTTGGTGGTGAATTCCCAGTAGCCCGGCCCCTCGTTGGTCGCGCCGTTGACCTTGTAATAGTTCCCCATCATCCGCGGGAACCACTTGATCCCGCGTTCGAGCACCTCGTCGACGTCGGAATGGCTCCGTCGCGCGACCAGCGCCGCGTAGGCCAGGCCCGCCGTGTACACCGCGCCCTGGTTGCTGCTCAGCAGGTAACCCTCGCCCTTCAGGCGGAGGTACATGTCGATCCACGGCAGCGCCTTTTCGTACAGCGTGTCCTCCACGTCGCGCCGCTCCGTCGGGGACAGCAGCGGATAGAGGAAGTCATAGGCCAGCGCCACCGCCTCCGACGCATCGGTCTCGACGAACGGCGCCCGGTAGCCGGGCAGCCCGCAGTGGATCCGGCTCGGGAAACCCGCCTGCCACGTCGCGCAGCGCAGCACGGAGAACAGGCAGCGCCGCGCCGCCTGCCCGTAGCGCAGGTCGCCGGTGAGCGCGTACGCCACGGCGCCGTACACCATGCCGCTGTTGTAGTGGTACATCTCGTTCGCCGGCGACACGCGGCGCTCGCAGCCCTGGTTCGCCAGATCCACTGGGAGGTACCGGCCGACGTTGCGCTCGGGCTCGTAGGCGAGGTGGGACTCGGCCTCCGCGATCATCTCGTCCGCCATCTTCTGCAGCGGACCCGGCTGCCGCGCCGCTGCGCGCAGCTGCAGAAATTCGTCGCGGCCGACCAGAATACCGATCGGCAGGAGGCTGGTCTCCAGCGGCTCGGCCGGCGGCGCCGGCGGGACCGGCGGCCGGCCCGTCACTTGGGCGACCTGAGCCGGGTCCGTGCCGACCCGCTCGAGCAGCACCCACCGGATCGACGACGCGACCTGCACGTCGAGCGTCTCGCGGATCGTGTCCTCCGCCTGCTCCAGCTCAAAGGTCAGGGCCGTCAGCCGGCGACCCTGGATCGGCGCCCGGATTTCGTCGCCGCCGCCGAGCCCGCGCCGCCGGTCGATCGCCCGGACCTCCCGGCCGTCGATCTCGAGCACCACGCTGAACTGCGCCCGGATGTCGGTCGCGGTAAAGACGGTGACCGCCTGGTACGGAGTCAGGTCGAGGTTCATCCGCCGCGTGTACGCCGTGCGATGGCGGCGGCCGGGACGCTGGCGATACCGGAGGTTCGCGTACATCCACGCGACGTCGAACGCCTCCTCGCCCGCCGGAAGGAGGGCCGTTCCGGAGCGGACCCAGTCCGCGGGATCCCACATGTGCTCGCTGAGGAAGTTGACGATCATGTCCTCGTACGGCGTCACCGCGACGACCGGCGCATCGCCGGGCCAGGTGGGTTGTCCGAGGTCGAGGACCGTGCCGGCGAAGGTGGCGCTGACGGCCGCGAGGCGGAGCCGCCGCACGGCGTGGAAGCCGGTGGGCTCGCCGACGCGCGTGAACGACGAGAGGGTGAAGGGCAGGGTGTTCCAACCGGACCACTCGACCACGAAGCTCGTGCGGTAGCCGTGCGCGACGGCGGGCTGCGGCGCGGGGTCGCAGTCGAGCCAGAGGTCGACGATCAGCATCGTCGCGCGGTTGGAGCGCACCGGCAGGGTGAAGGACCAGGCCTTTCTCCCCTCGGCGGGCGGGGTGAGCGCAACGGCGAACTCGTTCGCGGCGCGGGTGTCCCATGTGTGCAGGACGGTTTCCTCAGTCGGGTGGACGGACCGATGGGTGAAGTCGGCCAGGTCGCGGGGAGCGCGATTCATGGACGCGGTCAGCAGACGCCGGTGGAGGCGGCGACGTCAACGTCCAAGCGCCGAGGCTCAGCCCGCGCGCGTCGTGGCGGCGGGGGCGAGGAGGATTGAAACCACCTGGGCCGCGCAGCGGTTGGCGACGAACAGGTACTCCTTCACGCGCCACTGGCGCCAGGCCGACGCGTGCTTCTCGGCCCACGCCTGCTGGATGCCGCGCCGGTCGTGCTCGCCCTGCTCGCCGCGGTACCACAGCTCGTTCTGGATCTCCTGCTGCTGGTCGCGGAGCTCCGCCACCATGTGCAGCGAGCCGCGCTGGGCGATGAGCTCCTTGGCCGCGCCCAGCAGTTCCGCCGGGTCGAGCGAGCCGCCCGCCAGCGCGCGAATCTCGGCGTGATGGCGCAGCACGAACTCCGTCACCCATTCCGCGTACGGCAGCATTTTCCCCTCGTACCAGCGCAGCTCGAGGGCGAAGTGTTCGCTCTCGGTGAGCTCCTCGGCATGCAGGGCGGCGGTACGGGCGGGAACGTTCATGGGCGCGGCGCGGCCTCTTTCATCCGGGGCAAAGCCGGGCGAGTCAAACTTCCGTGTTTTCGCGCCGGGTGATTTTTCAACTCGCGGACGCTGGCAACTCGGGATCGACGCCGACCCGTCGCCGGGTATGGTCGGCGCGTGCCCCTCGCCCGCCTGCTCCGCTGTGCCGTGCTGCCCGTCGTCGTCTGGCTGTCCGCCGGCGCTACGTCCGCGGCCGACGCGCCGCGGGTGCCGACCGTCGTGGCGTTCGGCGACTCCACCACCGCGCCGCGCGGACCGCTGGTGGTCTACGCGCACCTGCTCGCGGCCGAGCTGCCCGCGGCGGGCCAGCCGGTCCGCGTGATCAACGCGGGCGTGGGCGGAAACACCACCGACATGGCCCGCGCGCGGTTTGAGCACGACGTGCTGCAGGCGCACCCGGCCGTCGTGATCATCCAGTTCGGAATCAATGACGGCGTGGTCCGCGTCTGGGAAAAGCCGCCGCCGACCCGGTCGCGCGTGAGTCTCGAGCGCTACGGCGAGAACCTGCGCTATTTCGTGCGGACGCTCCGCGCCCAAGGGGCGCGCGCCATCCTGATGTCGCCGAATCCGCTGCGCTGGACGCCGGAGCTGGTCCAGCTCTATGGCCGGCCGCCGTACAATCCGGTCGAGCCCGACGGCTTCAACCTGCACCTGGCGCGGTACGCCGCGCTGGCCGGGCAGGTCGCGGCCGAGGAGCACGTGCCGTTCGTCGACGTCTACGGGCAGTTCCAGGCGCGCGGCGGCGAAGGCGGGCGCGGGATCGACGCGCTGCTGCTCGACGGCATGCACCCGAACGCGGCGGGCCACCGGCTGATCGCCGACTGGCTGCGGCCGCTCGTGCTCAGCGCCGTCCGCGACTGAGCAGGATCACCATCGCGGCGCCGACGCGCGCGTCGTTCTGCGCCGGCGGCAGGTCGAGCAGCGGGGCGAACGCAGCGGCGCGCGCCTCGGAGCAGCGGCGCTTCACCGTCTGGCTCGCCTCGAACCGCGCGTCGGTCGCGCCGGTCAGCAGGATCGTCTCGAGTTCCCGCTCCCACGCGTCGGCCTGCGCGGGATCCGCGTTGGTCTGCAGTGCGGCGCCGAGGACGTAGGGCCGCGCGGCGGACGCGGCCGGTTCGGTGGCGGCCGCGTGCACGAGGGCCGCGCAGCTCGCCAGGTCGGTGGGCCGCAGCCAGCGGAGCGCGTAGGCGGCGTCGCTGCGCAGCTCCACCTGCGGCGACTGCAGCAGTTCGAGCAGGCGAGCCTGGGCTCCGGGCTCGCCCGCCAGCCGGGCGGCCCAGACGGCGAGCAGCATCGACACGGACGCGGGCCGGGCGGCCTCGGCGCGGACCAGCTCGAGGGCGGGGCCGCTCACGGCGTGGCCGAGCTTGCCGATGGTCTCGATCGACTGGGGATGGTCGGGCGCCGCCGGGTCGAGGTAGACGTCGACGATGCGCTGGATCCAGGCCTGGCGGTCGGCGGGTGACGGCGCGGTGTTCGCGAGGACGCGCCAGACGCCGATGCGGCAGGGCAGCCGCTCCAGCGCCGCGCGGTCGCGGAGAAACTCCGCCCGCACCTCGGCCGCCTCGCCCGCGTCGATGCGGGCCTCGGCGGCGTGGATCTTCACCCAGCCGCTCTCCGCGGCCATGACCTCGCGCAGCACGGCGCGGCAGCGGGCGTCCAGCTCGGGACCCGCGCCGGACGCGGCGGGGCCGATCAGGAGCGAGACGATCAGGACCAGGGGTAGGCGGAGCAGGGTCGTTCGCATGGTTCGGATCGGCGCGGGGCGGGCCGATGCGGGGAATCCACGCCGGCCGCGACGAAACGCCAGCCAAATCCTCCGGCCGGGATTTTTCCGTTGAGCCTGGCGCCGCGGCGGCGTGCGCTGGCGGCGATGAAAATCGTCAAGGACGGTGGGCACCGCTTGTTCGAGCAGGATCCGGAGACCGCGGGCGTGGTTTCAGCCATGCTCCTCGACCTCGAGAAGCACGGCCTCGACGCCGTGCGGCGCTACAGCGAGAAGTTCGACCGCTGGTCCCCGGCCAGCTTCGAGCTCACCCCGGACGAGATCCGCGCCGCGACGGCCCGGCTCGACCCGCAGGTCGTCGCCGACACGCGCTACTGCCAGGGCAATGTGCGCGCCTTCGCCGAGGCGCAGCGCACGACGCTGCTGCCGCTCGAGGTCGAGATCCGGCCCGGCGTGATCCTCGGGCACAAGCACGTGCCGGTCGACTCGGTCGGCAGCTACATCCCGGGCGGCCGCTATCCGATGTTCGGCTCCGCCCAGATGAGCATCATCCCGGCCAAGGTGGCCGGCGTGCGGCAGGTGACGGCCTGCACGCCGCCGGTGCCGGGCGGCGGCTATTTTCCCGCGACGGTCCACGCCATTGCGGCCGCGGGCGCCGACCGGATTTTCGTGGTCGGTGGCGTGCCCGCGCTCGCGCTGATGGCGTTCGGCATGGGCGTCGTGGCGCCGGTCGACATCCTCTGCGGCGCTGGCAACAAGTTTGTCGCCGAGGCCAAGCGCCAGCTGTTCGGCCGCTGCGGCATCGACCTGCTCGCCGGCCCGACTGAGATCATGGTGCTGGCGGACGACAGCGCCGACCCGGCCCTGGTCGCGTGCGACCTGCTCGGCCAGGCCGAGCACGACCCCAACAGCGGCGTCGCGCTGATCTGCCGGAGCGAGGCCTTCGGCCGCCGCTGCCTGGCCGAGGTCGAAAGCCAGCTGGTCACGCTGCCCACCCGGGAGATCGCGGCCCAGAGCTGGGCCGCCAACGGGCGGATCCACGTCGCGGAGAGCGACGACGAGGCCGTCGCCCTCTGCGACGACTATGCGCCGGAGCATCTCGAGCTCCATGTTGCCGACCGGGATTTCTACCTGGCCCGCCTGCGGAACTACGGTTCGCTGTTCATCGGCGAGGAGACCACGGTTGCCTACGGCGACAAGACGATCGGCACGAACCACATTCTCCCGACCAGCCGCGCCGCGCGCTACACGGGCGGCGTCTGGGTTGGGAAGTTCCTGAAGACTGTGACCTACCAGCGCATGACACGCGCGGCGTCGGTCGAGGTTGGCCGCGTCACCTCCCGGCAGTGCCAGGTCGAGCGGATGCTCGCCCACGCGATCACGGCCGATGTCCGGGTGGAGCGCTACGGCGGCGCGAAGGACGGCGCATGAGCGGGGCCGGCGAGTACCGGGTGCGACGGCTGCCCGTACTGAGCGAACGCGAGCGGCGCGATCTGGGCGACGTCCTGATCGACTGCGTCGAGGGCGGGGCCTCGGTCAGTTTCATGCACCCGATGACCCGCGCCAAGGCCGACGCGTTCTGGCGCGCCGTGGCGGACGACGTGGCCCGGGGCGAGCGCGCGGTGCTGGTGGCGGAGGACAACGCCGGCGGAATCGTCGGGACGGTGCAGCTGGTCCTGCGCCTGCCCGAGAACCAGCCGCATCGCGCCGAGGTGGCGAAGATGCTCGTGCACCGTCGGGCGCGCCGGCGCGGACTGGCCGCGGCGCTGATGACCGCCGTCGAGGCGGAGGCGCGCCGGGAGGGCAAGACGCTCCTGGTGCTGGACACGGTGACCGGGGGCGACGCCGAACGACTCTATGACCGGCTGGGCTGGGAACGCTGCGGACGGATCCCGGACTTCGCGCTCCTGCCCGACGGGCGGCCGTGCGGCACGACGGTGTTTTTCAAGGTTCTGGGGCGTTGACCCGAGAGGCCATTCGGGAGTTGCCCTGCCGGGCGCAACCGGCAGCCTAGGCCGAAACCCCCATGTCCGCGAAGGTTCCCGCCAAGCGAAACCCCGAACGCACCCGAGCCCGCCTCCTTCGCGCCGCCATCCGGCTGTTTTCGGCCAAGGGGTACCACGGAGTCGCCGTCGACGAGATCGTCGGCCTCGCCCGCACGAACAAGCGGATGGTCTACCATTATTTTGGCAGCAAGAACGACATCTACCTCGCGGCCCTGGTCGAGGTGTTCAGCCGCCTCGCCAAGGTGGAGATCCAGGCGCTCGAGGAATCCGCGCCGCCCGATGAGAAGCTGCGCCACCTGCTCGAGGCAAATTTCCGCTTCCTCGACGCGAACCCGGAATTCGTCCGGCTCCTGCTCTGGGAAAATCTCGCCGAGGGCCGCCACCTCAGCCGTCACCCCGAGTTGGTGAACAAGAACCCGTTCATGGACCGCTTCCGCGCCATCATCCAGGAAGGCGTGGCCAAGGGCATCTTCCGCGAGCCGCGCGACATCAAGCACCTCGTGATCAATTTCATCGCGCTCTGCTTCATCTACTACTCGAACCATTATTCGCTCGCGACGAGCCTGGGCATTGACCTCGACACGCCCCGTAGCCGCGCGCTGCGCGTCGCGCAGGCGACCGACCTCGTGTTCCGCGGGCTGATGGCCTGACGCACCGCCGGGGCCCGGAGGTTTCCCAGCCGCGACGAACCCAGTCCGCGACTGGAAACGCGCCGCCTTACGCAGGACGGATCACCGTGCGGATCGTGGCGGTGCGGACTTCTCCGCGGCACCGCAGCGCCACCCGCTTCGGGTGGGGGGGCTGGTCAATCGTGTCGGTTGAAAACTCGAGCTCGGCGCCCTCGGCTGTCACCTCCGCGACCACCGTGGCTTGACCGTCGACCAGCCGGACGTGCGCGCCGTCGATCGTGATCTCGCCGAATGTGATTAGCGCGGACTCGAACGCCGCCGGCTCCGAGAACTCCACGCGGTCGGTCACGGTCACGGACCCGTCGCCGCGCCGGTCGAACACGAATTCGCGCTCGAGGCGGCGCAGGATCGGCACGTCGTAGCCGAAGCGGAGGTCGAGCACGACGCGGTCGGTGTCGTCGGTGAACTCCTTCGTCAGTACGCGGGCCTGGAACTCCGGCCCGGCCTCCTGGAGGCGGCCGGCCACGCGCGGCACCGGGTGGCCGTAGGAGTTGAGCAGCTTGCTGTCGTAGCGGTGGGTGCTGAACGTGCGGAAGCTGTAGACCTCGGCGCCGGGATCGACGACCAGCGTGCGGCCATCGAGCACAACGGTGAAGGTGCCGAGGTCGTTGTGGTTGTGGTTCGTGCCGTTGTTGCCGCCGAGGAGGGTGGCGGCGAGCCGGCGCCGCGTTGACGGACCGGAGCGCGCGATGAGCAGCGACGAGGCGCCGAACCAGTGCCGGAGGCCAGGCGTCAGCGCCGCGCGCTGGGGTCGCTGCGGGTCGCGCGCGCGGAACATCCACAGCAGCGGCTCAGCGATCATGCCGATGCCGAGGTCGGCGAACGGGTCGAGGCCGGCGGGCAGGGGGGCGACCGGCTGGGTGACCGTGCCGCGGCGGTTCTCCGGCCAGAGGCGAGCCCAGAGCACCGGCTGCACGGTGAGCGAGCAGTCGGCAAACGTCGGGAACACGCCCGGCTGCAGCTCCGCGTTGTCGGGGAACCGCGCTGCGCGCATCATCTTCGGCTCGTCCAGCAGGTCGGTCGCGCCGCCCGTCGCCATCCGCAGCAGCTCCGCGAGCATGAGGAAGTGCATGTAGCCGTAGCTCCAGTACCCCACGCCCTCGGTGCAGACGCCGTCGTCGTTGAAGCCGTCGCGGAAGTTCAGGATCAGGCTCTCGGCGAACGCGAGGTACCACGCGCGCTCCCCGACCGTCGGCGCCAGTGTCACCGCGCATTCCGCGAGGCAGGCAAGGCAGACCGAGTTCCAGTTGTGCTTCACGTCGATCCACCAGAACAGGTCGCGGCCCGTCTCGAGCCGCTGCTTCAGCGGCGCCAGCACCCGGCGGTCGACCTCCGAGCGGATCAGCGCCCGGAGCTCCGCGGGCAGCCGCGCGCCCAGGAGGAAATCGGTCTCGGCGAGGTTGGCGGCGGTGTGCATCACCGCGAGGTCCGACTCCACCGTCTTGCCGTCGTAGTTCAGCCGCTTCAGGTCGTTGCCCGGGTGGATCCAGGTGCGGAGCGCCGCCATCCGGCGCGTGTCGTCGCCGATCACCGCGAGGAACTCGCCGCGGTCGTGGATCGCCTCGGCCAGCAGGAACGCGGCCTGGCGCTTCCGGACCACCGGCATGACCTGGTTGATGTGCGTGACGTCCTCCCGCGCGAGGCAGTCGAGGTACGCCGCGTCGGTGTAGTCGGGGAAGGGCTGGGCCGCGAGCTCGCGCGCCGTCTGGAGCACCCGCCGGCCGAAGGCCGTTTCCGCCCACGGCGCCCACGCGGCCCGGTCCGTCGCAGGCGGCGCGTACGAGAAGGGCGCCGCCGGCAGTTGGGCCGCGAGCGCGCGCACCCGGTCGGGGTTGGGTGCGTACGAGAGGCCGGGAGGAACGTCGAAATTGAAGTCGTAGGCGCCCATGCGCCGAGACAAGGCGCGGCCCGGGCCGGCGCAAGCGCGGAGTGGGGCGCGCATTCCGGCTTGTCGCCGTCCGTCGGTCCGTCCCACTCTCCGGCCATGGAGGACCTCCGCCTCGCGCTCGATCGCCGCCAGTGGCTCAAGCTGGCCGGCTTGGCGCTGGCCGGGACGCTGCTGCCGGCGGGTGCCGCCGCGTCGCCCGCGCCGGCCCCGGCGGAGATTCCCGCGCCGCGCCCGGCGCCGGACCGCGCGTACGTGCTTGGGTTCGAGGTCGACCTCCCGCGCTGAGCGGGCCGAAACGCGGGCTTGTGCCGGCGTCGCCGGGTGTTAACCGTTTGGTTACCCCATGAGCCACCTGACGCGCCGCGCCTTTGTCCGCCACAGCTCGCTGCTCGCCGCCGGCCTCGCCGCGGCCGCGGCCCTGCCCCGGTCCGCCCGGGCCGGGGAACCGGCGGGACGCGTGGACCTCGCCGAGCTGCGCGCCTATCTGCGGCGCGCGCTGGCCGCCAAGCACGACGCGATCATGGCGAGCGCGCGGCCGAGCGGGCAGTTCGGCACGCTGCCGTGGATCGTGCGGGACCAGGATGTGATGCTCACGCTCGCGCTGCTGTACTGGGACGAGGCCGGCCCCCACCACCGCGACCCCAAGGTGCTGGAGGCGATCGCCGCGGCCGGTCGGTACTTGCGGTCGCGCCAGGATGCGAAGGGGATGTGGCCCTTCGACAAGAAGGACGGCTCGAACTGGGGCCAGATCTACATGCCCTGGACCTACCTGCGGTGGATGATCACCTACGATCTGATCGCCGCCGACCTCGCGCCCGCCGACCGCGCCGTCTGGGCCGAGGGCCTGCAGCTGGGTTATGGCGGCATCGCCGCCACCGAGCTCTCCTCCCGCAGCAACATCTATCCCGGCCCGCTCACCGGTCATCCGCCACTCAAGCCCGGCGAGGTGATCCCGTGGATCCACAACATCCCTTGCCACCACGCCGCGGGTCTCTTCATCGCGGGCCGGGCGTTCCGCCGCCCGGAGTGGCAGCAGCTGGCGCGCGAGTACATCCGGCTCGTGGTCGCCGCGCAATCCGAGCACGGGTGGTGGACCGAGCATTCCGGCCCGGTCGTGCTCTACAACCGCGTGTATCTCGAGGCGCTCGGCGTCTATTTCGCGCTCACCGGCGATGACGGCGTGCTGCCGGCGCTGGAGCGCGGCAACCGCTACCACCTCAACTACACCTATCCGGACGGCGCCGCGATCGAGACGGTGGACGAGCGCAACCCGTACGAGCCGGTCAAGCTGGTCCGCGGCGCCCATGGCGAGCGGAGCTACCTGCCGGCCCACGTTGCGATTCACCCGGGGCTCTACTTCACCGACGAGGGCCGCGCACTGCTGGGCCACCAGCTGCCCCTCGTGATGGCGCGCGACGCCGCGGAGCTCGACGCGGCCGAGTTCCTGTACCTGTTCCTGCCGCCGGGCGTGTCCGAGCTGACCTACCGGAGCGCGCCGGCAACGCGGTTCCGGATGGGCGCCGAGGCGCTGGTCGCACGCGAGGACCCGTGGCTCGTGAGCCTGTCGGCGTACTGCTGTCCCCGCACCGGCAACCGGTTCATTCAGGACCGGCAGAATCTCCTCAGCGTCTACCACCGCGACGCCGGTCTCATCCTTGGCGGCGGCAACACCAAGCTGCAGCCGCTCTGGAGCACCTTCACGGTGGGCGACACGGGCTTGCTCACGCCGATCGGCGCCAAGCGCGACACCAACCTCGCGCCCGAGGTGCCGCTCGCCTACACGCCCGACCGGTGCACGCTGGCCGAGCCTGGGCCGGGACGTTGGACGCTGCGGGTCGTCGCCGGCGGCGCGACCGCCGAGCTGGCCTGCGCGATCGTGAACGACCGCGAGATCACGCTCACCGCGCAGCTGCTCGAGGCGGCCCCTGACGGGCGGGCCGCGGCGGCGCATCTCACCTTTCTGCCTTATCCGGAATCGCCGGTGGAGTTTTCCGACGGGACGGTTGCCGACCTCGGCGGCGCCCGCTGGGACAAGACCGGAGTCACCGAGGTGCGTCACCAGCGCTGGCGGCTGGCGGTGCCGGCGACCGCGCGGGTGGCCGGTCCGATCCTGCCGCACAATCCGTACACGGCGGACGGCCATGCCGAGCCGAAGGAAGGCCGGTTGGTCGTGACGCTGCCGCTGCCGAAGGTCGGCGCGCCGGTGTCCGTGACGCTGCGGGTCCAAGCGCCGGCCTGACCTCGAGCGGGTCCGGGACCGCCTGGAAACGGTTTACGAGCTCCCGGTCTGCCCGAGATCGCGGAGGATCTCGTGTGCCGCGTTGTGGCCGGGGATGCCGCTGACTTCGCCGCCCGGGTGCTGGCCCGAGCCGCCGAGATAAAGGCCGCGCACCGACGTGCGGTAGTTGGCGAGCTCGGGCAGGGGACGGTTGGCCAGCAGTTGCTCCGGGGTGTGCTGGAGGTGCCAGATGCAGCCGTCGGTCAGCCCCAGCCTCGTCTCGAGGTCCTCGGGCGTGCGGAACTCGTAGTGCAGGATCGAGCGGCGGAAGTTCGGCGCGAAACGGGTGATGTAGTCGATCACGGACTCGGCGACCGCCCGCTTGCGGACGGACCAGGTGCCCTCGGCCAGCCGCGCCGGCGCGGGGTAGATGTAGATCGACGCGGTGTGCCGGCCCTTCGGGGCCAGGGTCGGGTCGAGAGCCGACGGCACGTTGAAGCTCAGCATCGGCCGCCGCGGCGGCGCGCCGCGCGCCAGGTCCGCGTAGCACTCGCGCACGATCTCGCGGGTCATGTCGAGCTGCATGGACCCGCGCGACGGCTCGTCGGGATCCGGCCCGTCCCACGCCGTCCAACGCGGCAGCTCGCTCACGGCGGCGAGGAGCTTGCAGCAGCTGATGTGGGTGACGAGGCCCGCGATGCGCCGGCGCAGCGGCGCGCCGACATCGGCGTCGGTGAGCAGGTGCAGGAACGTGACCTTCGGGTCGGCGCAGGAGAGCACGGCGCCGCAGGCGACCGTGCGGCCGTCGCGGAAACGGAGCCCGGTGACGCGGCCCTGCTCGACGAGGATGCGCTCGAGCGGCTGCCGGTCGTGGCACACCGCGCCCGCGTCGCGGGCGGCATCGGCCAGGCAGCGGGCGAACTGGACCATGCCGCCGCGCACGAAGCCGTGGAGGGGCCGCTCGCCAGTGACGGGGTCGGGCAGGTCGATCGCGCCGTAGGCCAGCGCGAGCGCGAGCGGGTTCTCCACCACCGCGGAGGCCTCGGTGGCGAACGCCTCGCGCAGGCGGGTCGTCGGGAGGAAATGATCCTGGACCTCCCACAGCCGCCTCGTCGTGGCGAGCTGCAGCGCCTCGGCGGCCGGCGTCCCGGCGGCGCGCTGCCGGAGTTCGGCGAGGGTGGGGGGCGGGCGCAGCAGGTAGGGCCGCACCAGCCCGAGCAGGTCGGCCTTGAACCGCTGGTAGCCCTCGAGCCCGAGCTGCTCCGCCGGCGTCAGGCGCGAGCGGGCCAGCAGGTTGTTCGGGCGGTCGATCGCTGGGTTCGCGTGGTAGGTCCCGTCGGCGTGGACGTAGCAGGCCTCGTCGCGCGGCACGAGCCGCAGCCCGCGCTCCCGCAGGCGCAGGTCGCGGGCCAGCGCGGCCGGGACCGCGTGAAGCAGGTGGGCGCCCGTCGAGAAGACATAGCCCGGCCAGAGCTCCTCGGACAGCGTGGCGCCGCCCAGGCCGCCGCGCCGCTCGTAGACGTGGACCGAGAGTCCCGCCCGCGCCAGGTAGGCCGCCGCCACCAGCCCGTTGTGTCCCGCCCCGATGATCGCGATGTCCGGTGCCCGTGCCATGCGCCGCGAGCGTGGAAAAGTAACCAATTGGTGCAAACAGAAACTGCCGCAAACCGCGGCGACGGCGCGACCTGCCCGGCGGGCGCGGCCGGCGGCTCGACTTTCCGGGGCGCCCGCGGCAGGCTCGGCGGGCCGGTCGGCGCCGTCGCCGTCCGGCGCCCCCCGCCATGAAAGCCGCGATGACTGGACGTGAACGACTCCTCACCGCGATCCGGCACGAGGAGCCGGATCGGGTCCCGATCGCCCCGCGCGTCTGGGCGTGGCTGATGGCCGAGCACGGGTCCCAGGACCTCGGCACGCACCTGCGGGCGTTCCCGGACCTCGACCAGATGTACCCGGTGGCGGACGGGACGATGAACGTGCTCGACGAGTTTCCCGACACGTACGACCTCCCCGGGGTGCGGGTCGAGCAGCGCAAGGCCCGGTCCGGCGATTTTGTCGCGGTGGAGCGGACCTTCCACACCCCGGCGGGCCGGCTGTCCGACCGGATCCTTGTGCCGCCCAACGGCCGGGAGTTCGGCGTCACGCCGAACCCGGTGCGGACCGAGCACCTGGTGAAGGGCCCGGACGACCTCGCGGCGCTGGCGTACGTGCTGGCGCCGATCAACACGCGGTTCGACTTCCTCGCCGGCCTGCGGCGCGAGCTGGGCGAGCGGGGCCTGCTGATGGTCATGATCCGCTGCGCGCTCGACCACAACGCGGGCCACGCCCGCGAGGTGGCGGACCTGATGGTGGACTACTACGACAACCGGCCGTTCTTCGACGCGCTGCTGCAGCTGTTCCACCGCCGCGTGATGGCGCAGACCAAGGCCGCGCTCGAGGGCGGCGCCGAGGTGATCTTCGGCACCTGGTATTTCGCCTCGCTCTCGGCCGGCTGGTCGCCGGCGATCTTCGCCGAGGTGTTCGTGCCCCTGATCCGCGAGCACGTCGACCTCGTGCACCGCTACGGCGCGCTCTACGACTACTACGACGATGGCCGCCTCGCGGGCTCGATGGAGCTGATCGCCGGCACGGGCGTGGACATCCTGGAGACCTGCACGCCGCCGCCCACCGGGGACTTCGACCTGGCGCGGGCCAAGGCGACCATCGGGCGGAGCGTGACGCTGAAGGGCTACGTCGACCTCCTGCACGTGGTGAAGGACGGCACGCCGGCGCACATCGACGCCGCGGTGCGGGCCGCGATGGCGGTGGGGAAGCCGGGCGGCGGGTTCATCATCGGCAGCTCGGACAGCTTCCGCGAGGGTACCCCGCGGGCCAACCTTGACGCGTACTTCGCGGCCTGCGTGCGGCACGGCGTGTACGCGCCGCGGGCAGCGGCGGTTTGACTTGTCTCCAATCAGTTACCATCTAGCCGCCATGCGCCAGATCACCCCGTTCGTCCTTGCCCTGATGCTCTGCAGCGCGGCCGCATTCGGCGGCCTCTTCTCGAAGCCCACGCCGGCGGAGGTCACCCGGCGCGCCGAGCAGGGCAACGCCAAGGCGCAGTTCACGCTCGGCGAGATGTACGCCAACGGCGACGGCGTGATTGCCGACAGCGCGGAGGCCGTGCGCTGGTACCGGCTCGCCGCCGACCAGCAGTTCACGCGCGCCGAGGCCGCGCTGGGTTACATGTACATGGTCGGGCGCGGCGTGCGGAAGGACTCCGTCGAGGCGCTCCGGCTCCTCCGGGCGGCGGCGGACAAGAACAGCGCCTCCGCCCAGTTCAATCTCGGCGTGATGTACGCCACCGGCGACGGCGTCGCGAAGGACAGCGCCGAGGCCGCGCGCTGGTACCGGCTCGCGGCGGACCAGGAGACCGGCCACGCCAAGGCGCGCTACAACCTGGGCGTGATGTACGCGACGGGCGACGGCGTCCGGCAGGACGCCGACGAGGCGATCCGGTGGTACCTCAAGGCCGCCGAGCTGAACTACGCCAAGGCCCAGTGCAACCTCGGCTACATGTACGCCACCGGCACCGGCGTGAAGCGCGACAGCGCGGAGGCGGTGAAGTGGTACCGGCGGGCCGCCGACCAAGGCGACGCGACGGCGCTGTTCAATCTCGGCGTGATGGCGGCCGTCGGCGACGGCGTGCCGCAGAATCTCGTGCAGGCCCACGCCTACCTCAAGGAGGCGGGCGCGCAGGGCGACAAGGATGTCCGCACCAACCTCGCCGCGATCGAGGAGAAGATGACGCCCGAGCAGAAGGCCGAGGCGCGCGAACTCGCCGCCCCGAAGGCCGCCACGCCGGCCGCCCGCCGGCCGAACGGCTGGTACGCGCGGTTCCGGACCGCGCCAGGCACCCGGGTCGACGTCGCCGCCGACGGCGCCGCGCAGAACGGGCCCGTAGCGGCTGAAGGACGATACGGCGTGTGGGTGGCCCAGGCCGGACCCCAGGCCGAGGTGGAATTCTGGGCGTCCGATGACGAGACCGTGGCCCCGGCGATTTTCCCGGCCACCGTCGTGCAGCGCGCCGAGGAGGTCATCGTGCTCAAGCTCGAGCCGCGGACCGATGCGCCCGACCGTTCGGCGCACCTGCTGACGATCTTCCCGAAGGCCGGCACCGGGTTTCTCGTGGCCACCAGCGGCCAGGGACCCGCGACGGTCGATCCACGCCAGGCGAAGGCTCCGACCGCCGCGGGCGCGGGCGGCGTACTGGTGCCGCTGATCCGGGTGGACTGAGCGCGGCGCCGGCCGGCGTCCTCAGTTGGCCGGGCGCCACCAGACCTGGTTGTTGAGCTCGCGGTCGTGCAGGCCGCTGCCGCCGCTGCCGGCGGTGTAGATGATGCCGGGCTCGTCCGGAATCCGGTGATGCCCGGACGGCCGCTCGAGGTTGGGCAGCCAATGCGGTCCGTGGCCCTCGAGCGGCAGCAGCACCTCGCTGCGGAAGGTCTTCGCGCCGTCGTCCGACCACAGACGCACGATCTGGCTGCTCGGATGCGCCCAGTCGGACTCGCCGGGCGCCATCTTCACCAGCGTGCCCACGATGGTCGCGCGGCCCGACGCGCTGAAGGTCATTGCGCCGACCATGACGAAGTCGTGATCCTGCCACGCCGGCGGGAGAAACTCGTGGAGATCGCGCCGGTCCCAGCCGCCGCCGCGCGCGGGGGTCGCGAGATAGGCGCGTCCCCGGCCGTGTTCCCGCACGCTGTGCAGCAGGTGGGGCACTCCCGCCGGGCTGACTGCGATCGCGCCGGCGTACAGCGTGCGGCCGGTGTCATCGCCGCCGCGCACCAGCGCGTCGACTGTGTCCGCCGTCACCGGCAGTTCCACCGGGCTCCCGTCGAGCCGCTGCCACGTCACGCCCGCATCCGGGCTGCGCAGGTAGCCGAGCGTCTCGATCGGTGTGCCGCCCTTGCGCGGGTGGGTCTCGTAGATCCGGCAGCTGAGGTGGATCGTGCGGTGATCCGGGCCCCAGGCGGTCGACTCCTGGAAATGCACGTAGTCGAGGTGCCGCGAGCGCATCACCACGCGCTCCCGCCGCCAGTCGGCGTCCGGCGGCTTGCGCCAGAGCTCCATCTCGTTGAGGCGGTCGTTGGCCTCGTAGTACCGCCGGCAGGTCATCACCAGGGTGCCGTCCGGCGCGCACAGGACGACGGGATAGGACAGGCTCTCGCCAAAGATGACCTCCGGTCCCCATTCGCTGCTGTCGTTGGGCCGGAGGGAGCGGCGGTAGTGAAACGGCCGGTGATGCGGAAAATAGATGATGTGGAGATAGCCCGCGGGATCCGGCACGAGCGCGGGTCCCCCATGGTTGTCCATCGCCGGTCCCACGGTCACGACCGGCGACCACTCGCCGGTGCGCCGGTCCAGGCTGCGCACGCGCACCCAGAAGCCGCTCGCGTCCGCGTCGAGCCACGCGACATGTGTGCGGTCGCCCAGCGTGACAATCTTCGGGGACTCGGCGTAGCCGGTGGCGCGGCCGCTGCCGACGCGCGAGAGCACCACGGGCTGGTCCGGATCCGCGGCCGCGTGGAGTCGCGGTCCCAGCAGCGAGGCAGCGAGCGCGCCGCTGCCGAGCACGCGGACAAATTCTCGCCGATTGAACGTGACGGGGTGGGAGGCCATGGCGAAGGCGGAAAGGGGTCGGATTCCGATCAGAGTTCCACCGTGGGAACACCCTGGGCCGTCGAACCGAAGCGGAGCTTCACCGCTTGGCCGCGGTGCATGCCTTCGATGCTCCAGCCGTCGCGCTCGCGCGTCACGGCGAGCGTGCCGTGTTCGCCGCCGGCCGGGGCCGACGTGCCGACGGTGACGAACTCGTGGACCGCGGCCGCATCCGAGGTGTACTCGACATACGGGTAGACTCCGCTCGCGGTCGGCAGCGGCAGGTTGGCGGCGGCGAGGCCGCCCGGACCGAGGCCGGTGACGGTCGCGCGCAGCGTTGCGCCAGGCCGGCCGATGGTGAACGCGGACCCTGCGACCGAGGCCTTCCCGGCGCCGTCCTCGTTGAACACCTGGAACCGCGCCTGGACCGGCCGCGCCTCGTCGAGCTCCACCCGGTCGAGCAGCACGAGCACGTCGGGCTTCAGGAAGACGACGGTTCGGCGCACCGTCCGGGCCGGCAGGCCGGCGCGGCGGTAGGCGTCGGCGGCGTCGCCGGTCGTGGCCATCCACTGCGGGCCGGTGCGGAAGTCGAGCAGCTGCGCCTGCGCGGTCGACGCATTGGTGCCGTCGCGCCCGTCGTGGTAGATGTGGCCGTGCCCGTCGACCAGCACCGCGGTGTGCGCGGCGGTCTGGCGCAGCAGCCAGCGCGGGTCGGTGGTGGCGTAGGCGGCGTGCAGCGGGTCGTGGAAGAGGCGCTCGCCATGGGCCTTGAAGATGACGCTGTTCCGGTCGGCGTGCTCGTGGTTCTCGGGACCGCCGCAGCGGAACACCACGACGTTGTCGGCCGTCTCCCAGCCGGTGCGGCTGACCACGATCCCGAGCTCGGTCCGGGTGTCGAGCGGCACGTCCGTCGGGCGCGGCGCCGGCACGTCCGGGTCGAACCAGGCGACGCCCCAGAACGAGAGGACGTTGGGATTGAACGCGGCGGGGCGCCGCGCGACGTACTGCGCGACCGGGTCGCGGTACTCCCGGGCGATCCACGCCAGCGGCGCACCCAGCGCGGCCCCGCTCGCGTCGCCGAGGTTCACGCAGTCGTCCGGGTGCCCGGCGGTGGGCATCGTCATCGCGAGCGCGTAGCGGGCCTGCGCCCGGAAATCGAGGAGCCCGCGGTCGTCGACACCGGTCCGCCGCCGCAGGACCTCGACGGCGAAGATGTAGTGGACGAAGGTGAAGTCCCAGTAGGCGATGCCCTCGCCGAACGAGCCGTCGGCCGGCTGCCAGCTCGCGTACAGGCGCAGGCTCGCGCGGGCGGCCTCGCGCCAGCGGTCGGCCTCCGGATGGCGGCCGTGGAGGTGCGCGGCGGCGGCGGCCAGGCCGGCGGTGGTGATGATGCGAAGATTGGTATGGTTGAGGATGGCGGGCCAACGGGCCACGTCGACGGGCGGCAGGCCCTCCTCGCCGGGGTTCACGCTCCACGGCGCCGCGGTGTCGTGGTGCGTCATGTCGGCGAGCCCGCGGACGCACGGCGGCGCGCCGCGCGTCGCCAGCGCCTCGTCGATCGCGGTCTGCTCGGCGGTGGTGAGGTCGTCGGCCAGCCAGTCGGCTGCGAGGGCAAGTGCGACACACGTGCCGGCGCCGCGCATCACGGTCACCTGGTCGCCGCGACTGTCCCGGATCCAGTCCCAGGTCGGGTAGGCGAGGATGGCGGCGAGGGCGGTGCGGGCGAGGGCGAGCTGGCGGGGGTCGGGGGCGAGGCGGTGGTTGAAGGCGCAGCGCTGCAGGATGACCTGCGCCCGCAGGAGGTGCTGGTTGTGATTCGCGTGGCGCAGCTCGGCGAGGAACCGCGCGTCCGCCGCGAGGTCGGCGTCTGCGAGGAAGGCGCGCAGCGCGGCGAACTCCGGCCGGGCGAGGTTGGCGCGGAGGCGGGGCAGGTCGGCGGGGTCGAACAGTAGGCCCGCCCGGCCGCCGGGCGCCGGGGCCGCAGCGGCGCGGCCGAGGAGAAGCAGGGCGCCCAGGCCGAGGCCGGTGCGGACGAACTGGCGGCGGGACGGAGGCGGGCGCGGGACGGGGTTCACGGCGGGGAGCGACCGCCGGCACCGTGGTCGGGCCGCGCCGCCGACGCCAGCAAAAAGTATCCATCGGGTTACTTGTGGTTTGACGCCGCGCCCCGGGCGGCGTTGAACGGGGTCCCCTCGCTCCCCATGCACCACACCCGCCGCGACTTTGTCCACGCCTCGCTCATCCTGGCCGCCTCGCTGCCCCTTGCGCGCCTGGCCGCCGCCGCCCCGGCGACGCCCGCGGCCCGCCGGGGCCTGCTGTTCGACGCGGCCGACCTGCCGCGGATCCGCGCGAACACGCGCGACCCGCGCCTGGCCGGGCTGTGGGCGAGCCTGCTGCAGGCGGACATGAAGGACGACACCGACTTCCTCGAGCACCGCGCGCGCCTGACGAGCCACCGCTACGACTTCCTGCGCGTGCAGAAGATCCTCGAGCGGGCGGCGATGATCTACCTGGTGAACGGCGACCCGGCCCAGGCCGACCTTGCGCGGCTAGCGCTGCGCAGGCTGGTCGAGTTTCCCGAATGGGACCTGTTCGTCGAGGGCGGCCGGAAGGTCATCGGCCTGCAGCGGGCCAGCGAGGGCAGCTTCGCGGTGCTGTTGGCGCTGGACTGCCTGGGCGACGCCGTGCCCGCGGCCGAGCGGGCGGCGGCCGAGCAGGCGGTGCTCACCAAGGGCGCGCCGGCCTGTTACACCACGCTGTACGGGATGAAGTACCCGGACCGGGTGCAGGGCTGGGACTGGAATCCCCGCAGCGACAACGACCAGTACCGGTACATCAGCCTGAAGCGCTGGCCGCTCATCCTCAATTCGACCAACCTCAAGGTGATCCCGACAGCCTGCCTCGGCATCATCGCCTGCCGGTTCCGCGGCCAGGTGCCCGAGGCCGAGGTCTGGCTCGAGATGGCGCGCTCGAGCGCGAAGGCCTTCTCGACGATGTACGGGACCGACGGCTGCTACGACGAAGGCGCCGGGTACTGGGGCTACACGACCCTGTTCCTCGCGCTGTTCGCCGAGGTGCTGTGGCGGACCCAGGGCATCGACGACCGCCACCTGATCAACTACTCGGGCACGGTCCGCTACGGCCTCGTCATGACCGACCCGGTGACGACTGGAAACGACCGCATCCTCAACTTCGGCGACGCGGGCGGCCAGGTCGACGTGTCGGTCGCCGCGTGGGTCCAGCGCACGCAGCAGGACCCGGTGGCGCAGTACATCGCGCGCGACATTGGCGGTGCCGGGCATCCGCTCGGGCTGGTGTGGTACGACCCGCAGGCGCCGGTCGCCGCGCCGGAGCCGGCGCTGCTCGACCACCGGATGACCAACGACATCGTCGTCTCGCGCACCGGCTGGCGGGCGCCGGCCAGTGTGCTCGCCCTCCGCAGCGGCGGCCCGGCCAACCACGAGCATGCCGACCGGAACAGCCTCATCTTCACGGCGCACGGGGAGCGCCTCCTGCACGATCCCTACCACGCCGCCTACGCCCGGACCGAGCCGCGCTGGCTCCTCCGGCAGACCGAGGCGCACACCGCGGTCCTGATCGACGGCAAGGGCCACCAGTACCACGACGGCGCCGAGGGCACCAACGCCTCGTGGGCGGTCGCGCGCGTGACCGCGTTCGCCACCGGGCCGAACTGGATGCGCGTCACGAGCGACGCCACGGAGGCGTACAGCCTGGTGGACGCCCGCGTGACGCGGGCCGAGCGGACGGTCGTGTTCCTGAAGCCGGAGGTGTTTGTCATCCTCGATCGGATCGCGGTGAACGGGACCCCGGCGACGGTGCAGCTCCGCTTCCAGGTGAACAACGAGGACGGCAAGGGGCAGGTCGCCGTGGTCGGCGACGGCTTTGAGATCACTCGGCCGCAGGCCACGCTCCGCGCTCGCTGCTCGGCGGGGTTGGCGGTGCGCACCGGCAGGCTCGCGATCGAGGAGAAGGACCACGTCTTCCCCTACGCCGAGGCCACGGCTCCGGCCGCGCTCACGCACGAGCTGGTGACCGTGTGCTCCGCCCGGCCCGCGGGCGCCGCCCACGGCGAGCTCGCGATCCGCCGCGAGGGCGAGGCCTGGCGGATCACCGGGACGCATGCGGCGCAGGCCGTGGACGTCACGCTGGTCGCGGGCGCGGCCGGCGGACCGGACGTGAAGATCACCTGACGCCGGCGGAGGCGGAAAAGCGCGACGGCCCGCCAGAATGCGGGCAGGGAAATGTCGCACCGGTCCGCCTTCGTCTGGTAAGCCCGCCGTCGCCTCGTTCCCGCCACCCGCCGCATGCCCGCCTTCAACACCGTCAACGCGATCGATTACCTCCTGATCGCGCTCTATTTTGTCATCGTGATCTGGGTCGGCTTCTATGCCGCCCGGAAGAACAAGGGGACGGCGGACTTCTTCGAGGCGGGCGGGCAGGTGCCGTGGTTCATGGCGGGCGTGGCCAGCTGGGTGGCCGGGTTTTCCGCGTACATGTTCGTGGCGGCGGCCGGCTACACTTACCGCCACGGCGCGGGCGCGGTGCTGATCTTCACGTGCGGCTTCTGGGCCTACCTCGCCGGATATTTTTACTTCGCGGCGCGCTGGCGCCGGGCGCGCATCGCGGCGCCGCTGGAGTTCCTGACCAAGCGGTATTCGCCGTCGACGACCTATTTCTA
>CAYYGV010000057.1:0-23205 GCA_964471615.1 uncultured Opitutaceae bacterium
CCAGCAGCCAGCGCACGCGCGGGAAGCGCCGGATGTGGCCCTCGAGTTCGTTGAGTTCCGGACCAAACACATGCGCCAGCACCGGCATCGCGTGCATGTTCGCGTGGGCGAACACGGGTTCGTAATTGGGATGGTTGTACGGCAGTCCGGGACGCGCGCCGTACGACCAGACCTTTATCCCGCGGAATCCGGCGGCCTGTCCCGCCGCCAGCTGCGCGGCGACTTTCTCCGGGTAGCCCACGTCGACCACCAGGTAGCCGAAGAAGCGTTCGGGATGTCTGCGGATCGCGTCCGCCACCAGCTCGTTGCCGTGCTCGGCGTCGCCGAAGATCGCCGGGATCGAGCTCACTGCCGACAGCTGGATGCCCAGCCGGTCCATCGACGCGAGCAGCGCCTCCGGGGATGGGCGCACGATCGGAAAGTCGGGCCCGTGGCCAAAATGAGTGTGCGCATCGATCACGAGCCCGCCCTTCAGGGGCTGGCCCGCGCGACCCGCCTCGGCATACCAGTCCGCGGTCATGGCGTCACCTCCGCCAGCAGGCGTTCGAGATTGCCGTGCGCAATCGCGGCCCGGGCCGTCTCCGCGATCGGCGCGTACGTCAGCAGCGTGACCGAGGCCCCGCCCTCCGCCTCCGGATACGACGTGCCCCACACCCAGCGGTCGGGACCGAAGGTCGCCACCAGTTCCGGGATGCCCTCGTGCACCGAGTACGCGCTGCTCAGGCAGAGGTGCACGTTCGCGTGCCGGGCCAGCAGCGCGTAAAGCGCCCGATGACGACCGAGGCGGGGCACCTGGGTGAGCACGAGCCGCAGCGACGGAAACGCGGCCATGATCTCGTCCACGTCGTCCAGCGTCAGGCTGCGGTAGTCGACGAGCAGCGGCAGGCGCGCCGAGGCGCAGAGGTCATAGAGCGAGCCCGAGCACCAGGGCCGCGGGGAGAACATGTGGTCGCGCGGGCTGATCCACGCGACCCGCATGCCGCGCTGCAGCTCTCGGGCGAAGGTGGCCTCGAGCGAATAGGCTTCCGGCTCGCCGTCGGGCGTAAGGCACGGGGCCGGAATCCACGCCGGATGCTCCGTCGCCTCGTACCAGAGCAGCTCGTTGCCCCAGTGCGGCGAGTTCTCGATGCACTGCCGGTGACGCACCACCGCCCGCGCGATCTCGAGCCGGGTGAGTTCGCGGTCGAGGTCGGCCGGATCCGGGTGGAATCGCTCGAACGGCTTTCGCGACAGGCCGACCAGCGGATCTGCGGCGATGAGTTTCAGGGCGGCCATGTCAGGGGAGACGCTGCAGCCAATCACGTACGGTGCCTTCCGTCGCGTCTGAAAATGCACCAGCCACGACCCGCACCTGGGGCCCGCTGAAAACCGCCGAGGCCCGGCGCCCCAGCAAACGCCGTCCGCCATCGCGCGGCCCCACCACCAGCGCCGGTGAACCCTGCAGCCGTACCGCCTCAGGCACGTCGACCGCCCTGAGGATGTTCGGGAAATACGCGTCGTGCGGCCAGGCCGCCTTCGGCTCGGTCGCGAGATCCGCAAACTGCGCCAGCGGTTCCAGCATCAACAGCCCGCCCAGCCGACTGCCGTGCAGCAACGCCGCCAGGGCCGCGACATCGGCGCCGACGCCGAATCCGCCGACCACGATCCGCTCCGCCGAGAGTTTCCACTCGCGTCGCACGTGGTCCAGCACGCGGACCGCATCACGCACGCGCATCGCCATCACCGACTCACCCGTCGCCGCGCTCAGGTAGCCCGCCCAGCGGTCAACCCCGCCCCAGCCCACGACGTCGTACGGCGACGGCAGCGGACGCGTGTCACCCCATCCCGGCAGGTCGACCGTCAACACGCCGCGCGGACGCCGCGCCGTGCCAAAAAAGCCCGTCACGCGATTGAGCCAGCCCCACTGGTGCAATCCGGACCATCTCCCGCGGTCGTCGAAAAACACCAGCGCGCCGGCCGACGGTGACTCCGGTCGCATCATCGTAGCCGGGAGTTCCCAGTCTACACCGTCGTGGAGACTGAACTCCTGAAACTGGTGCGTCCAAAGTCCCATCCGCGAGCCGGGCGCCGAAACCGCAGTCAGTCCGTCCCGGCGGTGCACTGCAAATCCGGGAATCAGCGCCGTCAGCGCCCGCCGCGCCTGCGTCGCGTTCGTCACCGGCCGCCGGCCTCGCGCCGCGCGTGCAGCCGCGGTCGCCATGCAGAGCCCGAACGGCGGATTGCCGCGCAGATCGGCCTCGTCCAGCAGACGCAGCCGGCGCGGCATTCGCACGGGCTCGGTCCGAGAACGTCCGGAGCTCCAGCGGCGCATCCACGCAACAAACGCGCACGCCTGGTTCGGCGTGTACTCGTGGCCGCAGTCGTCGACCAGCACGCGGAATTTCTTTGCCTCGCCGACCGCGGCGTACGCCCGACGCACGGGGGCCACGAGGGCGCCCAGATGTCGCGCCGTGAGCACCGTGTCGTGACGGCCGGCCATTAGGAGTAGCGGGCGGAACCGGGTGCCGATCAGCAGTTCGCTCAGGCCCAACCCGTCGGCGAACCGCCGCCACCACTGGGTCTCGGGACAGCCCGCATAGCCGTTGCGGACCGGATGAAGTTCATCGGGGAGCCCGAAACACGAGGGACCGAGCACCGTGAGCCGCGGGTCCAGCAGCGAGCAGCACACGGTGGAGAATCCGCCACCGGACACGCCGGTCATCGCCACGCCCGGACGCGGGTCGACGTCGCGCCGCGACAGCACGTAGTCCACCGCCCGCAGCGCGTCGGCGAGGAAGAACACCAGCGGGTTCTGCCCGACCACGTAACCGCGTACGCCGTCGAAAAAATGATCGTTGCCCTGCGCCTTCTCGCCGAAGCCCGGCGGGTCGAACGACACAGCGAGGTAGCCGTTGGCCGCGAACACCTGCGGCGGATATTGCTCGTTCGGAGTGCGCTTGGAGTTGTGGCCCACCGGCGTGACCACCGCCGGCCAGGGCGCGGCCCAGCGGCGCGGGTCGGGTTTCCAGACCGTGACGTTCATCCACGCGCCCGGGAGCGACTCGACCAGGAGATTCTCGAACGAAAACTCACCGCAGTCGCGTCCTCCCTGCCGGCGCACCCTCCACGTTTCCCGGCGCACGAGGTCGGGGTGTTCGAGCGCAGCCGCAAACCGCCGCCGTACGCCGGCCGCGTGCGTCCGCCAATCCGCGGCCGAACGCAGGCGTCCGCGCGCGTCAGCCGCCGCGTCGAGTTGGCCCAGCGCGGTGGCGACGAGGTGCCGCCGCAGCATGGTGCGCAGATCGCCGCCGGGCGCGGGAGGCTGGTAAAGCGGGGCGTCGGGCATCGGGGCGGCCGCGTCCAATCCTTAGACACACTCCCGACCCGGACCCGCATCGGGGGCGGCGAGCGGTTCGACGCGGGAGAAAACGCGCATGACGGGCTGGACAATTGGCGCGGCCGCCCCAAGAGCCAAGGTTAGTTTTTCGCCCCACCCCGCATGCAGCCGTCCCGCCTCGCCCTGTCCGTGGCCGTCGACCAGCCCGGCCCCAAGATCAGCCGGCATATCTTCGGGCAATTCGCCGAGCATCTCGGCACGTGCGTGTACGACAGCATCTGGGTTGGTGAGGACTCGTCGATCCCCCACGTGCGCGGCATCCGGCGCGACGTCGTCGAGGCGCTGCGCGAGATCCGCATGCCGAACATCCGCTGGCCCGGCGGCTGTTTCGCGGACGCGTACCACTGGCGCAATGGCATCGGCCCGCGCGCGGCTCGGCCCCGCCTGCGCAACGACACCTGGGGCGCGATCGAGACCAACGCGTTTGGCACGTTTGAATTTCTCGACTTCTGCGCCCAAGCCAACGCCGAGCCCGTCATCTGCGGCAACGTCGGCACCGGCACAGTCCAGGAGATGCGCGACTGGGTCGAGTACCTCAACGCCCCCACCGGCGCCGGCCTCGCGGACGAACGCGCCGCGCACGGCCACCCCGCGCCGTTCGGCGTCCGCTACTGGGGCGTCGGCAACGAGAGCTGGGGCTGCGGCGGGCTGATGCGCGCCGAGTACTACGCCGACGAGTTTCGCCGCTACGCCAACGCGCTCGGCAACTACCAGAAATCCGCGCTCTTCCGCATCGCCACGGGCCCCGGCGTCGACGACTACCACTGGACTGAGGTGATCATGCGCGAGTGCTCCGCGCCGCGGTTCAATCCGCGGGTGATGGACGGCCTCTCGCTGCACTACTACATGAACGGTGGCATCCCGCCAGGCCGGGAGCAGCTCAAGCTCCTCGCGACCGATTTCACGCCCGACCAATGGCGCGCGGTGATGGCGCACGGCTGGTTCATCGACGAGCTGATCACGAAGCACACCGGCATCATGGACCGTCACGATCCGGAGAAGCGCGTTAAGCTCATCGTCGATGAGTGGGGCTCGTGGTACGCACCCGACCCGGGCCCGCGGCCGAGCCTGTTTTTCCAGCAGCAGACGATCCGCGACGCCCTGCTGTCGGCGCTTACCTTCGACTCGTTCATCCGTCACGCCGAGCGCGTCCACATGGCCAACGCCGCGCAGGTCGCCAACGTGCTCCATTCCGTGCTGCTCACCTTCGGTGCGACAACCGTGCGGACGCCAACCTGGCACGCGTTCCACCTCTACGTGCCCCACCAGGACGCGCAGCGCCTGCCCGTGAGCGGAGAAATCCCGGTACTCACGCACGACGGCCTGCCCTACCCGCGGCTCTCCGTCAGTGCGTCGCGGGCCGACAACGGCTCCGTCACCGTTACCCTCGCGCACACCGACCCCACCGAGCCGCTCGACCTCGAGCTCGCCCTGCCCGGCTTGCCCAGCACCGCAAAGCCGCAAGGCCGCATCCTCACCGCCCGCGCCCTGACCGACTGCAACACCCCCGACGCCCCCAACCGCGTCGCGTCGCAGAAGTGGGAGTCTTTCCGCTACAGTTCCGGCAAACTGACCGCCTCGTTACCTCCGGGTAGCCTAGCCGCAGTGACCTTTGTCTGAGGAAATGTAGCTGGTAGTTAGTAGTTGGTAGCCAGGAGGGGCACGCGAAGCCGGTCGGAGGCAACCTACGAGCTACTGCCTACTCTCCCCCGCCCTTTGACACGACGGTTTCCTGGATATCTTGGCGGTGAACCTTGTCTGGCTGCGCGGTGGATGTGGCGCGGCCCAAACCCCAAACGCCCTCATCCCATGGCCAAAATCGTCACCCGCTCCGGGACCGCGAGCCACCGGGTCGTATCCCGCGCCCAGTGGCTTGTCGCCCGCAAGAAACTCCTTGCCGAGGAAAAGAAATACTTCCGCCTGCACGATCAGCTCAAGGCGCGGCGCCGCGCGCTGCCCTGGGTGGCAGTCGACCAGCCGTACGTGTTCGATGGACCGGACGGCCGCGAGACACTCGCCGATCTCTTCGCCGGGAAGCGACAGTTGCTGGTCTATCATTTCATGTTTGATCCAGCTGAGTCGGAAGGCTGCTCGCATTGCTCCTTTTGGGCGGACCACTTCGACAGCCTGCGCCATCACCTTGGTCAGCGCGACACGACCTTTGTCGCGATCTCGCGCGCACCCTGGAAGACCCTGCGCGCCTACCAGCAGCGGATGGGCTGGCGCTTCAAGTGGGTCTCCTCGGGCGCTGGCACCTTCAACTACGATTTTCATGCCTCGTTCGCGCCGGAACAGATCCGTGCCGGCCGCGCAGTCTACAACTACCGCCCGATTCCGGCCGCCTGGACCGACATGTCAGACCGCGAGGGAGCGAGCGCGTTTTATCGAGACGGCCGCAAGATCTACCACACGTATTCAACCTTCGCGCGCGGCATCGACCTGCTCAACACGACCTACAATGCCCTCGATATGACCGCCAAGGGCCGCGATGAGGACCCCGAGGCCACCCAAAGCTGGGTCCGCTACCACGACCGTTACCCCGGTACCCGGAGACGTCGCAGGGACCCCGTCCTTTGATCCAGCCAACTGAACTACAGCCAGATCATACCTGAAACTTAGGTGCCGCTTCGGTTGCCTAGCACAATCGGAGACGCAATCGAATGCCACTCCGAACACTCTCGTTCGAGCTAGCCTTCGTACCATCATGACAGATCACGACTTGGCGCCTACGCCCTTCGCTTGGACAAGCCATCGCCCCCTAGCGTTGGAGCAGTACGGCTCTCTGGTTGACCTCAAAAATCCGTCCGTCTAGATCGATGCCAATATGGATATTGGGGCCAATGAACTAGTGTACCTAAGGCGTGCCTTGCTAGGTAACAGCGTGGTTCTTTTTACGGGTGCTGGCTTCTCATTCGATGCCACCAATATTCGGGGACGACCAATGCCTTCCGGCACCGAGCTAAATTCCCAGCTTTGGGAGTACTTAGGTTATCCAAGTCCACCAGCAGACGACCTAAAGCGGACCTTTCAGGCCGCCCTCAAAACCAGCCATGCAAATTTGCGCATTCTCCTCCGAGACAATTTCGAATGTAAAGCCGTCAAGGCGTGGTATAGCATCGTTCCCCAGTTCTTTTGGTATCGCATATATACAACCAACATAGACGATGTGATGGAGCGAGTATACTTGGACGTCAATGGCCTCAAACTTCGCCGCATCGATGGCCAACGAGACGATTTTTGCGACCGGGATCAGTTTCTTGGTGAGATACAATATATAAAACTAAATGGCATCGACTGGAATTCTCCTAGCAGCCTTACTTTCGGGTTTTCCCAATATGCAAGGAGAGCCGGCGATGCTCCGGTCTGGTATGCGCAACTTGCACGCGACTTTGTCACACGGACCGTCCTGTTTGTCGGCAGCGAACTCGACGAACCTTTGTTTTGGCAGGCGGTTGAGCTGCGCGGGCGCAAGCATAGCGAAGGCGAGCAGCGGGAGAAAGCGTTTTGGATCAAGCCTGCTTTCTCTCCTGCGGCAGTCGATGCCCTCAAGACTTATAACGTAACCCCAATCTGCGCGACGGCCGAAGAGTTTTTCAATTTCCTGCATGGAGCCACGGACCGCGAGCGTGATCGTCGAGAGGTGCTATTAGCCGCTCACCCAGAATATTCCGTTATCGAGCAGAAGGCTGCAGGGACACTCCGACCAAGGCAACTACGAGAGCTTGAGCAATTCTACTCCGTCTTTTCACCCGTAAGGATCCCAGACAGGGCTCCGCCTGCCCGTAAATCCTTTCTCCTCGGTGCAACGCCTGACTGGCCCACCCTCCTTAACAACCTCGACGCTCCTCGCACCTGCGGAGATGACTTGGCTTCGATTGTCGCCGGCGCACTCTCTAGCCCATCTTTCTCAATCATCAGTGTAACCGGATATGCCGGCTCGGGAAAGTCGACAACCTTGATGCGCCTTGCCCTAAAGCTACGCGCTGCTGGTCACCTGGTCTTTTGGAGCGATAGCGAAGAGGCCGTTCCCAAGTTCGTACTTGCCTCTGCCCTTTCCCATATTTCGGGACGAGCGATACTGTTTTGTGATAACGCATCTCAGATCCGCGGACCCTTGCTTGAGTATATAGAGGCAGCTTCTGCGGCAGGCATTAAGCCCCTCTTGATAGTATCCGACCGCGCAAACGCTTTTTCATATACGGAGCGGGCGCTTACGTCGGACTATAATGTGATTCGGTATTCAATACCAAATCTCAGCGAGCAAGATGTCATAGCTGTCCTCGATACGCTTGAACGGAATGGCCTTTTGGGTCGTCTCTTGGGCCTGCCGAGGAAGCAGCAGATAGCCGAGATCTCCATTCGCGCAGGCAAGCAGTTGCTAGTCGCGATGAGGGAAGCGACCAAGGGCGTTGATTTCGATACGATACTTGAGAGCGAATTTGCATCTCTGCCAAGCGACGAGATACGAATCGTCTACGCAGCTGTCTGTATTGCTACTGCTGCAGGCTATTCTATTAGCGAGCAACAGTTTGTATCCTTATCAGATCTGCAGCCAAACGCGACCTTATCGCTCCTAGCCGACGAACTCAAAGAAATCGTGGTCACTGTGCGCCGAGCACGGACTGGGCTGGTTGCGCGCCATCGAATCATAGCGCAAGCTATGGCCGATGTGATAGTTGCTCGGGGCCTCCTTGAGGCTGCGTACATACGGCTTTTGGCAGTTATCTCTCGGGATGTTCCTGCCGATGCAAAAGTCCGCTCACAGGGTTTTCGCATGTATCGTGAAATCATTAATCACCGACTAATATGGCAACGCTTTGAGGCGTCCATTGATAGGGCGCGGCATATTTACGACAGCGTCAGGGCGCACTTTAATAACGACTTCCATTTTTGGCTGCAGTACGGCTCTCTTGAACTCGAATTCGGCGAGCTAGAACTGGCAGATGCTTATATCTCTTCTGCTGAGGGACTAGCGCCAGATGACTTTCTTGTCCAATGTACCAAGGCATTGCTGCTCTACAAGAGGGCATGCAAGTCGGATAGAGTCGTCGAGGCCAGGTCGATGCGTGATGCAGCCCGTGCGATCTTAGTTGCCCATTGCGCGAGTCGTCCTAGCGAGAACCACCCCCCACATATTCTACATTCGCAGGAGTTCGCATACATCAATACGTGGATGCAGAACCCGGCCGAAAGGAAACGCGCTCTAGAGACCTTACGGTCCGATATTGATCGCTGTTGCAAAGAGCATCAATACTCGGAGCGGTTGGCTCAGCTGCAAAAGGCGATTCATCACGCGTACCTAGAGCTCGCAATCTCTCGACAGTAGCGATGCCGGGCCGACAGCACCTCTTCCTTTGGCCTTGCTGTTGCTAGAATGAAGCACACACGCGTTTTGACCGGTCAACCTTTTATATTACATGAGTGCCTGCCCTTTTCGCTTGGGCCGCACCGAAACTGACCATTCATCACGATCTGTGTGCAGCCTGGCCCGGATACTCTGGTTCGAGCTCGCTGCGCATGAGGCACAGCGCGTTCCAGTAGTGTTCGCTCCAGTTCCAACTCAGTTGGAACCCGCTCCAACGGGATTCGAACGGCCTCCAATCCTTCACCCTCACTCATCCAATTCTTCTGAACCGACCTCCATCAACGTTGGAGCCGCGTCACGCATTCCGTGACACGTCTCCAAGGCTGTTGCGGTGAAGTAAAACTGTATTGGAACGCGTTCCAAAATTAGGCGCGCTCCAACTTACTGACGGGACGCTGGTTCGGGACGCATTTGCGACGGCTTCCAACACTGTTGGAACGGGCTCAAAAAGAGTTCGAACCAGCTGCAGATCCCTTGGACCGCGTTCCAACGCTGCAGGAGCTCGCTCCAACCCTGGTACCACCGAGGTCCGGTACCCCTGGAACGCACTCAAAAACGACCGGACACGTCTCTAGCCAAATTGGAGGTCACTCACGCAGCATCGAAAGACGAACGAACACCGTTGGAGCAGGCTCCAATCCTGACTGAGCGTTCTTCAATCAAGGAGTGAAAGCCTGACCCCTTCGATTGGGCCTCACTTCCCTTTCCCGTCAGTAACCCGTCCCTTGGCTTGGTCTCCTTTTCTGGTCACCTTATCTTGGTCAGTTCCTCGGTTCGGCTTTCTGATGATTCCCTGGAGCCCGCCACTTTGGACTCAAGAGGTGGTGTCCATGCCGGCTGTACGGCATTCGGCACAAATACCCACTTACCCTTCGGTGGTGGCGGATGCTTTAGGACTTCGTCTTGCTGTTTTCGGAGGATGGCCCAGCGAGCAGCGCGATCCGGGTCAGCAGGTATTTCGTCTTTAAGCCAATAGCACAGCCAATCGACTGTAGCCTTGTAACTAGCCAAGCGCTGACGCGGCATTGAGAGATTATGCAAGCCCTGGGGGAACATTAGGAACTCGGCAGGATGTCCGCTCAGACGGTATGCGCCGAAAAGGTCGATAATGTTGAGAAGTGTGGCTTGATTGTGGACGGTGAACAACACCGGTGTTCTTACTTGATCCATATTCATAGTGCTATCGTCCTGAAGCCACGCGGCCTTTTCATTCCAAAATGAACCGCCGTAAGCTTCTTCAAACTGTTTTCGGTCAAACCCCAAACCACCGAGAGCGAGATACGCCGAAAATGTTGCCGAAAAAGCATCGTCGATAATCGCGGCGGCCAGCGGAACATTGCTTGGATTCGCAACTAGCCGGCCAGTGACAAATCCGGCGCGGGAGAAACCAATCATTCCCACCTTCGACCGGTCGATGTAGCCCAGTGCTGCCAACGCATTCGACGCGGCGTTCACCCTTTCGCCTAAGTCGGCCCACTCCTTTGGGCCCGTCGCATCCGAAATATCGAGAATAAGCACTGCTAGCCCGCGAGCGACCAATGCCTGTGCCGCATATGCATGACGGGCGGGACCATCGACCGTGAATTCTTTCGGGGTGTAGGCGTAGGCTTCGATTACGAGTGGCACCGGAAGCTTCGCGTTGCGCGGAAGCAGCAGACCTCCGGCGGCCACCGAACCGCCTGCCTCCTTCCAATGAAACGTCTGTACATCGGCGCGCCAAATTCCATCCAATGCCGGATCGGAGGATTCCAAAGCAATTTCGCGCCCACCCGCAGAAGCGATCATGCGTGGGGCCAGATTCTGATTCTGGACCAACGCAACTGAGACCTTTCGTTCGGTTGGAGACTGCGGCGCATGCCGATCCACCACTACTTCGGGCCCAATTGACCGATGGGTCCATTTCCCGTTAGTGAAGGAATAGACTGTTCCATTTGCCGGTCGGCCAACACTCTCGTGCGTCACAAGGAATTCGTGGTTCGAACCTATCCAACCGGCATTGGTCACCACTGACGCCGGGCTCGTGATCGATGGTTGTTGGACGATTCTCTCTAGGATTTCATAACTGCCGTCACTCACGTCGACAGCAACAATGTATGCAACATTCCGCCGATCAGTCTGCATTTTCTCGGCTTCTTGCGCAAACGGCAAGGTGGTATTGACGATAACTACATGAGTGTTGTCGGACATCCAAAACGCGCGCACTTCGCCGCGGAATCGGGTCCCGACAGTCGACCTAATTGCCTCCCCGGCGGGCGCGTCCAACAATGGAACTGCAGCCTTCTTGTTTAGGTCGACGAGGTAAAAGCCGGGGACATCTGTCTTGCCATTTTTCACCACACCGTAGGCTTCCCAGCTTGGCCCAGGACTGAGTGGCCGCCGAAGCGTGACAGCCTTTGAGCAATCCGGTGAAAACCAGAATGCTCCGCTCGAAGCACCATCGAAGTCGGAGCCATCTAGTGTCCAAGCCGGTTCGCCCGCAACCTGCACATGAGTGACGATCTGCCGGGGACTAGACGCGGACCACTGAAACCAGCCGGTTGAAAGCTCTCGCGCCGTGATGACATGACTCGGATATTCGGGCGGGGCGCGATCGGGGCCCGCGACCGCGAGGTGGGCGACGACTACACCTCTCTCAAATTGCATTGCGACGCCAGCGGCCAGATCGTCATTCCAAGAGGTCAACTGCTGAAGCACGCCGCTCGTCACATCATAACGATAATACTGCGGAATCCCTCTTTCATCCTGCCCTTGGAAATTGATCGCTGTGCCCTCGGCACTCCATTCCTCATTAAGAAAGGTTATTGGGTAGCGAGTCGACGACTGAGGATAGCCACCACCAGTTCGGACAAGCTTTCGGATTGGTTTGACGACTGGGGAGGCCGATCCGCCCAACGACAACGCGTTAAGAATCTCTTTAGTCGAAAAAATGGACAACTCCGACACCACTGTGTCGTGCGCGAGGTCGCCATACGAACTCCTGAAAAAAAAATGTGCCCTATCCGTCGACCACGTCACGTCATCCGAAAGATAATACCGGACACGGATAGAGTCCTCCGGTTGCCAGTCTCGATTGGCGGGAGGCAGCGCTACCAGGTTGAGGTACGCAACCGCGAAAAGCCAAGTATACTGGAGTCCGCGTCGCATGCTGCTAGTCAACATGAGAATTCGAGTGCGCGAAACGAAACGGCTGCCCGCGCGAATCGGTCGTTCAGAACGCTTTTTTGAGAGAGGCCCAGAAGACTCTGAGACGCGGGTCGCCAAACGAGCTGTAATAATAGATCGAGTTTGCCGCGTCGAACGAAGGGTAAGTATTGAAGATGTTCTTCACTCCGAGTTGGACAGACAGTCCGTCAATAGCCCGCCGGATACCGCCTTCGCGAGTGCGAGCGAAACGATACCCGAGCATAAGGTCGTGGTAGATTTGGGAGGAAACAGTGTTACCACCTTGTGCTGCGATAGTGCGTGCAAAGACCGTGCCGAATTGAGCGAATGACGGACTGCCGGGGGAGCCGATTTGCTGGTATGACGACACATAGTTTGTAGTCCAAGCGGCGCTCCAACCGCCGCGATCCCATGACAGGACACTAAAGCCTTTGAACTTCGCCTCGCCTCCGTCATTCGGATATCCCGCATACTCTAGAAACGGAGAACCAAGCGCTGACTGACGGAGATCGCGCCGAATCCATGTCCCAGCGAATGTCGCCTGGAGTGTACCAAACGGAGTCTTGCGACGATAATCAACGCCGGCGTCAAAACCACTCGTGTGGTATTCTGTCGCGTTGACTGGAGTGACGTCGATTACACTGATCATTCCAGTCGCAGGATTGCGGGTGATGTGGTCCGCAAAGGCCGGGTCGCTGACTAACTGCTGCTCGGAGGGTGTCGTAATGTAGTTTGGTTGCCGAATATCGTAATAATCGAAGTTCACTCGAAGACCCTCGAGAGGCCCTTCCTTCGGCTGCCAAATCACGCCGTAGGTCCACGACTCGGCGGTTTGCGGTTTGAGATGCGGATTGCCACCCTGGCGAATACTCCAACCCGAGTAGGTTTGGTTGAGCTGAGGGTCGAAAACGGTGTCACCAAACGAGTCGAACAATCGAGGATCAGCGAGGAGCTGCGCCGCTGTAGGCGGCAAAAATGCTGTCGCATAGGAAGCACGAAAAGATAGGGCAGGAAGCGGATCATATTTCACAGCAACCGTCGGGCTGGTGCGGGAATAATGAGTGATTGTGTGGTACCCGTCTGGAAGCACGTCTGCATATTGCGGCGAATTATGGGTCGTGTAGAATTCGGAGCGGACAGCCAGTTGCAGCTCCAGCGACGAAACGAATCGAACTCCATTTGCGGGCGAAAGAAGCGGAATCCGCGTTTCCGCGTAGAGGCTGTTGGTGTCCTGCAATTGTCCAAGGGCGACCGTTTCAGAGTTATTCGCAGGCGTGAGTGGAAAGCTGTCATCGAGTTGTGCTCTGTCGAAACCTTCCCGACGGTGTTCAAGTCCGCTAGTCCACGTCATCGGACCTCCTAGGAATTCGTGGATCAAACCGCCGACGCGGACGCTTAGGTCGTTCAAAGTGGCCCGACCTGAGTACGTCTCACTGGCAGTCAAATAAGGTGCGAGATTAAGCGGGTACGCGAGCGTATCGACAAAAGGATTTAGCGCGCCGCCTGTCAGGGCCCTGGTGAGCGCCGAGAGATCCGCATATCCGTGATAGTACCCTTGGGTGTAGTCATTCGCGGACCATGTAAAATCGGCCTCAAGGGTCCACTTGTTGACCAGTGGTATGATTGCTCCTATCGCGGCTCTGCGCGTAATGCTATCACTCGTATACGGGACTGAAACGTCCGAGGGAAAATTGACTCGAACGGTCTGCACAAAAGGGTTCGTTATGGCATTACCTGGGATCAGGAAGGACCCTGAATCGAGGGGATTCCGATTTTGGCTCGTGCCGTTGCCGGCATACGCGAATTCAAAGAATACTTGCGCGTCGTGGGGCAGCGTTTGGCGAATGGTCCCAAAAAGGGATTTCGTTCGGGATGTCGGACCAAATTGGCTGTGCAGACCGCGAAGCCCAACACCGGAGGCAAGGTCGAAATTATATGAGCCAGCATTAGCCAGCAGTTGGGGGCCGAGGTTTGCGCCCGGAGCAGTTCCCGACGAAAGGTGGGTATTTCGAGAATTCAGCGGGGTACCATCGTCGAGCACGAGATTCGTGGTCGCCGAGATATTCGGTGTCGCACCGCGGAACGGGCTGCCGACGGTGTACAAGATGGTCGGTGCATTCTGAAGAAATTGATTGATCCCGCGTTGGTACAAGCCTCGCCGATCCTGGAGCAAAAGTGGTGTTTGGTCACTCGATTGACCCCCAAGCATGACCTGTGTGCGGCCCCCAGAAAGCGTGAGCCCATACAGGAGAGAAACGTTCTCCTGATGCGCCCCTGCATCGAGAGGCGAATTGAACCCATAGCGCAATTCCCCGCCATTGAATTCTCGCTTCAGAATGACATTCACGACGCCTCCAAGCGCTGCCCCCCCATAAATTGCGCTGGCACTCGAAGGCAGCACTTCGATCCGTTCGATTGCAGCAATCGGTATTCCATTAATGTCCGGTTGCGTGGTACTACCCGCAGAATTGAGAATTCCATTGCCCGAAGCGGCACCAGCCAATCGGCGGCCGTCGACGAGAATTAAAGTCTCGTTAGAGCCAAGCCCGCGCAAATTGATCGTGCTCGTGCCATCCCCTAAGTCTTGCTGGGAGTTAGACTGCATCGTCGTGTTCATGGTCAGTCGCTGCTTAAGGAAATCTTCCACGTTCGCGGCCCCTGACTGATCGATTACTTCCCGATCAAATACCACGTATGCTTGTGGGTCATCTCGCGTTCGACGCACATCCATATTCAGCGTTTTCCGCTCGAAGACTTCGAAGGTCTGCATCTTGACGACCTTCTCGCCGTTTTCGTTGGTCTCAGTGCGTGGGGCGCTCTCCGGGCGGTCGCTCGTGCTCGCGATCGCCCTTTGGGCGTTTGGGGCGAGGGTCCGGTTGATGGCGATCGCGCCGTTCTTGGTCTCGCGTATCTCTAGTCCCGTCCCCGCCAATAGCGCCTGGATCGCCTCGATCGGGGTGTAGGGGCCCTTCACTTCGTGCGTCGCCACCCCTTGCACTTCGTCGGCGGAATACAGCACCTGCACTCCCGCCTGGTCGATGAATTGCCTCAGGGTCGCCGGCGCCTGCCCGGCCGGGACGTCGAAGGTCTTAGGGGTCGGCTCGGCTGCGAGCATGGTCAAACAGCCGAGGAATACGGCGAGCAACGCGGTCACGACCGCGCGGGGGTAAGGTAGACGTGGGGTCATGCTCGCTAAGACGAGTGGCGGGGAAAAACAGCTAGGCTGTTTTTCAGTAGCGTGTAGCGAGTAGCGCGTAGCGGGTAGAAAAGCCATGGGTAGCTTGTAGATGGTAGCTGGTAGCTAGCATGAACAGCGCTGTCCGCTATTTGCTGCGTGATGTCGACTCGCCGGAGTTGCGGGAAGGACCGGGGCTCGCGACGAGTGGGCCGGGCGGCCTCCGGGGTCCTTCGACTTTCGACTTGGGTCGTTCGACGCCTCCGGCCCCGCCGGAGGCTACTCTGCCCGGCGGATTACGGTCTGCTGCGGGCCGGGTTCGATGATGATGTTCGAGCGCAGTTTCAGGAGCTGAATGAATGTATCCGGGTCGTCCGCGCGGAAGGAGCCGCCGAAGCGTTCGCGGGCGAGGTCGCCTGAACCGGGTGCGATCACCAGCTGGTGCACGTTGTACCGGTTGAACTCGGCCAGGATGTCCGCCAACGGGGCGGATTCGAATTCCAGTTTGTGATTCTGCCAGGCCAGCGCCTCCGAAACTTCCGCTGGCGCGACCGCGGCGACGGTCGACGGACGGGCCGGCTCCAGCGGCAGCACCAGTTTCTCGCCAGCGGAGACCAGACGGACCGGCGGAGCGGAAGTCGCAGTTCGCAGATCGGAGTTCGGAGTTCGCTGATTGGAGTTCGGAGATCGAAGGTCGGAGTTCGAAGGTGCGGAAGTGTCCGATCCGGAATCCGGAATCCGGAATCCGGAATTCACCAGCCCTTTGCCGGACACAAACTCTGCGGTGGGTTGGCCGACGGCTACCCGACCTTCGGTAACGATCACCTCGAGGTTGTCGGGTTTGAGGGCGACGTTGAAGGCCGTGCCCACGGCGCGCACTGCCGCGCCGGCAGCTTCGACGATGAAGGGGCGGTCTTTGTTCTTCGCCACGTCGAAGTGCGCTTCGCCTCGCAACAGCTGCACCGTGCGCGAGGCCGCGGTGTAGTTCACCGTGACCTCGGTCGCGGAGTTCATCCGGATCACCGAGCCGTCGGGCAGATCGAGGCGCTTGGTGTACCGTGACGTCGATTCAACGGTCTGCTGGAAGTCCTGCGGAGTTGAGCGCGGCCAGAGGGTCCAGGCGGTCCAGACGAGAGCGATCGCGGCAGCAGCGGCGAGCCAGGGGACGGGGGACGGAAGACGGAGGACGGTGGGCGGTGGACGGTGGGACGGTCCACGGTCCGACTGTCTACTGTTCGACTGAGCTCGGTCTACAGGCGCGCGGAGCGCGGCCTCGGGTATTTCACTGGTGCGGTCGAGGATCGACCAGGTTTGGTCGAGTTCGTTGTAGAGTTCCTCGTGGCGCGGGTCGGCGTCGCGCCAGCGGGTGAACTCGGCGGTCTCGTCGGACGTCAGTCCAGCGTCCTGTCGCGCGCGCCAGTCAGCGGCGGTCTGCAGGATGGCGTCCATCTCGGTGTCGTCGCTAGAGCTGGGTGGACGTTGGGACATGGTTCCTTTCAGCCAGCAGGCCGCGGTTGCGGAAGTACAACCGGCACTTGAGCATAGCGGCGGAGATCTGCGCGTTCACGGTGTGGGGCGAGATCCCAAGCTTCTCGGCGATTTCCTGGTGCGAGAGTCCGTGGTGCTTGCGCAGGATGAGCACCTCGCGGCAGCGCTCGGGCAGCGCGCGAATGGCTTCGGTGAGTGCGGCAAGTTCGAGGTCACGATCGGAGGCCTCCAAGGCGGTCGGCCTGTCCTCTGAGACGAACAGAACCTCCGGATCAGCTACCGAGTCGATTTTGACGAAATTCCGCCGCCGACAGAGGTCGAGGGCGGCATTTCGCGCCGTGGTATAGAGATAGGCCTTCGGGTAATCGAGTTTCCCCTCTCCTTTGGCCCGGAAAATTCTCAGGTAGGTGTCCTGGATCAGGTCGTCGAGGTCCTCCAATTGCGGGAACTTGGCGCGGAGCCAGGCGCGCAGCTTGGGCTCATGCGGCTGGATCTCTTCGGAGAACCAGCGCGTCAGTTCTGGGGTCGGCGGGGGCACGTGACGGAGGGTCCGTGGAGGGTTCTCCCTAGCCCGGTAGACCTAGGGTTCGAAAAAGCAAGTCAGGGTTAAAGCAGAGGCAAATTTCGAAGAACGGACTAGCTGTTTTGCCGGCTCGTTCGTTTATGCGCGGTTCGGAGGTGGTCGTGGTTTTTTGGGGAACCGCTAATCTTCACTCATTCGCGCTAATGGGGACCGGATGGGGGGGCCGCGGATGGGTTGGATGGGCGCGGATCTTGGGGGTTTGTGCTCGATGGCGTTGTTCTTGGGGTTGGTTGCGGAAGATCCGGTGGGCTTCCCCAGGGTTCGGGGACGCGGTCCGGCTTTTCGGGGATTGGCTCCGGGCGTGGCGGATCGCGTTACAGATGGGGAGACACCTTTGCGGGAGTTGGCGAAGCGGGTTCGCAGAGGGGCGGGACGATGGCGAAGACGATGGGGATCAGCTCCCGTTGCGCGGGGGCGAGTTCACCGTTCGGGGGAACGCTTCCCCACCCGGGGAGAGTGAAGTAACACTTAATGGGCCCGCGGGCCCAAATTAGCGGTTCTCCAAGGAACGCTGGGGGCGTTGTTTGTGGCTCGGCGGAGAACGCCTTCTCTGAGCGGGAGATGTCTTCCCCACACTGCGGGGAAACGATCCCCCGACACCAGACTGCGTCCCCACGCTGGGAGGACGTTGTCCAGAAGAGCGAGAAGCCGCCCTCACCGTGCGAGGCACGAGCCCCACGATGAAAGAGCGCGTCCCCATGCCGACAGAGCGCTTCACCGCAGCGACAGAGCGAACCTACGCGTAAGGATAATCGCGCGGCTCATTTCGAGATGGTAGTTGGTAGATGGAAGACCCGTCGAAGTCGCAGGAAGAAACCTACCAGCTACTGTCTACCAACTACTGTCTACCAACTACTGTCTACTCTCCCCGTATCTCAACCCACCGCGGATTTCACGAAAGGTCGCGGATACGGAAGGTGAATCCTCGCGGACCGTCGCGTTGCGCGATGCGCAAAGCTAGGTCCGCTCGGCCTTGGACTACGATCCGGTGATGACCGGCGACATGTCCGGGTTTCCACGAACCCGCTGGGCCGACTGGGGAGCGACGCCGCGTCGATGCCCAGTCGGCCCGGCATCGGCTCGTCTCATCCGCGAAAATCCGTGCCATCCGCGGTAAACAAAGATCTCGGACAACCCTCACCGCGGGGCGCACAGAGGCAGGTCCCTTCCGCGGATTTCGCGGATGAGCGCGGATTTCAGACCACCGGTGCCCGCAGGGCACTGAGGTAAACGTCCGCTGCGGCCCGCAACTGGTCCAAGGCGATCCATTCGTCCTTCGTGTGGGCCTGGGCGAGGTCGCCGGGGCCGAGGACCAAGGTGGGCGCGCCGGCGGCGGCGTAGTGGCTCGCGTCGGTGACGTAGGGGGCGCCGCGGCCTGTGGCGTCACAACCGTGGCGCGTGAGGACCGGACTCAACCAGCGGTGGAACTCGCGGCTCTGCACGTCGTCCATCGACGGCACCACGTACAGTGAATCGTGCTCGACGGGCAGGCCCGCGAGCACGGTGTCGCGCTCGGCCAGCACCGCCTCGGCGGTTTCACCCGGGACGGTCCGGCGGTCGCATTCGATCTCACAATAATCCGGGATGATGTTCACCGCGGTGCCACCACGGATCGTGTTCACGCTCGCCGCGGCGCGGCCGGTCATCGGATGCCAGCCGGTGACGCCGGGAATGTAGCGCGTCTCCAGCACCTCGAGCACCTGACGCATCGCGCTGATCGCGGACACGCCCTTGCTCGGGTCGGACGAATGCGCGGCGCGGCCGCGTGTGATCGTGCGCCAGCGGATCACGCCGTTGTGCGCCACCACCGGCCGCAGCTGCGTCGGCTCGCCGACGATCACGCCGCGGAGCCGCGGCAGGAAGGTCTTCAGCTCGGTCCGGGCAAAGGCCTGGGCGCCGGTCATGCGCGCCTCCTCGTCGACGACGAACACCAGCGCCGCGTTGCGCGGCCGGCGCGCGTCGCGGGCGAATTCGCGGAGCGCCCAGAGCATCGCGGCACCGGAGCCCTTCGTGTCGCAGGCGCCGCGACCGTACAGCTTGCCACCCTCGACGCGGCCGGCGTGCGGCGGGACGGTCATGCCGACCACGCTCACGGTGTCGAGGTGGCTCTCGAACATGAGCCACTCGCCGCCCGGAACCGGCTCGCACGTGACGATGAGATTTTCCTCCGGATTGCCCGCCACCGGGGCGCGGCGGGTGGCGAGGCCCCACGACCGCGCCAGCTGCTCGAGGTGGTTCACGAGCTTCGTCTCGCCGCCGGTCGTGCCGCCGAACAGCGGATTGACCGTGTCGAACGACACCATCTGGGCCAGCAGTTCCTCAACTGACGCCGGAGGTTTCATGACGTTCAAGCAAGCCAGCGGTCGCGGTGGGCGGCGATGAAGGCGTCGTCGGTGAGCTGCGGGTAGGCGCGGCTCACGCGGGTCAGCTCCTCGGCCTGGCCGGGCGAGAGCACCTCGTGGGGATTGAGGCAGTGGATCGACGGCACGAGCCCGTTGCGGCGCAGGATCTCGAGGATCCCCGGGATGCAGCCCTTGAAGCCGTTGGCCGAGTCGAAGAGCGCGGCGTTCATGTCCGTCACCGCGATCGCCTTGTCCAGCCACGCGGCGTCGAGCGTCGATGACTTCCGCGCCTGCTTGATCTCCTCGAGGAGCTGGACCGCCGAGCGGGTCCACACGCCCCAGTGACCGAGGAGTCCGCCGACGATCCGGCGGGTCACCTGCTTGCCCGAGACGTCGAAGGTAAACGGAGTAAAGAGGTCCACGACGATGCTGTCGTCGTTGCCCGTGTAGAGCGCAATGTCGTCCCGACCGGATTCAGCCACGGCCCGGACCACGTCGATCGTCTGGTACCGGTTGAACGGCGCGATCTTGATCGCCACCACGTTCGGGATCTCCGCGAACCGGCGCCAGAAGCTGTAGCCGAGGAGCCGGCCGCCGGCGGCGGGCTGGAGGTAGAAGCCGACGATCGGGATCGAGGCGGCTACTTTCCGGCAGTGCTCGATCATCGCGTCCTCGGTGTCGGCCTTGAAGGCCGAGAGGGAGAGGAGGCCGGCGTGGTAGCCGAAGGATTTGGCCAGTTCGGCCTCGCGGAGCGCTTGGTCGGTGCGGCCGCAGAGCCCGGAGATCTTGATGAACGGCCGGGGTGACTTGGCCAGTTCCTCGTCGATCGTGCGGGAGGCGAGTTCGAGGACCGGACGGAAGAGGTTGTGCTGGGGCTCGCGGATCTCGAACTGGGTCGAGTGCACGCCGACGGCCAAGCCGCCGACACCGGAGGCGACGTAGTAGCGGGTGATCGCGCGCTGGTGCTTTTCGGAGAAGCGGCGGTTCTGATCCAGCGCCAGGGGCTGGGCGGGGATCACGTGGCCTTGGAGCAGGTGGGCGCGGAGGTCCATGGGGTCAAAACTTGCCGTCGCGGGTCTCGAAGTGGGTGGGCTTGCCGAGGAGCCGGCCCCCGGACTGGAGGTGGCCGGCCACTTTCTGGATCATCTCGTCGAGGGACTTGGTCACCGGGCCGAAGAGCCGGATCGACTCCGAGGCGTCGGAGTGCCACGCGGTGCCGGCGGGGGTGCCGGTGAGGAGGGGCTTTTTCTGGAAGATCCGGCCGAAGCGTTCGGCGACGTCCTGGAGCGTGATCTTGTCGGGCCCCGTGACGTTGAGGAGCTTTGGGGGATTGGCGACATGCTGGAGGCACTGGATCGCCCGGGCGCAGGCGTCGCCCTGCCAGATGAGGTTGAAGACCCCCATGGTGATGTCCACGGGTTCGCCGGCGAGGACCCGCTGGCCGATGTCGACGAGCACGCCGTAGCGGTATTCCACGGAGTAGTTCAGCCGGTACATGAGCTGGAGCGTGCCGTGCTTGCGGGCGTAGTGGGTGAAGACCCGTTCGCGGCCGACGCAGGTCGAGGCGTACTCGCCGAGGAAGGCGACCGGGGTGGACTCGGTGGCGCCGCGGCCGGAGGTCGGCGTGAAGGGGTACACGCAGCCGGTGGAGAAGACGACGATCCGGGACGAGCGGTAGTGCTGCGCGACGAGCGAGGGGACGATCGTGTTCTGGATCCAGGTCTCGTCGGGGGCGGACTCGGTGCCAAACTTCTGGCCGGAGAGGTATTCGACGTTGGCAACCAAGGGGAGCTTCGCCACCTGGGCCGGGTCGGCGAGGTCGCAGGCGACGGGCTCGACGCCGAAGGAGGCGAGCTCGCGCTTGGCTTCGGGCCGGCTGAAGCGGGACACGCCGTAGACCTTGGTGCTCTGTTTGCCGGCGGCATCGAGCGCCCGGCGCAGCATCACCGCGAGTGACGTGCCCATCTTCCCGCCCACCCCCAGCACCGCGTAGTCGCCGTCCAGCGCCCGCACCGCCGCCACCGCGCCCGCGGTTGGCGTGGACAAGTCTTGCTCGATCTCGTGGTCGGTCAGGGGGTGCTTGGCCATGAAAAGAGGAGGCGGACTCTGCGCCGGGCGGTCGTGGTTGTCACTCCGTTTCCTCGGAAGGGCGCGTTCGGAATACACTTCACAGGAGAAAACGGAGGGAACGGAGGGTCGGTTGGAGAACCACTAATTTTCGCTAATCCACACTAATCTGGTTGGGGACCCATTAGCGTGAATCAGAGAGGATTAATGGTTCTCCCTCCGTTCCCTCTGTTGCCTCCTGTGCGCCACCCCTCGAAGGCGTTGAATTTTCAGCGGGTGCTCGTCGTTTCCTCCTTTCCGGCGCGGGGCTGGCGGCCACGATTTCGCGCGGCACACCCGGCCCGTTACCCATGCCCTCCCCTGCTTCCATCCGCGCCGCGTTCCGGCGCGACGGCTACTACGTCGCGCGCGGCCTGTTCAAACCGGCGCAGGTCAAGCGCCTCGAGCGCGCCTTCGACCGGATCGTGGCGCAGAACGTGCGCTTCAACGACGCGCCGAACAAGCGCTGGCGCGGCGAGGCGGTCGACCGGCTCAAGGTCGGCGAGACCACGCTCATCCACACGCACCAGGTCCACTTCTACTCCGCCGAGTGGCTGCAGGCCGTGCAGGACCCGCGCTTCCTCGATGTCGCGGAGGCGATCCTCGGGCCGGACGTCGTGCTGCACCACACGAAGCTCTTCCAGAAACCGGCGGAGAAAGGCGCGCCATTTCCGATGCACCAAGACTGGAGTTATTTCCCGTCGGTGAAGAACACGATGATCGCCGCAATCATCCACGTCTCGCCGGCCACGGACGAGATGGGCTGCCTCCGAGTCTATCCCGGCTCGCACCGGCTCGGCCGCCGCAAGGACACCAGCGGTCAGGTCTACTCGCGGTTCATGGAAAAGAACTACCCGCTCGACGGCGGCGTCGCGGTCGAATCCAAGCCCGGCGACGTGGTGTTCTTCAGCTACTTCACCGTGCACGGCTCGAAACCCAATCGTTCGTCGCGCCTCCGGAAGACCGTGCTCGTGCAGCTCTACTCCGGCCAGGACCGGATCGAGCCGCAGGTCACGCACGCCGACTCCCGCCTCGTGCTCCGCGGCTGGAGCCACGTCGCGTCGCAGGCTTACTGTGAAGGACACCGGTGAATTGCGGATCGCGGATTGCGGATCGCGGATTATCCTAGCGATCCAGTCGCTCCGCTGCGCACCGCCTCCAGCAGAACCCCTCTCTCAACCACCCACCTGGAATCCAATCCGCAATCCGCGATCCGCAATCCGCGATCCGCAATCCGCAATCAAGACCATGCGCACCGTCCATATCATATTCCAAGCCCACATCGATCCGGTCTGGCTCTGGCCCTGGACCGCGGGCGTCGATGAGGCGCTCAACACGTGTTACACGATGTGCAACACGCTCGACCGTCACCCGGACATCATCTTCACCCGCGGCGAGGCGTGGGTCTACGAGCAGGTGCGCCGGCATGATCCGGCCCTGTTCCGCCGCATCGTGAAGCACATCCGCGCGGGCCGCTGGTCGGTCGTCGGCGGCTGGTGGATCCAGCCCGACTGCAACCTGCCCGGCATCGAGAACATGCACCGCCAGATCGCGCTCGGCCGCGACTGGTTCAAGCAGCATCTCGGGCTGTTTCCCAAGATCGGCTAC
>CAYYGV010000058.1:0-22713 GCA_964471615.1 uncultured Opitutaceae bacterium
CGGCGTTGTTGATGTTGTACGCTCCGACGGCGTACTTGCCGTAGGCGTGTTTGAACAGCTGCGCGGTGGTTACGATCATGGCGAAGGAAGTTTAACCGCCGGGACTATCCGGAGGCGGTTTCGACCTCACAAGCGTATTCCGCGCCAGCCGCACATCATCAGGAGGAACACGCCCCTCCGAAAGCTGCGCTTTCACCGAGCGGGAGCGCAGGGTCCCAACGCGTTGGGACTACGCGCTCCACCTTTCAGCCGCCGGGCTTGGTCGCGGGGGCAGAGGGAGCGGCGGGAAGGGCGGGAACCACGATGGCCTGCCCGCCGCCGGCATTGCGGAACTGGTTGCGCATTGCCTGGGCGAGCTGCTGCTGGGCCTGCTGCTGCTGCTGGAGCTGCTGGAGCGCCTGGACCTGCTGCGGCGCGAGCACGGACTGGGACTGGGTGATGGCGGCGTCCGTGATCGGGGAGCTGGGGCCGCCGCCGGCGAACGCGACGCCGAAGTTGGCGCGGATATTGTCGCGGGTCGCGGAGCCGCCGGAAGAACCGCTGTTGTTGGCGAGGATCTGGATCATCTGGTCGGACTGGGCCGACGTGAGGGGCGTGCTGGTGTAGCTGAGCGACTGCTCCAGCTGGGAGACGGTGTTACGCTGCGGCAGCGTGCGCTGGTAGTTCTGGTATTGCGCGAAACCGGCGTCGCCGAGGGTGCTCTTGATGTTGGCGTCGATCTCCGCCTGGGTGTCGCTGATCAGCTGGCGAAACTCGTCGCGATTGGTCCGCGGGTCGATGCCCTGGGCGCGGGCGGCGGCCATCACGTCCGCGATGGCGGTCTGTTTCTCGACCAACAGGTCCTTGAACTTCGCGAGCTGCTCCGGCGTGAGATTGAGGTTCTTGAAGAGCGCGGCGTAGCGCGAGTCGAGGGCGCCCCGCTGCTGCTGGGCGAGCAGCTTCTGGATCTCCGGCTTCTCCATCATGGCCATGAAACCCGCGGCGAGATTGCCCGGGCCACCGCGGCCGCGGCGGGGACCGCCTTCGTCGAGGTTGACGGCGCCAGGGCCGCCTTCGTCACCGGGCTCCTCGGCGCCCTTGGCCTTGGCGTCGGCCAGCGCGGCCTCGAGCTCGTGGCGACGCTTCTCGGAGTCCCAAAGCCGCTTCTGCCAGTCGGCGCGTTCGTCGGTCGAAAGGGTGGAGGCGCGGAGCTTGATCAGCTCCTGATACTGCCGCCACGCGACGGCACCGCCGGTGACGGTGGTCAGGGCGAGCAGGAGAATGAGGTAAGTCTGTCGGGATTTCACGGTTTAGAGTGATAGAGACGCGCGGCGCGCCGGGAAGTTTCGGTCGGAATGCCCGGGACCGTCGCAGGTCGAAGGACCTACGTCGAATGTCTTCTGGGATGAGGCCCGGATTTTGAACTTCGAAATCCAAAATCCGGAGTCCGAAATTCGGCCCGGCCTAGGGCCGGTCAGCGGGGAGGGAACTCGAAGTCCGCCTTGGTGCGGGTCTTGGACAGCACCAGGTAGGCGTTGAACGGCTTGCCGGCCTTGGAGGTGAATCCCTCGATCAGGTTGGTCCGGCCGTTCTCGAGCAGGTTGTGCAGCTCGCCGGGCGGGATTTCCTTCTGGCAGATGTGCCGCTTCATCGTGAATACGATGCGGTTGTCCTGGTCGGGACGGCGAACGTAGTAGCTGTCGCCGGCCTCGAGCACCTCGCCCTTGAAGGCGGCGCTCTGGGCGAGGACCTTGGCGTTCGAGAGATCCGGCGGCGCCTTGGTCTTGCGCGGGATGGGCTTGCCGTCCTTGTCGAGCTTCGGGGCGCGCGGCGGGAACTCCCAAGTGAACCGGGCGCCCTCGCGCTTGAGGAACGCATCGAACGGGCGGCCGCGCTTGGAGATGAAGCCGGTGATCAGGTCGGTCTTGCCGTTCGCGATGAGCTGGATCACGTGCTCGCGGGTGATCGGCTTCTGGCACATCAGGCGGCCGATGCGGAAGCCCTGCTTCCAGCCGTCGCCATCGCGCTCGCGCAGGACGTGACTTGAGCCCACCTCGCAGAGCCCCGCGCCGGTCGCCGGATCGGTCCAGTAGGGCTCGACGGTGCCGAGGTCGACCTTGTCGCCGAAATCATACTCGGTCTTCCACTTCCCGGACTCCTCGTCCTTGGTGAGGCGGAGCAGGGCGGAGAAGCGCTTGTGGGTCTTGGCGGAGAGGAACCCCTCGAGCGGACCGATGGCGCGGTTGGCCACCAGGTCGCGGATCTCGGTCTCCTCCATCTTTCGGCCGCCAATGACCTTGTAGATCATGAACTCGCCGTCGTGGGACTTGTAGCCGCGCAGCGTCTCGCGCAGCGGCTTGCCGTCGGTCGGGGAAAGGATGTCCGTCTCGCGGGCGATGGAGTCGTCCTCCTCGAAGCTCTTCACGCGCTCGACGATGCCCTTGGTCTGGTCGGTGACCTCGGTCATGAACTGCGCGCGGGAGAAATGGCCGTGCTCCATCTGGCGGAGCTTGAACTCCCATTCGCCGGTCATCGCCGGGTGGGTGAGCGCGTCGGCCTTCACCGCCGAGAGGAACTGGAGCAGCTGCTCGGCCTTCGCGGTCGGGACGAGGTCGCGGTGGGTGCGCTCGATGTACTTCTGGTTGATCAGGCCGTCGATCGTGTCGGCGCGGGTGGCGGGCGTGCCCAGTCCACGCTCCTTCATCGCCTCAGCGTGTTCCTCGTCGTCGATCAGCTTGCCGGCGCCTTCCATCGCGGAGAGCAGCGTCGCCTCGGTGTAGCGCGGCGGCGGCTTGGTGGACTCCTCGTGGGTCCGGGCCTCGACGGTCTGGGCGCGCGGTGGCTGGCCGTCCTCGCTCGAGAGGGCCGGCAGCGCCTTCGAATCAGGCGAGTCGTCGTCGACGGTCGTCTTGCCGTACACGGCGAGCCAGCCGGCGGACGTGAGCACCTTGCCCTCGGTCTTGAAGTCGTGGCCCGCGACGTTGCTCAGGCGCGTGGTGACGTCGAACTCGGCGGCCGGGTAGAACGTCGCGACGAAGCGGCGCGCGATCATGTCGAATACCTTGGCTTCCATCTCGTCGAGGTGCTTCGGCGCGGTGGAGGTCGGGATGATCGCGAAGTGGTCCGAGATCAGCGCATTGTTGAAGATGCGCTTGTTCGGCCGGACCCAGCCCTCGGCGAGCACCTTCTGGGCATGACCGGCGAGGTCGCCGTGGAGGCCGGCGAGCGCCTCGCGGCAGGTCGGCAGGTAGTCCTCGGGCAGCGCCCGGGAGTCGGTGCGGGGATAGGTGATCGCCTTGTGCTTCTCGTAGAGGGACTGGGCGATCTGCAGCGTGCGGCGCGCGGGGAGGCCGAAGCGGTTGTTCGCCTCGCGCTGCAGCGTCGTGAGGTCGTACAGGCGCGGCGACGCCTGGGTGGAGGCCTTCTTTTCCTCCGTGACCGTCGCGGGAGAGCGGCCCTGCGCGGCGGCGAGGACAGCCTCGGCCTGCGCGCGGTCCCAGATGCGGTCAACGCGGTCGTGATCGTCGTTCTCGGCCCGCTTGAAGTTCGGACGCTGGTAGACGCCCTCGTAGCGGCCCTTCGCAATTTCGAAGGTGGCGGTCACGCGCCAGAAGGTGCGCGGGATGAAATTCCGGATCTCCAGCTCGCGGGCGTAGACGATGGCAAGGGTCGGGGTCTGGACGCGGCCGACGGAGGCGACGTGGCCGGCGCGGGAGCCGAACATGCGCTTGGTGATGGCGCGCGTGCCATTGATGCCGATCAGCCAGTCGCTCTCGCTGCGGCAGCGGGCGGCGTCGGCGAGGCCGGCCATCTGCTGGCCGTCGCGCAGATGCTCAAAGGCGTCGCGGATGCCGCCCGGTGTCATGGTCTGCATCCAGGCGCGCTTCACGGGCAGCTTGCACTTCGTGAGCTGGTAAAGATAGGCGAAGATCAGCTCGCCCTCGCGGCCGGCGTCGCAGGCGTTGATGACCTGATCAATGTCCTTCCGGGCGAGGAGCTTTTTCAGCGCGGAGTAGCGCTCCTTGGAATCCTCGATGGGCTTGAGGCCGAATTTCTCCGGGATGATCGGCAGGGTCTCGAGGCGCCAGAACCCGTATTTCTTCTTGTCGATGTCCTCGGGCATCTCGAGCTCCACGAGGTGACCGAGCGCGTACGAGATGACGTACTCGTCATTTTCATAATGGTCACCCTTCTTGGGGATTTTCCCCAAGGCTTTGGCGAGATCGGCCGCCACGGACGGCTTCTCGGCGATGACGAGTGACTTCATGAGGCGGCGAGGCGTTACGCACCACGCGCACCGATTTCAAGGCTTAGTTTTATCGCGGCCTTCCAGAGCCGATCGAAAAAACTGACTTTGAGGCTCGCCACCAAGGACGCAAAGAGCACGAAGTTCAGGCAATTTTCTCACCGCGAAGTCCGCTAGGACCGCGAGGCACAGGCCTTTTCTTCGTGTCCTTGGTGCCCTTCGTGGCGAAGCAACCTCAGCGCGCGGCGAGCTTCGGTGTTTCCGCGAGCGCGGAGTCGAGGGCCTTGAGCAGCTCGGCGATCGTAGCGTCGGTTTCGTCGCCCATGTTCGAGATGCGGAACGCCTTGCCCTTGAGCTTGCCGTAGCCGCCGTCGATCACGAGGTGGTGCTTCGACTTCAGGAGCTTGTTCAGCGCCGGCAGGTCGTAGCCGAGATTGTTGTTGAAGCAGTTCAGCGTGACCGAGCCGTAGCCTTCCTTCGGGAACAGCGTGAAGCCCTTGGTCTGCGCCCAGGCGCGGACCGTCTGGTTGAGCCGCGCATGCCGCGCGTAGCGAGTTTCCACGCCCTCGAGGCGGATGTCCTCGAGCTTGGACTTGAGCGCGTAGATCAGCGGGATCACCGGCGTGCTCGGGGTCATGCCGCCCTCGTGGTTCTTCTGGAACTCGAGGAAATCGAAATAGTACCCGCGATCCGTGGCCGTAGCGGCCCGCGCGAGGGCCCGCTTCGAGACTGAGAACAGCGACATGCCCGGCGGCAGGGCGAGCGCCTTCTGCGAGCCGGTGATCATCACGTCGATGCCGAGTTCGTCCTTCCGGATCGGCAGGGCGCTGAACGAGCTGATCGTGTCGATTACGCTGATGACGTCGGGGAATTCCCGCGCCACGGCCATGATCGCTGCAAGGTCGGTCATGCAGCCGCACGAGGTCTCGTTGTGGATGAGTGTGAAGGCGTCGTACTGCCCGGTGGCGAGCTCGCGGCGGAGGGCGGCGGGATCGATCGGCTGGCCCCACTCGTACTTGAGCGGCGCGGCGGCCTTGCCGCAGCGCTGGGCGACGTCGAGCCACTTGTCGGAGAACGCGCCGTTCATGCAGCACAGCAGCTTCTTTTTCACGACATTCCGGATGGACCCTTCCATCACGCCCCACGCGCTGCTGGTGGAGAGGTACACCGGGTCCTTGGTGTAGAACAGGGCCTGGAGCTCGGGCTGGATCGACTGGTACAGCGCCACGAAGTCGGTGCTGCGGTGGCCGATCATGGGCTGCGCCATGGCGCGCAGGGTCTTTTCCGAGACGGCGATCGGGCCGGGAATGAAAAGCTTGTAGCTCATGGGAGGGAGGGGGACGGACAACAAATGCGCAGGAGGGAGGTCCCGAATCTCGGGGACCGGTTCGAAAACAGTTTGCGCGGGGGACCGCGTCAACCTTCATTCCCGTCAAGCGCATGTCCCAGTCCTGGCTGAAGAAAAAGTTCACGGCCCTAGAACTTTACACGATTGACGTGATTCTCGGCCGACGGGCGGGCACGGGACCGGCGCTCTATGGCGCCTTTCTGCAGGCACTCTCGTGGATCTTCAGCATCGTGGCGCAGTCGCGACTCTGGCTGTACCGTCACCGCATCTTCCACGACCAGCCGCTCGGCTGCCTGGTGGTGGTCGTGGGCAACCTGACGGTCGGCGGCACGGGCAAGACCCCGGTAGTGGAGAAGTTTGCGCGTGCGCTCCGGGACCGCGGCCGGAAGGTCGCGATCCTGAGCCGTGGCTACAAGAGCAAGGCGCCGCCGTTCTGGAAGAAGTGGTGGTATGCGCTGACGCACACGGAGGAGCCGCCGCCGCGCGTGGTGAGCGACGGCGAACGGGTGCTGCTGGACAGCGAGGACGCTGGCGACGAGCCGTACATGCTGGCGCGGAACCTGCCCGGCGTGATCGTGCTGGTGGACAAGAACCGCGTGAAGGCCGGCGCATATGCGATCAAGCGCTTTGGCTGCGACACGCTGGTGCTCGACGACGGCTTCCAGTACCTGCCGCTGAAGGGCCGGCTGAACCTGCTGCTGGTCGACAAGACCAACCCGTTCGGCAACGGCCACCTCCTGCCGCGCGGCATCCTGCGCGAGCCGATCAAGCACCTGCGGCGCGCGAGCTACGTGTTCCTGACAAAGTCGAACGGCGAGCGCGACCCGGAGCTCGAGGCGCTGATCGCGAAGCACAACCCGACGGTCGACCTCATCGAGTGCGCGCACCGGCCGCAATACCTGCAGCGCTTCGGTTTCGCGCCGGGTTCGCCGGGCGCGCGCGAGCCGCTGACGTACCTCAAGAACCGGCGCGTGGCGGCGTTCAGCGGAATTGCGACGCCGGAGAGCTTCGAAAAGTTCCTGCGCGACCTCGGCGCAAAGCTGGTGGCGCGCGAGCGCTTCCTGGACCATTACCGCTACACGGACGAGGACGTGGACGCGCTGTTCGATCTCGCGCGCCGGGAGGGCGCGGAGTGCCTGGTGACCACCGAAAAGGACGCCGTGCGCCTGCCCGAGAACCGCGTTTTCCCGCTCCCGCTCTTCTATCTCCGCCTGGAGATCGACATCATCCGCGGCGCCGCCGACTTCGACGAAGCCGTGGGGAGGATCTGTTTTCCCACCAACGGGAGCAGAACTCCGGATTCCGGAATCCGGATTCCGGAATCGCCGAACTAGCTGTAACGCGCGGCGGACCGACGTTGGCGAGGGTCCAGAATCCGGCCGCCGGAATCCGCAATTGATAGTCTTGCACGCCCGCCCGCCTCTCGGGTTAGCTCGGGGGCATGATTACCGATCCTCGTCTTATGCAGCTGGCGGAAGGGCTCACGGGGTTTTCCACGAGCCTCAAGAAGGGCGAGCGCGTCCTGATTGACGCGTTCGACGTGCCGGATACCATCGTCATTGCCCTGATCCGCGCCGCGCGGAAGCGCGGGGCGCTGCCGTACGTGCAGAACCACCGCGCCCGGATCACCCGCGAGCTCTCGCTCGGGGCCGAGGAGGCGCAGTTCGCGCCGCACGCCGAGATCGAACTGGCCCGCATGCAGAAGATGGACGCCTACATAGCCCTGCGCGGCTCCGAGAACATCTTCGAGGGCTCCGACATCCCGGCCGAGAAGGTGCAGCTGGTGAGCCGGCTGATGAAGCCCGTGCTCGACCACCGTGTCGGCAAGACCAAGTGGGTGGTGCTCCGCTGGCCCAGCCCCGGGATGGCCCAGCAGGCGGGCATGAGCACCGAGGCGTTTGAGGAGTTCTACCTCCGCGTCTGCACGCTCGACTACAGCCGCATGACCCCCGGCATGGCCGCGCTCAAGAAGCTCATGGAGGAGACCGACCGCGTGCACATCAAGGGCCCGGGCACCGACCTCCGGTTCTCCATCAAGGGCATCGGCGCGCAGCCGTGCGGCGGCCTGCGCAACATCCCGGACGGCGAGGTGTTTTCCTGCCCGGTGAAGGAGAGCGTCGAGGGCGTCGTGCAATACAACGCGCCGACCGTCTACCTCGGCTCCTCGTTCGACAACATCCGGCTCGTCTTCAAGCAGGGCAAGATCGTCGAGGCCACCGCCAACAACACGAAACGCCTCAATGAGATCCTCGATAGCGACGCCGGCGCCCGCTACATCGGTGAGTTCGCCCTTGGCTTCAATCCGTACATCCTCGAGCCGATGCGCGACATCCTCTTCGACGAGAAGATCGCGGGCTCCTTCCACTTCACGCCTGGCCAGGCCTACGAGCACCCGGGCAACGGCAACCGCTCCCAGGTCCACTGGGACATGGTCTGCATCCAGCGGCCGGAATACGGCGGCGGCGAGATCTGGTTCGACGGGAAGCTCATCCGCAAGGACGGCCTGTTCGTCCCGAAGTCGCTGCACAAGCTCAACCCCGACTACCTGCAGGGCAAGTCCGCCCGCTGATCCGCCCGTCCCGCCACCGCGGCCGCCGCCGGCTCGTTCGCCGGCCGGCGGCTCCCGCGGTCTCTCCCGATGGACCTCCCGACCTTCATCCAGGCGCTGCCCAAGACGGAGACCCATCTCCATGTCGAGGGCGCGCTGCCCTATGAACTGCTGACCGGCTGGGACCCGGCGCGCTATCCCGCCGACCCGCCGTTCCGGCGCGCGAGCTACCGCTACCGGACGTTCCCGGAGTTCGAGCAGATCCTCCTGGACAACGCCTTGCCGTGGTTCACGACCGCCGAGCGCTACTACGAGGCCGCGAAGGTGATGTTCGCGAAGCACGTCGCGCAGAACGTGCGCTACGTCGAGACGAGCTTCCACCTGCCGGTCACGAAGTTCATCAGCGTCCCCGGGCCGGAGATCATCGCCGCCCTGCGCGCCGCGGCGCCCAAGGGGCTCGAGGTGCGGATCTTCACCGGCATGCTCCGCACGGATCTCAGCGGCGACCTCCGGCCGACCATCGACCAGCTGCACACCTGGACGGACCTGGCCGGCGTTGACCTCCACGGCTTCGAGGAGATGCCGACCGACCCGTCGACCGCGGCCGTGTGGGCGCGGCTCCGCGCGGCGGGCAAGGTCACCAAGTGCCACGCCGGCGAGTTCGACGGCGCCGCGCGCGTGCGCGAGGCCATCGAGCAGCTCGGCGTCACGCGCGTGCAGCATGGCGTCCGCGCCATCGAGGACCCGGCCGTAATGAAGCTCGCCGCCGACCGCGGCGTGACCTTCGACGTCTGTCCGATCAGCAATGTCCGGCTGCAGGTCGCGCCCAACTTTGCGGCGCATCCCATCCGCCGTCTCCTGCAGGCGGGCATCCGCTGCACGGTGAGCACCGACGATCCGCTCTGCTTCGGCAACACGGTGGTCGAGGAATATGAGACCCTGGCCCGGGAGCTCAGCTTCAGCCGCGCCGAGCTCGCCCAGGTGGCGCGCAACGGCTGGGAGGTGGCGAGCGTCGCCCCGGCCGTGCGCCAGGCGGCGATCGCCGAGATCAACCGGCTGGCCGGCGCCTGAGCCTCCACCCCTTGAGCGAGACCTACACGCTGCCTCCGGGCATCCGTCACCTGCGCGCCGACAAGGCGCTCGCGCTGTCGCACCCGGAGCACAGCCGGACGGCGTTTCGGCGGGCGTTCGACGCGGGCCTGGTGACGCGCGGCGGCCAGCCGATCAGCGGCGACACGAACGTGCAGTCGGGCGACGTGCTGGAATACTCGTTTCCGGAGACGCGCGCCGCCGAGCTGAAGGCGGTGAAGATCCCGCTCGACGTGATCTTCGAGGACCGGCACCTGCTGGCCGTGAACAAGCCGGCGGGCATGATCGTGCACCCGGGCGCCGGCACGGGTGAGGACACCCTGGTGCACGCGCTGCTGGCGCACTGCGCCGGGAGCCTCAGCGGCATCGGCGGCGTGGAGCGGCCCGGCATCGTGCACCGGCTGGACCGCGAGACCTCGGGGCTGATCGTGGTGGCCAAGTCCGACGCCGCGCACCGCGGCTTGGCGGAGCAGTTTTCCGAACGCACGCTTCAGAAGGAGTACCTCGCCCTGGTCAGCGGGGTGCCGACGCTCATGAGCGGCTCGATCCGGAAGTCGATCGGGCGCAATCCGTCGCAGCGGCACAAGATGGCCGTGGTGGAGGAGGAGAGCGGCGGCAAGGACGCGCACACCGACTGGGAGGTCGTGGAGCGGTTCGCGCCGTTCGCGACCCTTCTGCGCTGCGCCATCCACACCGGCCGCACGCACCAGATCCGCGTGCACCTGAAGTCGATCGGGCACGTGCTCCTCGGTGATGCGGTCTACGGATGGAAACCCGATCCCCGGCTCCCGCTGCCGCCGGCGCGGGTGATGCTGCACGCGGAGCATCTTGTGCTGCGCCATCCCATCACCGGCCGCGCGCTCGACCTCCGCGCGCCGCTCCCGGCGGATTTTCGAAAGCTCGTGACCAGCCTCCGCAAGCTCTCGGCCCCGGCGCCGGCACCCCGCGCCAAGGCGCCCACGCGCAAGGCCCGCCGTCCCGCCCGATGAACGCGCCGAGCGATCCGTCCCTCGACGACCTCCGCCGCGAGGCGGGCCTGCTCGCCGCCGAGTGGGCGCGCCTGCTCGCGCCGCACTTCGGCCCCAGCGGCAGCATGGATCTCGACCTGATCGACTGGCCGAAGGCGCAGGGGCCGTCCTACTACAACCAGTTCAGCCATTTCACCTTCCTGCAGCTCGCGACCGGGGAAATCCCGGGGGCAACCGACGCGGAGCGCTCGAAGTACCTCCAGCTGGCGCTGCGCAATCTCGAGTACGTGCTGGCCATCACGGGGCCCGATTTCCACACACCCCACTTCTCCCGCGGCCGGGAGTGGGGTCGGCATGTGGGGGAGTGGCTGAATTACTATGTGCTGTGCTCCCTCGAACTGATGGAGCGGCACGACGTGGGCAGCAAGGAGCTCCGGCAGCGCCTGGCCGCAGCCGTGACCGGCGCGGTCGATGTCCTGCACCACCGCTTCAAGGAGAAGTACGCGCAGACTCCGGCCGAGTTTGTCGGGAATCACGACACCTGGCACGGCCTGCTGTTCTACCGCGCAGGCCGGACCTTGCAGCGGCCCGAGTGGATGGAGTATGCCCGGGATTTCTTTGCGCGTTGTGTGCTGCCGTTCCAGTCGAGCGACGGCTACTGGCCCGAGGGGCACGGCATCGTCGTGAGCTACGCGCTGGTGACCGCCGAGGCGGTCTCGCTCTACGCCGAGCTGTCGGGCGACGAGGCAGCGCATGCCAGCATCGGGCGCTTCCTCGGGTTCTACGACTTCTACAGCTTCCCGGATGGTTCCACGTCGGTCGTGAACGACGTCCGGGTGCGCTATGGTCGCGGTCCCTCGCTGTTCCTGGCCCCGGGTTTCCTCGGCTGCGCGGCGGGACGGCAGCTTTGTCTGGCGCGGATGAAGTCGGCGCGGCCGTACCTCCAGGAGACCGGCGTGCGCGACAACGCTGCACAGGGCTTCGCGTTCTACGGGTCGTTTGCCGAATTTGTCTTTCGGGCCGACCAGCATCCGCGGGACCTGAAGGTCGTGCGCCCGGCGATGCTGCCCGCGGTGCGCCTCGAGCAGGGACCCTGGCAGGGATATCTCGGCTGGCAGGTCGTGCCGGAGCATGTCAGCCGCTTCGTCCTCGACACCCAGAGTTTCATGGAGCTCTGGCACCGCCGCGCCGGCTACGTGGCCGGCACGGGTGGTAGCAAGTTCATGCCGCGCTTCTCGACCGTGCGGCGGACGGATACCGGGCGGTCCTACATCCCGGACCGGGCGGAAAAGCGCTCGGCCGACGAGCGGAGCGCGACCGTTGCGTTGCACTTCGAAGGGGACGAGGTGCTCATCCAGCTAGCCGTGGACGAACACCGCGCGGAGTTTGCCGCGAGTCTCGCGCGGGTTGTCTCGGGCGCGCATTACGAGGCGGCCCTCATCCTGCCATTCCACCGTGGCGAGCAGGTTCGGCTCGACGAGGAGACGCTCACGATCGATCCGGCGGCGCTGATTCACTTCAACGGCGGGAGCCGTCCTGTGCGGGCGATCCGGTGGCGGGACCTGACTTGGACCCTGCCGGCGGGCGCCCTGATCGACTATCCCGTCGTGCCGCATAATTCCTACACGCAGGACGGACTGCCGGTGCCGGACGACTATGTGGCCCGGGTGAGTTTCCCGCTCTCAGGTGAGACGCGAAGCGTGACGGTCGCCTGATCGTGCCGAAGTCAGCGGAGGCGTTCGAGCGCCTCGGCGGCGAGCCCGTAGCGGAGGTTGAACAGGGAGTGGCGGAACGTGGCGATGTGGCCGACCTCGGCCACGGCGATGAGCGTGGCCAGCGCGGCCGGCATCACGTCGGCGCGGGTGGCGGGCAGTCCCGGGACCTCGCGGCGGGCGGCCAGCGGCATGCTGCCCAGCCACTGGAGCAGGTGGCGAAGCTGGACGACGGTCACCGCCGGCACACTGTCGCCGAGCCCGTGGCCATCGCGTGCCGCGAGGATGGCGCGGGCGACCGTGATAGTTCCGCCGGTCCCGATCGCCGCCGCGGGCCCGAGCACGAACTGGAAGGTGCCGTTGTGAAAGACCTCGCGCACGTGCGTCGTGATTGCAGTCTGCGCGGCGTTGGAGAAGGGCTGGGTTGGGTCAGGGACGAATTTCTCGGTCAGGCGCACGCAGCCCAGCTGCAGGCTCGCGGCGTGCTGGACCTTGCGCTGCTGAAACGCGAGGCACTCGAGACTGCCGCCGCCGAGGTCGAAGACATAAAAGTCCTGCAGGTCGGCCAGGGCGGGGTCGCAGGTCAGGCCGCGACCGATGAGATTGGCTTCCTCGTCACCCGTGAGAATCCGGATCGTCTGGCCGGTGGCGGCCTTCACGCGCGAACGGAACTCCGGGCCGTTCTGCGCATCCCGCACGGCGCTGGTGGCGACGAGCACCGTGGCGGCGGGCTGAAACGGCGCGGCCTCGGCGAGCAGGGACTGGACGGCGGCGAGGCCGGCGGCCATGCCGGGTTCGCTGAGGCGCGGGCTGACGTGACTGATGCCGGCGCTGATGCGGGCGTCGATGGTGCGGGTCTTCAGCACCGTGAGGCCGCCGCCAGCTGCGCCGGCGGCCACGAGGATCTTGATCGAGTTGCTGCCGATATCGATGACGGCGACGGAGGCCATGGCGGAGCTAGAGCACAAAATCGGCCGGCGCGATCAGGAGCACGAATTCGCCCTTGAGGCTCGTCTTGGCCAGTCGGGCCTGCACGTCGGCAGCGGGGCCGACGAGGAAAGTCTCGTGAACCTTGGTGACCTCCTTGGCGACGCCGATAACGCGGGTCGGACCAAGGACCGACACAATCTCGTCGACGGCCTTGTCGATGCGGTGGCAGCTCTCGTAGAGGGCGAGCGTGTAGTCGAACTCGCGGTATTTCGTGAAGAACGTGATGCGCGCGGCACTCTTTGGCGGAAGGAAGCCCACAAACAGGAACCCATTCGTCGGGAGTCCGGCGGCACTGAGGACGGTCACGATGGCGCTCGGTCCGGGCACGGGAATGACGGGCAGGTTTCGCCGGCGGCAGGCGCGGACGAGGCGGAAGCCTGGGTCGCTCAAACCGGGTGTGCCCGCATCACTGACGACCGCGACCGACTTGCCGGCGGCCAGTTGCGCTGCGAGCGACTCGGCCATCTCCACCTCGTTGTGCTCGTGGTAGGCGACGAGGTCGCGCCGCAAGCCGAGGCGGGTCAGCATCGCGCCGGTCGTGCGGGTGTCCTCGCAGGCGACGAGATCGACTCCGCCGAGGATCGCCCGGGCCCGCTCCGTCAGGTCCGCCAGATTCCCGATCGGCGTGGCGACCACGTACAGGTGGCCGGGCTGGGCGAGCAGGGAAGGATTGGGCGCGGCGTTCTCGCTCATAAAAAAATCCGGCGGGAAGCCGGATTTTCGAAGGTACGGGTCAAGTTGGAAGCCGAAAGCAGCGGGAGCCCGGGACCGCAGTTACGAACTCGCGGCCCGGTCCGGCGCCGGCGGCGGGCCGCTCAGCGGCCGCCCATGCCGGGAATCTGGCCTTCCCAGTCGGCGGGACGGCTCCACGGGATCGAGCTGTCCTTCTCCGTCTTGTAGGTGCAGCCGCCGGCCAGCGCGCCGAGCGCGATCAGGAGGAGGGCGAATAGGGGCTTCTTAAGGGCGTTCATGCTGGTTCGGGTTAAATGGAGGTGGCCGAAGGGGCAAGGTGGATTCTGGGGCGCCGACGGGCCTGCTGGTGGGAACGGGGCGCGGCGCGAATGTTCCCGGTGCGGTGCGGCGGTCTACGCGCGGAGCGAGTACTTGGAGTGGTGCCAAGGGGTGCGGGCCCGCTTGCGGACGCCGCTCGGCTTGTTGGCGGCCAGGTGCTCGAGGATCTTGAACACCAGCTCCACGCGGTCGGGCTGGCCCAGCTTGGCTGCCAGTTCCTCCGCCGTGAACGACTCGCCGGACGCCGCGCGCAGGGCCTCGACGACCTTGAGCTTGAGGGCAATGACGCCGCTCGCGGCCTTCTTGCCCGCCTCGACTCCCGGCTGGTGGTAGGCGTTGATGCCGACCAGCGAGGCGTAGAGTCCGACGACGCGTTCATAGAGGGCGATCAGCATGCCGACTGTGCGCGGCGAGACATCCGGCACGGTGATGGTCACGGACTGCCGGTCCTTCTCGCTGAGCGCATCCCGGGTTCCCAGGTAGAATCCCTGCAGGTAGTCGCCGGTGGTCACGCCCGGATCCACCTCGAGGGCGGACTTGCCGTCGCGGTCGCGGAGGACCTCGACGAAGGTGACGAAGAAATTGTTCACGCCGTCGCGGAGCTGCTGCACGTAGGCGTGCTGGTCGGTCGAGCCCTTGTTGCCGTACACCGCGATGCCCTGGTTCACCACGCGGCCCTGGAGGTCGTGCTCCTTGCCGAGCGACTCCATCACGAGCTGCTGGAGGTAGCGCGAGAACAGCAGGAGGCGGTCCTTGTACGGCAGCACGACCATGTCCTTGCTGCCGCGGCCGTCGGTGGCGAAGTACCACATGAGCGCCAGTAGTGCGGCCGGGTTCTGGGCGATGACCGGCTGGCGGGTGACGGCGTCCATCGCCGCGGCGCCGTCGAGGAGCGCCTGGATGTCGATGCCCTGCAGCGCCGCCGGTAGCAGGCCGACCGCGCACAACTCGGACGTGCGGCCGCCGACCCAGTCCCACATGGGGAAGCGGGCGAGCCAGCCCTCGCGAACGGCGACCTGATCGAGCTTGGAGCCGGCACCCGTCACCGCGACGAACTGCTTCGTGTGGTCGAGTCCCGCGGCCTTGAAGGCGACGATGGCCTCGAGCATGCCGTTGCGCGTCTCGGCCGTGCCGCCGGACTTCGAGATGACGACGACCAGCGTGCGGGCGAGCTGGCCGCGCAGCGAGGCGAGGACGTAGTCGATCCCGTCGGGATCGGTGTTGTCGAAGAACGTGACGGCGAGCTTGTCCTTGCGCGGCTGGCCGAGCGCGTGGCTGACGAACTGCGGTCCGAGGGCGGAGCCGCCGATGCCGATGACGAGCAGCTGGCGGAACTTGCCCTTGGGACCCTGGATGGCGCCGGAATGGACCTGGGCGGCGAAGGCCTTGATGGCCTCGAGGGTGGACGTGATCTCGCGGGACAGCTCGGGCGTTGGCGCCAGCTGCGGGGCGCGGAGCCAGTAGTGGCCGACCATGCGCTGCTCGTCGGGGTTCGCGATCGCGCCGCGCTCGAGCGCGGCCATGTCGTTGAACGCGGTGGCGAGCCGCGGGGCCATCGTGGCGAGGAACTCATCCGGAAACGCCATGCGGCTGACATCCAGCGAGAACCCAAGCTCCGGATGATGGTAGAAGTGCGACTTGAAGCGTGACCAGGTCATGGGGAGTAGCGCGTAGCGAGTAGCGGGTAGTGAGTAGTGGTGTGCGCCGGGGATAGTATAGGCCGAATGCGCGCTACTCGCTAGGCGCTACTCGCTACTGGTTTTAGAGATTCTTATCCGTCACCGCGCCCTCGGAGGCGCTGGTGACGAGTTTGGCGTACTTGGCGAGGACGCCGCGGGTTTCCTTCGGTGCGCGCGCTTTCCACGCCTTGCGGCGGGCGGCGATTTCCTTGGCGGTCAGCACGAGGGTCAGCTCGTTCTTCACCGCGTCGATCGTGATCGTGTCACCGTTCTTCACGAGGGCGAGCGGGCCGCCATTGCAGGCCTCGGGCGAGATGTGCCCGACCACGAAGCCGTGGCTGCCGCCGGAGAAGCGGCCGTCGGTGATGAGCGCGACCTCCTTGCCCAGGCCGCGGCCCATGACCGCGCTCGTCGGTGCCAGCATCTCGCGCATGCCGGGACCGCCGCGCGGGCCCTCGTTGCGGATGACGATGACGTGGCCGGCCTTCACCTTGCCGCCGAGGATCGCGTGCAGTGCGGTCTCCTCGCTCTCGAAGGTGATCGCGCGGCCGGTGAACTGGAGACCTTCCTTGCCCGTGATCTTCGCCACGGCGCCCTGCGGGGCGAGATTGCCGTAGAGGATGCGGAGGTGGCTGTCGGGCTTGATGGGATTGCTCAGCGGGCGCACCACGTCCTGGTCGGACGGGTAGGGCCCGACGCCCTTCAGGTTCTCCGCGACCGTCCGGCCGGTGACCGTCATGCAGTCGCCATGGAGCAGGCCGGCGTCGAGGAGCATCTTCATGAGCGGCGGGAGGCCGCCGACGCGGGAGAGGTGGGCCATGCCGTACTTGCCGGAGGGCTTGAGGTCGGCGAGGACCGGGACCTTCTTGCCGATGCGGGTGAAGTCATCGATCGACAGCTTGACCTTGGCCTCGTGGGCGATGGCCAGCAGGTGCAGCACGGCGTTGGTCGAGCCGCCGAGGGCGATGACCACGGTGATGGCGTTCTCGAACGCCTTTTTCGTGAGGATGTCGCGCGGCCGGAGGCCGGCCTTGGCCAGGGCCATGGCGGCCTCGCCGGCGCGGCGGCAGTCCTCGCGCTTCTCGGCGCCGATGGCGACCTGGGCCGAGCTGTTGGGCAGGCTCAGGCCAAGGGCCTCGATGGCGGAGGCCATCGTGTTGGCGGTGTACATGCCGCCGCAGGAACCGGGGCCTGGGACGGCGCAGCTCTCGACGGCGCGCAGGCCCGCGGCGTCGACCTTGCCGGCCGCGTTCTGGCCAATGGCCTCGTACACCGAGACGATGTCGCACTCCTTCTTCGTGTCCGGGTAGATGCCGGGGAGAATCGTGCCGCCGTAGACGAACACACTCGGGCGGTTCAGGCGCGCCATGGCCATCACGCAGCCGGGCATGTTCTTGTCGCAGCCGCCGATCGTGACGAGCGCGTCAAAGCCCTCGGCGCCGGCGACCGTCTCGATGGAGTCGGCGATCACCTCGCGGGAAACGAGTGAGTACCGCATGCCGGGGGTGCCCATGCTGATGCCGTCGGACACCGTGATGGTGCCGAAGACGACGGCCTTGCCGCCGGCGGCGTTGGCGCCCTCCTCGGCGTGGCGGGCGAGCTGGTCGATGTGCATGTTGCACGGCGTCACCATGCTCCAGGTCGACGCGATGCCGATCACCGGCTTGGCGAAGTCGGCCTCGGAGAAACCGACGGGCCGGAGCATGGCACGGGCGCCGGCCCGAGAGGGGCCGTCGACAACGATGGACGAGAATTTACGGGTGGGGTCGGGCGAGGAACTCATGGTCGGAGGCCCACCCAACCAAAGCGCTCCGTCCGCCGCAAGCTGCATGTCGGGGTCATGACGCACGCGGCGGCGTCACGGAATGCGTGACGCGCCGCCGGGGCACTTTCCGGCGTTTCGGGATTGCTTCGCCGGTGGGGCGCCGCATTCACTGAACCCGACTTTACCGCATGGCCTTCAACCTGAAAAAGGTGCTTAAAGCACTGCTGCTCTCCTCGAGCCAGCCCCTGGCGACCAAGGATATCCAGGACTCCTTCACGCGCTTCCACGAGACCGATTCGCTGCCCCTGGCGGACGAGCCGGCCGCGGCGAGCCCAGAGGGTGGCGCGCCAGCCCCGGCGGCCGAGCCGGCGGCGGTCCCGGCTGAGGAAGTCACCGAAGTCATCGCCGAGGCGCCCGAGGATGCCGAACTTTACCGCGACGTGCCGTCGCTGATCACAGCCACGCAGATCCGCGAGGCGATGGACGAGATCGCGAACGAGCTGAAGGCGGCCGACGACGGCTTGCTGCTGATCGAGGGTTCCAACGGCTACCGGATCGTGACGCATCCGCGCTATGCCCGCTGGGTGCGTATCCTCCGCTCCGAACCGCCGCCGGTGAAGCTGAGCCAGTCGTCGCTCGAGACGCTCGCGATCGTGGCCTATCGTCAGCCCGTGACGCGCGGCGAGATCGAGACGATCCGCGGCGTGTCGGCCGAGGCCGGCATCAACAAGCTGCTGGAGCGCGAACTCATCTACGTGGTCGGCCGCGCAGACCTGCCGGGCCGTCCGATCCAGTACGGCACGACGGACAAGTTCCTCGAGTTCGTCGGCATCAAGTCGCTGGAGGAGCTGCCGGCCTCGGACGTCCTCTCGTCGCGCCAGATCGACGAGTGGCTGTCGAGCGCCATGAACCCGGCGAAGCTGGGCGACGCGGACATGGGCCTCGAGGACAACGAGCTTCCGCTGGAGGAGGGCGCGGTGGCGCCGGCCCCGGCATCAGATCAGCCGACCACGGCCTGACATGGACCTCGCCAGCATCCGCTCGCAGATTGATCGCCTGGACCGGCAGCTGGTCGAGGTGCTGAACGAGCGCCTCAAGCTGGCGGCGGAAATCGGCAAGCTGAAGCGCAGCCAGGGCGGCCAGATCTACGTGGCGGAGCGCGAGGAGGCGGTCCTCGCCAAGGTCACGGGCCAGAACGACGGCCCGATCAAGAATGAGGCGCTCCGTGCGATTTACCGGGAAATCATGTCGGCGGCCATCGCGCTCGAGAAGCCGCTGCTGATCGCCTATCTCGGGCCGGAGGCGACCAACACCCATCTGGCCGCGATGAAGAAGTTCGGCGCCAGCGTGGACTACCATGCGATGGCGAGCATCGCCGACATCTTCACGGCGGTGGAGAAGGGCGAGGCCGACTACGCGGTCATCCCGATCGAGAACTCGACCGAGGGATCGGTGCGCGACGCGCTCGACCTCTTCATCGAGTCCGACCTCAAGATCGTGGCGCAGATCTACCTCGAGATCACCCACGCCCTGATCTCGGCGTCGCCGCTCGAGAAGATCGAGCGGGTCTACTCGAAGGACCAGGCCCTGGCGCAGTGCCGGAACTGGCTCGTGCGCCACCTGCCGCATGCGCAGCTGATCGACGCCCCGAGCACGGCGCGCGCGGTGCAGATCGCCAAGCAGGAGCCGGGCGCCGCCGCGGTGGCGAGCGAACTGGCGGCCGCGACCTACGACGTGCCGATCGTGGCGAAGAACATCCAGGACAAGGCCGACAACACGACCCGCTTCTTCGTGCTGGGCAAGAAGCCGTCCGGCGCCGTTGGCGGCGGGAAGGACATCACCAGCTTCGCCATCTCGCTCGGCGACGCCGCGGCGTCGCACTCCGGCTCCCTGCTGAAGATGCTGATGCCGCTGGCCGAGCGGGGCATCAACCTCTCGAAGATCGAGTCGCGCCCGAGCAAGAAGCGCCCGTGGGACTACTATTTCTTCATCGACGTCTCGGGTCATTACAACGACCCCGCGATGAAGGAGGCGCTCGCCGAGCTGCAGAAATTCTGCCCGCTCGTGAAGTGGCTGGGCAGCTATCCGGCGGCGAGCTGAGTCGCGCGGCGGAAGCCGCGCTGGTTGAAAGTTGAAGGTTGAGAGTTGAAAGACCGGGCGCGATGGCACGGCGTGCGTCCGGTTTTCGTTTCTCAGCGGCGGCGTGCAGACGCGCTCGGCGTTTCCGACAAACCAGCTACCCGTGGTGCACCCTTCGCTGCGCTCAGGGTGACAATGGGGTAGGAGCGTGGCGGGCTGCGCCGGCGACGGGCTGAACTGCGACAGAAAGAAACGTCTCACGCACCGAGGATGTCCACGCCCGGCCCCCGCCGACTTTCAACGTTCAACCTTCAACCCTCAACGGCGCCGCTGCGGCGCCCCGCTACCTCGATTCCGTCTTATCCGCGAAGAACAGCGGGTGGTCGCGATAGGCGAAGAACAGGATGCCGAAGGCGAGCAGTGCGAGCAGGACGAAGGCGGCGGCGGCGTAAAGCAGGCAGCCGCGTCGGGCCTCTTGGCGGGCGGCGGCGGGATCGGGCTCGTACTCGCGGAAGTCGGGTACGGCCTGCGCGGCGGCGACACTGCGAATTTCCCGCGGGGTATCCACGGGCGCGACCGGCGTCGAGGAGGGCGGCGATTCCGGCGAGGCCGCCAGGGCCGCGATCTCACGCTCGAGCCAGGCCAGCTGCTCCTGCACGAGGGCGCGCTGGCGGCGGAGTTCGTCGAGACGGTCGGGCATGGCGGGCCGCGGTTTGCGGCGACAAAAAAACGCAGCCCGATTGGGCTGCGTTTGAAAGCCAAAAATGATTCGGCGGTTAGGCGGTGACGACCGAGACCTTGCGGTGGGCCTTGTCGAACTGGACCGTGCCGTCCTTGAGGGCGAACAGCGACCAGTCGCGGCCGGTGCCGACGTTGCGGCCCGCGTGGAGGCGGGTGCCGCGCTGGCGGATGATGATCGTGCCGGCGAGGACCTTCTGGCCGCCGAAGACCTTCACGCCAAGACGCTTTGAGGCGCTGTCGCGGCCGTTGCTGGATGTTCCCTGACCTTTCTTGTGAGCCATGGCGGGTGATACTCCTTACGCTTTGATGGATTCGATCTTGATGACGGAGAGCTCCTGGCGATGGCCGCGCTTCCGCTCCATGCCCTTGCGCTTTTTCTTCTTAAAAACGATGACCTTCTCGCCGCGCTTGTTCTCGAGAATCTTGGCCGAGACCGAAGCACCCGCGAGGGTAGGCTTGCCCACCTTGAACGACTCGCCCTCGCCGGCGGCGAGGACCTCTTTAATCTCCACGGTGGCACCGGCTTCCGTATTCGGATAGCGGTTGACGATGAGGATGTCGCCCTCGGTGACAGTGAACTGCTGCCCTTGGGTCTTGATAGTGGCTTTCATAAAATAAAACCGCGGATAAAGCGGTTTTGGCCCCGGTAAAGCAAGGATTAATTTGTGCCGGAGCCTACTTCCTGCCGGTCCGGGGCTTCCGGCAGGTTCGAGACCCTGCAATCGCGACCCAAAATCGCCCGCGGCGCTCAGTGTTTGGGCTCGGTTTTCTGCTGCTCGACGGGGGCCGGGTCGGGCTTTTCGGTCTTGATGATGTAGATGGAGCTGAAGTCCTTGACCAGATAGCCGCCGACTTCGAACGCGTGCTTCTCGCGTTCGAGGGCCAGGCGCTGGGCCTCGGCCTCTAGTTCCTGCTGGCGCAGCAGCGCGTTCAGCCGGGCGAGATCGCGGCTGGCCTGGGCGCGGGACTCCTCGATTTCCCGGAGCTTCTTGAGCGCGGCAAGGCGGGCGGCATCGGCGGCGGCGGCGGCGCGGGCGCGCTCGGCGGCCTGGGCCGCGGATTCGGCCTCGGCGGCATCCTTCGCGGCCTTGAGTCGCTCGGTCTCGGCGGCGAGGCGGTCCATCTCAGCCTTGGCGGCGGCGAGCGAGGCCTCGGCGGCCTCCTGCTCGGCGCGGAGCTTCTCCTGGCGCTCGAGCTCCTCCTTCGCCCGCGCCTCCGCCATGCGACGCGCCTCGGCAATCGCCGCGGTTCGCCGGGCCAGGTCGGCCTCGTGCTCCCGGATCAGGGCCAGCTGCGCTTCGGCGCGCCGGCGCGCCAGCTCGCGATCCGCGGCCTCGCGGTAGGAGCGATAGCCGTAATAGCCGCCGCCGGCCAGGAGGACGAGAATGAGGACGATCAGGATCGGGCGTTTCATGGAGGTGCGGGCCATCGACCGCGACGGAGGCGGTTTGTTCGGGCGCTCGCCCGGAAATTACCGTCGGCGACGCCCGCCGCAAGCCCGATACCGCCCGCGGCGCCGCTCAGGGTTCGGGAAATTCCGCAATGCCCGGGTGCGCGGCATTCGCCGCGGCATAGGGCATCGCCACCGCAAGCGCTTCGCCGAGGCTGAGCCGGCGGCGGTACCGGGCGTCGAGCACGCAGGCGAAAAGCACATCACCGGAGCCGGTGGCTGAGACCTCCGTGACTTGGGGCGGCACCACGGCGGCGGGCTGGCCGAGATGCTCGCAATGCCACGCGGGCGCCGGGCCGTCCGTGACGATCCACTGGCGCACGGGCCAGCGGCGGGCCGCCTCGGCGAGCAGGGCCGGGAGCGGGCTGTCCTCGGCCGAGTCGGAAAAGAGCGTGCGGAGCTCGGTCGCGTTGATCTTCACCAGGTCAACCGGCTGGCCGGCAAACCAGGCCAGGGGCGGGCCGTAGGAATCGACGGCGAGGATCCCGTGGCGCTGCCAGGCCACGAGCGCCTCGCGCAGGGGCTCGAAGGCCGCGTCCGCCCAGCCTGGCAGGCTGCCGCAGAGGGCAAGGACCTGGCCGTCGGGCTGCGCACTCAGCCAGTCGACGCAGGCTCGCAGCGCGACGGCGTCCGGTGGGACATCGGGGCCAAGGAACGTCGTCTCCGGGCGTCCCGGCGCCCGCACGACCAACCCGACCCGGGTGGAACCGCTGGTGGCAAACGACCGGACCGCGAAGGGCCGCGCCTTGAGCCAGGCATCGCACTCCGCGCCGCTCGCGCCGCCGACAAAGCACAGCGCGGTGGTGGGCGCGCCGAGGCGATGGAGCATCTTGGAGACATTGATGCCCTTGCCGCCGACCTGGAAGGACTCGGCCCGCGCCCGCTGGGTCCGGCCCTCGGTCCAGGCGGCGAAGTCCTGCGTGCGCTCGGCGAGCAGATTGCCGGTCAGGGTGAGGATCGAGGGTTGGCTCATGGCGGGATGCGCCCGATTCAACGGTCCCGGCCGGCTGGCGCAAGGTCGCGCCGCGGCGGCGCCCGGCGGTCAGCGCAGCGTGCGGCGGAGACGCGTGGAGAACCGGCCCTCGCCGATGCGGAAGAACACCTGGTT
>CAYYGV010000059.1:0-22133 GCA_964471615.1 uncultured Opitutaceae bacterium
GGCGAGGAGCGCGAGGTGACGATCCTCTTCGCCGACCTGCGCGGCTTCACGACCCTCAGTGAGAAGCTGCCGCCGCGCGAGTTGCTGGCCCTGCTCAACCGCTACCTCGACCGCATGAGCGCGGCGATCGAGGCGCAGGGCGGGGTCATCGACAAGTTCATCGGCGACGCGATCATGGCGCTGTTCGGCGCGCCCGTCGGGCAGGACGACGCCGCCGACCGCGCGCTGGCCGCGGCGCTGGCGATGGAGTCGGCGCTGGCCGCGCTCAACGCCGAGCTCGCGACCGAAGGCCGGCCCCCGCTCGCCCTCGGCATCGGGGTGAACACGGCGCGGGTGGTCGCGGGCAACATCGGCTCGCACCGCCGGCTCAACTACTCGGTGATCGGCGACGGCGTGAATGTCGCCGCGCGCCTCCAGTCGCTCACGCGCACCGCCGAGTACCGCACGAACATCATCACGAGCGCAGCCACCCTCGCTGCCGCCCGCGCCCGCCGCTTCGCCGCCCGCCCGCTGGGCCCCGTCACCGTCAAGGGCCGCGCCGGCGCCGTGGAGATCTTCGCCGTCTCCGCCTCAGGCTAGAAATCCCCGACCCAACCCGGTGGCCCACGGAACACGCGGAAACCAAACCTAAGGGTCTGTTGCCCGAAGGCTCGGCTTCAGTGTATTCCGTGTGTTCCGTGGGCCACCCGGCGCGGCGCAATTTGGTTTCCTTCACGACGACGGCTGGCATCGTGGCGCCATGAACCTCGAAACCTTGGGCTGGCTGGGCTGGGCAATTGTGTTCGCGGTGGTCGGCGCGCTCGTCGGCATCACCTTGGTCCTGATCGCGGCGGCGTTTGTGCCCCGCCTCATCGACCGGCTGACGCCAAATCTCGACGAGGGCCGGGAAATCGCCCGCGGCAATGTCGCGGTGGCTCAGTACTTCGGATTGATCTGCGGCGCCTGCGTCGTGGGTCTCAGCATCGTCGTCGCCGCCGCCATCCTCGGCGGCATCATCGCCGCGCTCCATTGAACGCGACCACCCGGCTGGTCTGCGCGCTGCTCGTGACGCTGGCCGTCGCCGCGTCGCGACTGCACGCCCGCGGCGGCGGCGGGTGCCTCGAGCAGGGCACCCTCATCGCCACGCCCCACGGCGCCGTACCGATCGAGCAGTTGCGCGTCGGCGATGCGGTCTGGGGCAATCGCGACGGCCGCCCGGTGGCCGCCACCGTGCAGGCCCTGACCCGCGTCGAACCCGAGCGCTACCTTGAGCTCACCGTCGACGGTCGCTCCGTCCGCGTCACGCCGGAGCATCCCGTCGAGGTGAGTCGCGGGGTCTTCGTCCGGGCGGATCATCTCCAGCCGGGACAATCCGTCGTCGTGAGCGGCGAGCCCAACGCCGCGCCCGCCCCGTATCCGCTCGCCTCGCTGGTGACGCGGTCCGCCGCCGCGCCCGCCTACAACCTTCTCGTCAGCCCGGGCGGCGTGTTCACGGCCAACGGCATCGCCGTGCACAACAAGGGGTGCTTCCTGCCCGACACGCCCATCACGATGGCCGACGGCACGCGCCGACCCATCAGCCAGGTTCAGGCCGGCGACGAGGTGCTCGCCTTCGAGGCCGATGGCGCGCTGGTCCATGCCCGCGTGCACGGCGTGCTGACGCACCTGGTCGACAGCTACCTCATCCTGCGCACCGAGCACGTCGAGGTGCGGGTCACGGAGGAGCACCCCTTCTACGTGGGCCACGGCACCTTCAAGACCGCCGAGGCGCTCCAGCTCGGCGAACCCGTCATGGTCTGCAGCGAAAACGCGCTGATCGCGCAGACGGTGCTGGCGATCGAGCGCGTCAGCGCGCCGGCGACGGTCTACAATCTCCAGACCGACTCGCCGCACACGTTCCTCGCGAACGGCGTCGCGGTGCACAACAAGGGCGGCGGCTGCTTTGTTCCCGGCACGCGGATCGCGACCCCCGACGGCAACCGGCCGATCGAGTCGCTGCGGCTGGGTGACACGGTCTATGGCGTCGAGCCCGGCGGTCGCCTGGTGGCGACGGCGGTGGCCGGAGTCTATCTCAATCACGCGGTGGAGCGTTGGCTCCGGACTGACCGCGGCGTGCTGCGCACGACGGACGAACACCCGCTGCTGACCGCCGACGGTTTTGTCGAGGCCGGCGACCTCGGGGCAGGCGACCGGCTCGCGACCGCGCGCGGCCTGCTCGCGGTGCGCGAAGTCGGACGGGGCGCCGCGGAAGTTCCCGTCTACACCCTCAAGGTCGGCGGTCCGCACACCTTCGTGGCCGACGGCGCCATCGTGCACAACAAGGGCGGCGGCTTTCACGGCGGGGGTTATCACAGCGGCGGATCACGCGGCGGAAGCAGCGATAGTTCCGACCTGGGAGAGGCGATCTTCACCGGCGTCGGGTTATTCGTGTTCCTGATCGTGATGGCGGCCAAATTCAGCTCCGGCAACCAGGACGAGGAACTCGACTACTGCTACTCGCGCGGCCAGATCGACGCGAAGGCGGCCAAGACGATGAAGCTGCTGCAGTTCATCGCCCGGACCGACGCCAAGTGGGAGCCGGAGAAGCTCCGGACCGCGGCCCACGACACGTTCCAACTACTCCAGCGCTGCTGGCGCGCGCGGGACTACGGCCCGATGAAGACGAAGATGATGGCGGAGCTTTACGAGGACCATTGCCGCCAGATCGAGGCGATGCGCCAGAACCACGAGATCAACATGCTCGACAGCCTGAGGATCGAGGCGGTCGATCTGGTCCACGTCGAGTACGCGGCCATCCCGAATGCCCGCTGGTTCACGGCGCTGTTCACGGCCAGCGCCCGCGACTACTACGTCGACGACCGGTCCGGGTCAAAGATCCGCGGCGACGACGGCGCGGCGCGTTTCCAGGAATTCTGGTCCTTCCAGTTTCAGGACGGCGCCTGGCTCCTCCGCGAGATCGAGCAAACCAAGGAATCGTCGCTGCTCACCCGGGAGAATTTCTTCGAGCCGTTCACCGACGCGGGACGGGACCAAGTCTACGGCGAGCACGCGGGCGAGGCCGGCCCGGCCGGGCCCGCCCTGCCGGCGGACGTCTCCGCGAAGGCCGACAAGATCGACCGGTTGCTCAATTTTCTGGTCCAGACCGACAAGATCTGGAACCGGGACCTCATGCTGGGGGCGGCCCGCCGCGCGTTCACGCAAATCCAGCTGGCCTGGCAGGACGGCCGGCCCGAGGCGCTCACCGGCTCCGACATTGATCCCACCCTCGCGGACGACCTCCGCCGCGCGCTCGTGGAAAACCAGCGCCAGAAACTCAAGGTCGAGCTGCGCAACTTCTGCGTGCGGAAGATCGAGCTCATCCTGGTCGACAACCGCGACGACCGGACCCAGGACCAGTTCACCGCCCGCATCTCAGCCCACGCGCAGATGGTCATCACGCGATCTGGCACCGAAGTGCGCCGCGATCCGTGGGTCCGGGCGTGGACCGACTACTGGACCTTCGGTCGCAACGCGAACGGCACTGGCTGGACGGTGCGGGCGATCCATCCCCCGGCGGAAGGCTCGGGCCTCGTGGCGCGCGAGAACACGGACGAGGGCAGCTCGGTCGACATGCTCCAGTGGTACTACTCCAAGACCCGGGCGACCTGAGCTCGATCGGGGTGGCCCACGGAACACACGGAAGACAGGGAAGCCGGGCATCGGGGAAACAACCCGCTGGTTTGGCTTCCGCGTGTTCCGTGGGTTCCGTGGGCCACCCGGTTTGGAGCTCGTGGCCGGGAACAAACTTGCTTTGGGGCGTTCTAGACGTACTCGTTTGTCCACCCCTGAACCCTTAAACCCACATAATCCCATGAAGAAAATCCTCATCACCCTGATCTCCCTCTGCGCCGTGTCGTTTGCCTTTGCCGGCGGTGAAGCCTGCAAGGACAAGGACGCCAAGTGCGATGCCAACTGCACCAAGGAGTGCTGCAAGAAGGACGCGAAGAAGGATGACGCGGCCAAGACGGCCGGCACGGACGCCAAGAAGGACGAGAAGGCCGCCCAGACGGCCGAGAAGAAATAACCCATTCCGAGCGCGGCCCCGCGCCACCTCCCGCAGCCCGTTCCCTCGCCGGAACGGGCTTTTTCTTGCGCCCGGATCGCCCTTGAACCCGGGCCCGCCGGCCGCTAGCGTCGGAGCGTGAACGCGCGGGTTCTGGTCTCGCTCGCTGCTTTCATGGCAGTGGGTGCGTCGGAATTGCGGGCCCAGTTCATCTGGACCGGCGACGGGGCGAACGGGGACGTTCGAGATCCGTACAACTGGCAAGGAGGTACCGCCCCGCAGGGCCTTGGATCAGAGGACATCTCGTTCCCGTACAGCGGGACGTTCAACCCGCTGCTCCCGGTGTCGCTCGGCGTGCGCAACATCACCTTCGGCGCCGCCTCCGGCTCCTACCTGATCTCCGGCCGCGGCACCCTGACGCTCACGGGCAGCGTCAGTTCGACCTACGAAGGCGGCGCCAGCATCACCATCGCGGCGCCAGTGAGCCTGGCCTCCGGCCTGCACACGATCACCGTCGGCACCAGCGACAGCTTCGGCACCCCTATCGTCCTGCTCGGCCCGTTGAGCGGCACGGGCGGTTTTTCCAAGTGGGGCCTGGGCGAGCTGATCATCGACCACGCGGGCAACACCTTCAGCGGCGGCGTGGAACTCGACCGGGGCGTGCTCCGCGTCCACGGCGACGGAGCCCTGGGGACCGGCGCGGTTTACATGTACAACGGCAAGCTCGTCGCGCTCGACACGCACTCCGACAGCCTGACGACCGTTCTGGCCAACGACTTCTACGTCAGCTCGCTCGCGAAATTCGGCGAGATCGGCGGCCGTGGTTCACTCACGCTCACCGGCCCGATCAACCTCCAGGCCGGTGTGCACACCGCGGAAATTTACACGCTCGGCCGCGGCCTGCTCACGCTGGCCGACCTGGTCGAGCATGACGAGGGCACCATTCTGGATTTCGCCGGCGAGGGCATGGTCCGGATTGCCGGAAATGCGGACTACTCCGGCGACACCCACGCCGAGGGCAACGCCGCGGTCATCTTCGCCCACGGCCCGCCCAGCACCGGCTACCTGATCGCCCACGACGACTCCTACATCGGGACCGAGGAGACCACCAACATCCAGTCAGCATTCCTGTCGCGCGTTCATCGGACCAATTCGATCGGCATCGTCGGCTTCGACACGGCGGACTTGGAGTCGCCCGCCGTCGTGAGCGAGCTGATCGACCTCAGCGTTTTCGACGGCTCGCTCCGCGTGGGCACGTCGACCGCGGCGATCTTCAAGGGCACGATCATCCCGGGCAGCTACGGCTACCACTTCGGCGGTCGCGGCACCCTCACGGTCGAGTCGTCCCTCACCTACGAGACCGGCCTGGAGGCCACATCCGGGCTCCTGCTCTTCCTCAAGGGCTCGAATTCCTACGCCGGGCCCACGCGCGCCGGCGCGGGCGCCGCCATCGTCTTCACCGGCAATTCGATGCCCGCCTCGACGGCCTTCAACGTGGACGCCGGTTCCTACGTCGGCTCCACCGAGACCACGGGGCTTTCCGCGGCGGCCTTCCTCGCGCACTTCAACTCGTTCTCCACCTACGGCGTGGTCGGGTTCGACACCCAGAATCCCGCGGGCCGGACGGTCACGGACGCCATCAATCTCACCGGCTTCCAGAGTTCAGTCTACCTCGGCACGGCCACCCAGGCGACCCTGACCGGCCTGATCACCCCCGCCGGGACCGACTACCGCTTCACCGGCTTCCGCAACGGCCAGCTGACCGTCGGCACCGCGCTCAGCGGCAGCAGTGCGGTTTATGTCGGACAGGCGCAGGCGGACGTGTTTGGGTACACCCCCGGCGGCGTGACGTATTCGCCGAGCGTCACCCTGACCGGCAGCAACAGCTACACCGGCGGCACCTATCTCCAGTCGGGCCGCCTGCTCGTGGGAAACGCCTCGGCCCTTGGCACCGGCGCGCTGCACCTGACCAACGACGGCATCGACGTCGGGCTGGAGAGCACGATCCAGGGTCTCTCCATCAGCAATCCGATCGTCTTCGAAAACTACGCCTCCCTCGCGCTCGGTGGCGGGAACGACTTCACGCTCTTCGGGGTGCTGAACAGCTCGGCCAACGGGCGCCTCGACAAGATCGGCACCAGTACCGTCACGTTAGCCGGCGATAACAGCCCCCTGGCTGCCGCGATCTCGGTCCACAGCGGCACCCTGTGTCTTGCGGCCACCTACGCCGCGGGCACGGGTCCAGTGAGTCTCTTCAACTTCGACGGCGTCAACGATGGCCGACTGCAGGTCAATTTTGCGTCGGCCTATGTGCACGGTCTGACCGGCGAAAATCAAACGTCGGTCACGCTGCAGTACGGGAACCTGGTCGTGGACCAGAACATCGCGACCGAGTTCGCCGGCGCGATCAACGGCATCGGGGCACTCGTCAAGCTCGGCGACGGCACCCTGACGCTGACGGGCGCGAGCTCCTACAGCGATGCCACCGAGATCGACGGCGGCACGGTCAGCGTGATGGGCGGCTCGATCACCCACGCAAGCGGCGACGTCTCGCTGGCGTTCAACCCCGGCGATGAGGCCCGGCTCGAGATCATCGACGGCGGAGTCGTGAGCGATCGAAACGCGTGGATCGCCTACGGCATCGGAAGCCGCGGGTCGGTGCAGGTCTCCGGTGCCGGCTCGGCCTGGAACAACTCCAACAACCTCAACATCGGGTACGGCGGCGACGGCCACCTCGAGATCAGGTCCGGCGGCGCCGTGACGAGCTACGCCGGCTATGTGGGCCTCAACGGCGATGGTTCTGTCTCGGTGAGCGGCCCGGACAGCGCCTGGACCGCCACCGACGAGATCATCGTCGGCGCGCCGGGGTCCGCCCGCGATGGCACAATGAGCATCCAGGACGGCGGCGCGGTCACCAGCGGCCGGGCCTCCATCGGCTACATCGGCCGCGGCGACGTGCTGGTGGAGGGCAGCGGCAGCCATTGGCGCTCCAGCGGATATCTCAACGTCGGCGCCAGCGGCGGCGAGGGCACGCTGGTTGTCGATAGCGGCGGCATCGTCAGCAGCGTCACCGGCGTGGTCGGCCTCGACTCGGGCTACGGCTACGTCGTCATCACGGGAGCCAACAGCGCCTGGGACCTCACCAGCGGACTCCAAGTCGGCGTCAACACCGGCGTCGGCAACCTGATGATCATGGATGATGCGTTCCTCAATGTGGCAAACGGCACCGGGACCATCACGATCGGCAGCAACTACGGGACTGGCGCCCTCATCCTCGGGCAGAGCCAGAACGGCGTCCGGGCCGGGGTCATCAATGCCGGCACGATCACCGGCGGCGGCAGCGGCGGCCAGCTCCAGCTCGCCACTGCGGCGACGGGCACCCTGCCCTACTTTCTGACCAAGGACGGCACCGCCGGCGGCAGCCCGGTCACTCTCACCGGTTCTCTGGCCGTGCTCAATTTCGACGGCTACAACGTGCTCTCCGGCACCAACACCTACACGGGCGGCACCTACCTGAACGGCGGCACACTCGTCGTCGCCTCCAATGGCGCGCTCGGCACCGGCGCGGTCCAATTCCAGGGCGGCCGCCTGAGCGTCGCCCCCGGTGTCACGCTGTCCAACCCGCTCAGCCTCACGTCCGGCGGCGTGCTGGGTGGAAACGGCACGATCAGCAGTGCCGTCACCGTGGGCACCGGGATCGAACTCGCCCCCGGAAACTCGGTCGGACTCCTGACTTTTTCCAGCGGCACCACGTGGGGTCCGGGCGGCACCTATGACATCGAGATCCAGAGCGCCTGGGGTTCGCGCGGGGTCGGCTACGACAGCATCACGGTCACCGGCGGGCTCACGTTCACCGCCACGCTCGGTTCGCCGTTCACGTTCAACCTCATCTCACTCGACATCGGCGGCAGCCCTGGCGCCGTGTCGGACTTCAATCCGGCCAGCAGCTACAGCTGGCTGATCGCGCAAACGGACGGGATCACGGGCTTCAACGTCGCCAACCTCCAGATCTCGACCACCAACTTCGCCAACAGCCTGGGCGCCGGCGCGTTCTCGGTCAGCACCACCGGCAACAACGTCTACCTGAACTTCAGTCCCGTGCCCGAGCCGGCCACCTGGACCCTGCTGGTCCTCGGACTCGGAGTGCTCGGCGTAACCGTGTCCGCGCGGCGCCGGGTGCTTGCGGGTCGGAGGTAGTTGAGAGCGCAGGAGGTAACAGGTCACAGGCGATCAAGTAACAGGTGACAGGTGCCCAAGTACCAAGGGTTCAGCCACCGGCGGCGAAGCCGCGGACGAATCCTGAAACTTGGAATCTTGTTCCCTGCCACCTGCCTCCCCGCCCGGGGCGGCCCCTGGTCATTTCTTGCGATTTGACCCTTGCCCGGAGGGGGCGTTTTTCCCAGATTCCCCGCCTTGAACCTGCGGCGGCTACCCCTCCTGTTTGGCTTTGCCATGCTCGCATTTGGCGCGGTGGTGGCGCGCGCGCAGTTCGTGTGGAGCGGCGCGGGCAACGACGGGATCGTCAGCAACGGCCTCAACTGGGATGGCGGCGTGGCTCCGGGCGGCGTGAGCGGCACCGAAGACTTCGATCTGAATTTCAGCGGCAACCACTCCCTTAATTTCACCGCTCCCTTCACGGTCAGGCACGTCGCGCTCGACGCGGGCCTGTTCGATCTGACCGGCATCGGCCCACTCACCCTCAACGGCGACGTCACCACCGCTTCCGGCGGCAGCGGGTACCTGTTCTTCTCCGCCCCGCTGATTCTATCCGCCGGCCAGCACAATTTCACGCTCGGCACCGTCGAGGTGGCCGGCATCGATATTGCCATCTTCGGCCAGATCTCCGGCGCCGGGGGCATCACCAAGTACGGCCAGGGCTCGCTCTTCATCGACCACAGCGCGGGCAATCTCTTCACCGGGATGATCGACCTCCGGGAAGGCCGCCTCGTGGTGCACGGCGACTCCACCCTCGGCACCGGACTGCTGAAGATGAACGGCGGCACGCTCGCCGCCGCCGACTACTACGACGACAACCACACCAGCATCCTGGCCAACGACGTCCTGCTGTCCGGGCAGAGCTTCTTCGGCGACTACAACGGCAAGGGCTCGCTGACCTTCACGGGCACGACCACGGCCGCGAGCGGCCTGGTCAACAGCACCGCCTACGTGAACGCGTACGGGTACGGCCTGCTCACCTTTGGCGACGTGACGGAGACCAGCTCTGAGACCACCTTTCTATTCCGGGGCGGCGGCGCAGTCCGCATCGCGGGCAACGCCACCTACTCGGGCGGCACCCAGGTGGTGAACAACACCCAGCTGATCTTCGCCCACACACCGACCGGCACCGGCTACCTGGCCGAGCCCGACGACGGCAACAACTCGAGCTACATCGGCACCGAACAAACGACGTCGGTATCGAGCTTCCTCGGGCTGTTCGACACGTACAACACATACGGCATCCTCGGCTTCGATACCCACAATGGGTCGCCGGCGGTGGTCAACGAGGCCATCGACCTCACGGGCTTCGACAGCTCGGTCCGCCTCGGCACCGCGACCGCCGCCGTGTTCAACGGCACCATCACCCCCGGTACCAACGCCTACCTGTTCGGCGGGCGCGGCGTGCTCACGGTCAACTCCAACCTGACCGGCACGAACAGCGTCGAGGCGTCCGACGGTCTCCAGTTGTTCCTCACGGGCACCAACACCTATTCGGGCTACACATTTGCCCACGACGGCGGTGCCATCATCCTCGCCTCGCCCGGCGCGGTTCCCATTGGAGTGCTGGAGTCGTACTATGGCGGGTATACCGGCTACACCGAGGCGACCGGCCTCTCGGTGAGCGCGTACCTGAACCTGTACAACACGAGCTATACCTACGGCGTCGTCGGTTTCGATTCCACTAATCCCGGGTCGCCGCGCACCATTTCGGAAGCGATCAACCTCGCGGCGGGAGGCTTCTCGTCGGACGCCTTCATCGGCACGTCGACCGCGGTCCGGCTCTCCGGGACGATCACGCCGGTCAGCAACGAGTACCGCTTCACCGGATTCCGCGACGGCCAGCTGATCGTCGATTCCATTCTCACCGGGATTGAGCGAACGGTCCGGATCGGACTGCCAAGCGGCGACATCTACGGGCGGCCTCCCGTCGGCGCCACCTTCAATCCAAGCGTCACGCTGAACGGCAACAACACCTACGACGGCGGCACCACGCTGCAGTCCGGCGGACTGATCCTCGGGCACTCCTCCGCGCTCGGCACGGGCCAACTCACCGTGGACTCCTCCACTGACACGGCGCCATGGCTCAGCACCAACACCGCGAACCTGACGATTGCGAACAATGTGGCCATGGGGACCACGAACGAGTTCAGCGTCGGCGGCTCCCTGGATTTCACGCTGTCGGGCAGCTTCACCAGTGCCTATGGGTCCTCGACCACGTTGAGCAAGTTCGGCGCAAACCAGGTCACGTTCAGCGGCGACAACAGCGGCCTTTACGCGGACCTTGAGATCCGGAGCGGCATCGTGACCTTCACCGGCAACCACTCGGCCGGCAATGGCATGCTAAGCCTCCGCAATTTTGACGGCGCCGACGCGCAGGCCCTCTTCACCTCCGCGTTGCCAGTCATCGGCGGCCTCAGCGGCGATTGGGCGACCCATGTCGACATCGGCGACGGCACGCTGACCATCCGGCAGATCAAAGCCGGAGTGTTCGACGGCGTCATCTCCGGCTCTGGCGGAATTGTGTTCACCGGCTATGACACCCTCACTCTGAGTGGGGCGAACACTTACTTCGGCGGCACCACCGTCGAGAACGGGACCCTTGAGGTCACCAGCGACGGCCAAATCAACCACTCCAGTGCCGATCTGGTGGTTGGCGTGAACGAGGGCGACGAAGGCGTGCTCAACGTCACCAAGGGCGGCACAGTCCAGGTTGCCAATGCCACGCTCGGAGAGAATTCCTACAGCTACGGCGAGGTGACCGTTGACGGTTCCGGCAGCACCCTGACCGCCAGCAGCGCGCTGACGATCGGCGCCAGCGGCGTAGGCGATTTTAGTCTTTCCAAGGGCGGCCACGCCGCCGCCTACGGCACCTTCGTGGGCGAGAACAGCTACGGCTACCTGACCGTGGCCGACCCGGGCAGCCTCCTGACCACCACCGACGAGATCATCATCGGCGCCTTTGGCAGCGGCCACGGCTATCTCACCATCGAGGCGGGAGGCGTGGTTTCCGCCGGCCGCGGCTCCATCGGTTATATTGCCGCCGGCACCGCCACCATCGATGGCACCGGTAGCGCGTGGTACAACACCGGTTACCTCTACGTAGGCTCGGGCGGCGGCAACGGTCACCTCGTCGTGCAGAACGGCGGCATCGTCACCAGCAACTCGGGCGAGATCGGCCTCGACAACGCCTACGGCAACCTGGTGCTGACCGGCACCGGCAGCCGCTGGGATGTCTCCACCAACATCAACGTCGGTCACAACGGCGGCACCGGCATCCTCGAACTGATCGGACAGTCGATCCTCAACGTCAGCAGCGGCTCCGGCACCATCACCCTGGGCGTCGGCCCCGGCAGCCACGGCACGCTGATGATCGGCGAGAGCGAGTACAGCCCCTACGGCGGCACCGTCAATGCCGGCACCATCACCGACGGCGGCGGCAATGCCCTGGTGCAGTTCGACACCGGCGCCACCAAGGCGTCTCCCTACTACCTCACAAAGGACGGCACTTCCTCAGGCACCAATGTGCAGATCACGGGCAACGTCACCGTCTCCAATTACGCCGGATACAATGTCCTCGGCGGCACCAACACGTACACGGGTGGCACCGTGCTGTACGGCGGCACGCTGGTGGCGGCTAGTAACAACGCGCTGGGCACGGGCAACATCTCCTTCAGCGGCGGCCGCCTCAGCATCGCCAGCGGAGTCGTCATCAGCAATCCGGTTTCCTTCTCGGGCAGCGCCACCCTCGGCGGCAACGGCACCTGGGGCAGCCCGATTGCCGTCACCGGCGGCGTCGATCTCGCCCCCGGCAACTCGGTTGGCCTCCTCACGTTCTCCAGCGGCACGACCTGGGGCGTCGGCGGCATCTACGACGTCGAGGTCCAGACCGCCGGCGGCGCGCGCGGCACCGGCTACGATTCGATTGATGTCACCGGAGGGCTCACCTTCAGCGCCACCCTCGGCTCCCCGTTCACCCTCCGCCTCATCTCCCTCGATGGCAGTGGCAACCCCGGCAATGTCGGGGATTTCAATTCCAGCATCGGCTACGCCTGGCTGATCGCCCACACCGACGGGATCACCGGTTTCAACGTCGCCGCCATCCAGATCCAGACGACCAATTTCACCAACAGCATCGGCGCGGGCGGGTTCTACGTGACCACGGTCGGCAACGACGTTTACCTCAATTTCAGCCCCGTCCCGGAGCCGTCCACCTACCTGCTGATGCTGCTCGGCCTGGGCACCGGCACCTTCCTCTGGCGTAAGAAGCGTAATCGCACGTAGGTAGTACGCCTGGGTCTTCAAGCAAATGTTTTGCTTGAGGCTCCTTTCCAGAGCAGGCAGGGTGGCAGCCGTGAAAACGCGCACGCTGTTCGCGCTGGTGGTCGTAGGATGCGTCATGGCGTTGGTGGGCCGGGCCCAAACCGTCATCTATACCTGGATCGGATTCGGCCAGTACTCGGATACGTCCTACTCCTACAACTGGCAGAACGGCACGCTTCCGCTGAACGACGTCGTCAACACCCAGTTGGTGTTCGGCGACGCGCGGAACACCGTGGTGCATTACTACGATCTCTACGCGAACAAGATCACCGTTTCCGGCAACACGCGGTCGTATGACTTGGTCGGTGACTACGACACCACCCATCTTGGCGACGGCGGCATTGTCTACGCCCCCAGCGGGGCGGTGACCTCCACGCTCCATGGGCGGATTATGCTCGAGGCGAACCAGCCCTGGAACATCCAGGGAGGCACGTTTGCGATCACCGACGAGATCAAGGAAAACGTCGGTCCGTTCACGATCACCAAGACCGGTGCCGGCACGCTGGACCTGCAGAACCCCTACAGCATCTGGACCGGCGGAATCAACCTCAACGCCGGCACGGTTGCCATCCACGCGCTCTACGACGGGACGTCGACGGTCTTCGGCACGGGCACCGTGACGTTCAACGGCGGCACGCTGATGACGCTGCATGACCCGTACGATACGAGCGCCGACTACGTTGAAATCGAGAACAACATCGTCAGCAACGGCCTGCTCAGCTTCTTCAACAAGGTTGATCTCTACTTCTCCAGCGGCGGCAGCAACAATCTCACGCTGAACGCCGACACGACGGTCAACTCGCATGGCCGCCCCACATGGATTGAGATCCCGATCATCGAGTCGACCGCCGGGCTGAAGCTCACCTTCACGGGCCCCGGCTGGACCGTGATCGACGCACCATCGGGCCACACCGGTGGCACGGTGGTCAACAATGGCATCCTGATCTTCACCACCCAGAGCACGCTACCCGCCAATCCGGCGTCCAATGCACTTACGGTTGGCGCCAGCGGCTACCTCGGCTTTGGCGACGACAACACGGAGATGTACAATCTCCAGACGACGTTCATCGATCGCTTCAACAAGGCTGCAACCCTGGGTACCATCGGCTTCGATACCGACCCGAATTCGTCCTACCCGACCACGTGGACCAATACGATCGACCTGACCGGCTTTGGCTCCACCGCCCGGATCGGCTCGGCGACGAAGGCCACGCTCGCCGGCACCATCACCCCGCAGGGCACCGACTACCGCTTCGGCGGCGGCGGCGGCTGGCTCGAGATCACCTCCGCGCTCACCGGCGCCCGCAATGTCGTGGTCGATTCCCCCACCGGCTACCCCCTCACGGTCCGCCTCGGCGGCGCCAACACCTACACCGGAACCACGACCGTGACCAATTCCGGCGTCGTTTTCGGCGACACGTCCCAGCCCACCGGCACCCATACCGTGACGATCAACGCCGGCGGCTACGTCGGCACCGAAAGCGCCAACTCCGGCGACAACACGCCGGACGACTCCGATATCGCCACCTTCCTCAACACGATCACGACGGCTTCGACCGGCATGATCGGCTTCGACGGCACGCCCTCCGGCGGACGCTACCTGAGCCGGCCCATCAATCTCTCCGGCTTCACCGGCAGCCTGTACCTCGGCACCGCCACGACCGGCTACACCGACTACGGCATCCAGCCCGGCCTGATCCTCAACGGCACGATCACGACGACCAACGGCGGCACGGATCCCTACCGCTTTGCCGGCTACAAGGGCGGCCTGCTCGAGGTCGACTCGACCCTCTCCGGATCGCAGGGCGTCATCATCGGCGACCCCAATTCCCCCGCGACCTTCGGCGACTACTTCAAGGAGATCTACTCCACCGTCTATCTGCGCGGCGACAACAGCACCCTCACCGGCAACGTCACGCTCTATGCCGGCGAGTTGTTCGTCGGCCAGCAGAACGGCGAACAGGGCATTGATCCCACCTCGGCGCTCGGCACCGGCACGCTGGTGGTGCAGGGCATGACGCTGCCGACCGCCTGGACCGAGACCGGCAACAAGCTTTTCCCACTGCTCTCGACGAGCGGCGACATCATCATCGCGAACCCGGTCCAGCTTAACACGACGCTGGGCATCGGCTCGACCAGCGATTCGGTGATTTTCACCGGCAAGATCAGCGGCACCGGCGGTCTGTACCTGAATGACCCGTACTACAATTCCTCCACCATCCTGTCGAATGACGCCAACGACTTCAGCGGCGGGGTCTACGTCGAGGGCTACGCCTCGCTGTACGTGGAGACCAACCACTCCCTCGGCACTGGCCGGCTCGCGTTTGGCAATTCCAGCGGCGAGGTATACTTCGACAGCACCGCGCCAGTGGTGTATGGCCTCGAGGTCACGACCGACGAGGACTATCCCTCGCTCTACGTGACCCAGTCCAACACGGTCCTTACGGTCAACCAGTCGTTTGACAGCAATTTCCAGGGCGGCTTCTACTCCGAGGCGGTCCCCGACAATTTCCGCTTCGTGAAGACCGGATCCGGCACCCTGAATTTCACGGATACCGGCATCTACCCGAACCATGGCACCGTCGAGGCTACGCTGCCTGGCTCGCCGGAGGTTATCGTGCAGGTCAACTCCGGCAAACTGGTGTTCCAAAGTGCCTGGCTCAGCTCCAACGCCCCCACGATCTGGGTGCATGGCGGCATGCTGGCGTTCGACCATTTCAATTCCTCTCTGAGCAACCCCCTCGTGGTCGACAACAGCGGCCGCCTGTCTGGCGTGGGCGGTTCTCTCAGCTCGGTCACCGTCTCCTCCACCGGCATCCTCTCGCCCGGCGTGGCCGGGCCGTCCGATGTCGGCGCGCTCCATTTCAGCACCGTGACCCTGATGGCCGGCGGCGTGCTGGAGTGGAACCTCCGCAATCCTGACCAAGGCGGCGGCGACGGCTACGATATCGTCACGACCACCAGCCAGCTAACCGTCGATGCCTCAGTCGCGCCCGGCACGCCCTTCACCCTCAAGCTGATTTCGCTCGGGGCCTCCGGCAACCCCGGTACCGCGGTCGGCTTCCTGAACCAGCCCTACACCTGGACGCTGTTCAGCGCCAGTTCGCTCGTCTTTGGCGGCGGCTCGTTCAACCCGGCGGCATTCACGATCGATTCCTCCGCCTTCACCGCGGATGTCGGACCCGGCACGTTTGCGTTCAGCCAGAGCGGCTCGATGCTGCAGCTGACGTTCACCCCGGTGCCCGAGCCTTCCACGTGCGCGCTCTTGGCGACGGGTCTCGGCGCCTTGGGCTGGTCCCTGCGCCGCCGTCGTCAGTCCTGATCGCTCCTCTCACTGGTTGGTGAGGTATTTGCCCTTGCTCGGGTCGGCGTTTTTTATGACGCTACCTTATGCGGCACTTACTGCGACTAATTGTCTGGTTTTTGCTTATGCTGGCGGCAGCTGCCAGCGTCCGCGCCCAGTTCATCTGGATCGGACAGGGTTCCACCCGTTCCATTAGCGATGCGAACAATTGGAGCGGCTTCGCCGCCCCACCCAATGACGGTTCTGCTGTCCTCTATTTCGCCAGCGGGCTGCACGACAAGGCGACGCTCCCGTCGAATTTCGACGTCGATACGATCATGATCGGTGGCAGCAACGATTTCACGCTCGATGCCGCGTCCCCGACCACCCTGCAGGTTGGGAGCGGCATCGCCATTATCGACAACCAGAGCAACTTCCTGCGTTTCGGCCCCAACATCACGGTCAACTTCGCCGGAACCACCGTCTTCGACGTCAAGGATGGCACGATGCTGTTCGCCGGCCACATCACGGGAGGCGCCACCCTGAACCTGATCCAGTCCGACGCCTCCGGAAACGGCACGTTCATCTTCAACAACACGGGGACCGGTAACACCTATGTCGGCGCGACCTATCTGGGCGACGGCACCGGCTCGGTCGGCGTGGCGTTTTGGAACTCGTCGCCGTTCGGCACGAGCTCGGTGTACACCCTGGTGCCCAACGCCGGCTTGGTGACGTTCATCGCGCACGGCACGCAGACGCTGACCAACCAATTTAGCTTCACGTTCATGAATCCCAGCTCCGGCCAGGTGACCTTTCGTAGCTGGGACGCCCCACTGACCTTCAATGGCCAGATCACCCTCGACACCAACGCCATTTTTGCCGCGTCGATCCTCCAGAGCCAGCTCCCCGCGCCCAACGGAGCCGGCAGCGTACCCGTCCCGGGACCGGCCCAACGCAACCCAATCGTCTTCGGGATCGGTGGCATCCAGCAGATGACCGGCGGCCTCACGCTGACGCTGAATGGCGCGGGCATCTTCATCTTCACAGGCAATAACACCTACTCCGGCGGCACGACGGTGGGCGGCAACGTCATCTACGGCAGCAACGCCGCGATCCCGGCCACGGGTTCCCTCACCATCAACGGCGGCGGCTATGTTGGCTTCGCGGACAACACCGCCGGTCAGTTCGTCTCGTTCCTCAGCGGCCATATCCCGACCGGTGCAGCTGGCGCCATCGGTTTCGACACCCTGCCGGGCAACTCCACCGCCACGTTCAACGACGCGATCAACCTCACCGGCTACACCAACCTCCGCCTCGGCAGCGCCACGACCGCCATCATCACCGGCACCATCACGGCGGCCAACGGCACGGCCGACTACAAGTTCGGCAACGGCGGCGGCATCCTTGACGTCATGTCCAACCTCGGGGGCACGCACAATCTCACGCTCAACAGCAACAACAGCGCGATTCCCCTCACCGTCTTTCTCCAGGGCTACAATACCTACACGGGCACCACCACTGTCTCGAACGGCTTCCTGATCTTCGACAGCGCCAGCGCCCTCTCCGTCTCCCGTCCGGCCAATTCCCTCATCGCCGGAGGCAGTGCGTCCAGTGTCGGCGCCAGCTACATCGGCTATACCGGGAACGCCGGCTTCTCGCCATCATCGTTCCTCGCCGAGTTCAACAAGGCCAGCACCTGGGGCATCATCGGCTTCAACACCGGCGGCACGACGCTCTCCAACATCGATCTGACCGGCTTCAACGACGGCGTCTTCCTCGGCACCACCACCGCCGCCACCATCGACGCTTCCACACTCATCGGCACGGACGTGACCAACGGCAACAACGCCGCCCACACCCTCCGCTTCACGGCCGCCCAATCCGGCATCCTGACGATCAACGGCACCATCGCCGATGGCGCCAACCCGACCTCCGTCATGATCGGCAGCCCGGTCGGCTCCGGGCCGTACTCGAGCGGCACCGTCGTGCTCTCCAACGCCAGCACCTACACCGGCGGCACCACGGTCAATGCCGCCACCCTCGGTGGCCCCACGCTCGCAATCGGCAACAGCGCCGCCCTCGGCACGGGCACGCTGACCTTCTCCAGCGGCTCCGGCGGCCTCGCCGGCCTCAAGGCCACGACCGGCGGAATCAATCTCGCCAACCCGATCAACCTCTTCAACTCCGCCCCGGGCACCGGCTCCGGCCCGCAGCTCTACTTCACGGGCACCCAGTCGTTCACGCTCTCCGGCAACATCTCCGGCGACCAAACAACGACCATCTATCTCTATAATTCGAGCCCGCTCGGTGTCACCCTGGCCGGCAACAACTCCGGCTTCCTGGGCACGTTCCAGCTCTTCAACGGCTCGCTCACCCTGCTCAACAACTACGGCGCCGGCAGCGCCTGGATCAATTTCGGCCTGTCCAGCTCCGGCACCCTCACGTTCGGCGGCGCCGCCACCGCCCCCTTGATCTACGGGCTCGGCGGCGACAGCGGCACCATCTCCATCCCGGGCGGCACCAACCTCACCTACGATCTCTCCTACGGCGATCAGCGCGACACCGACTACGGCGGCACCATCACCGGATCCGGCTCGCTCACCCTCACGGCGCCGACGGCCTCCGGCATGCAGGGCGCGCTCCTGAACGGCACCAACACCTACTCCGGCGGCACCACCGTGCTCGACCATGCCGTCCTCGCCATGGGCAACAACTCCGCCGCCGGCACCGGCCCGGTCACGCTCAATGCCCCCAACGGCGGCATCGCCCTCAACTCCGGCGTCACTTTCACCAATCCACTCACCTACACGGCCGGCGCCCTCCTCGGCTGGGGCACCTTCGCCCCCACGGGCACGTCCACCCTGACGTTCGACACCAACCACGCAGTCGCCCCCGGCCTGTCCGGCACCGACAACAACGACGGCGGCGTCGTGGGCACCCTCACCCTGAACACCGACGTGGTCTTCGCCAACGGCGGCCAGTTCAATTACGCGCTCAAGGACCCCGGCATCGGCGACGGCCTCTCCCTGCTCGCCATCAACGGCAACCTCAACATCACCGCGACCGCGGGCGGCTTCACCCTCAAGCTCTTCACGTACGACTACAGCAACAGCCTCGGCTTCGCCAATCTCACGCTCGGGAACACGTACAACATTCCGATCGCCACGGTCTCGGGCACCGTCACCGGATTTTCGCCGACCGCCTTCACCATCGACGCCACCAACTTCCAGCTCGGCCAGTGGAGCCCGACGGTGTTCACCGTCTCCCAGAGCGGCAACACGCTCTACCTGAACTTCACCGCCGTGCCCGAGCCCTCGACCTACGCGCTGCTCGCACTCGGCCTCGGCACGCTGATCGTCCCCGCCCTTCGCCGCCGCCGGCGGTAGGCGCCGAAGGAGCGCGGAATTCCGGATTCGGCTTCCGCGCGAGGAGCTCCGCCCAACCCGGGCGGATTCCGGATCTCGAATTTCGAATTTTGCCCTTCGTATTTCGCCGCCTCAGCGCACCACCGCTTCCGCCTTCCGGACGAGGTCGATGAACTCGCTGCGGTAGCCGCCGGGATCCTGCTCGCGGCCCGCATTGGCCAGGGACAGGACCTGCGGGAAGCTCGCGACGCCCTTGTGGGGTGAATCGCGCAGCAGCAGCCCGAACTCCGCGACCGCCGCCGCGAACTTGAAGTCCGCCGTGGCGTCCTCCATCCGCAGGCCGCGGTCCACCAGCGGGAACTCCAGCTTCCGGCTCACTTCGCCGGCCGGCTCCTTGTAGCGCACCTTCAGGGTCAGGATCTCATCCGACACTACGGTGCGCGGGGCCGCCGCCGGTTTCCGGTACTTCAGCTCGTCGACCGCGGGCGCCGCTCCCGGCGCGCGCGCGGCGTCGGCCGCTCCCACCGGCACGATTTCGTACAGCGCCGTCACCGTGTGACCCGCCCCGATCTCGCCTGCATCCACCGCATCGTTGTTGAAGTCCTCCTTCGCCAGCTGCCGCTTCTCGTAGCCGATGAGCCGGTAGCGCGCGACCTGCGCCGGGTTGAACTCCACCTGGATCTTCACGTCCTTCGCCACCGTCACGAGCGTGCCGTTGACCTGCTCGACCAGCAGCTTCTCCGCCTCGCGCCGCGTGTCGACGTAGCCGTAGTTCCCGTTGCCCTTGTCCGCGAGCTGCTGGAGCGTCGCGTCCTTGTAGTTGCCCATGCCGAAGCCGAGCGCGGTCAGGAACACCCCGGACTTCGCCTTCTCCTCGATCAGGCGCACCAGGTCGCCCTCGCTCGTCACGCCGACGTTGAAGTCGCCGTCCGTGCAGAGGATCACGCGGTTCACGCCGCCTGCGATGAAGTTCGCCTTGGCCACGTCGTACGCGAGCTGGATGCCCATCGCGCCATTGGTCGAGCCGCTGGCCGCCAACTCGTCGATCGCCGCCAGGATCTCGTTCGCCCGCGACACCGGGGTCGACGGCAACGCCAGCCCGCTGGCGCCGGCATACACGACAATCGCCACGCGGTCCACCGGGCGCAGCCGACTGACCAGCAGCCGCATCGACTCTTTCACTAGCGGGAGCTTGTTCGGCATGTTCATCGAACCCGACACGTCGAGCAGGAACACCAGGTTAGCCGCCGGACGTGACGCGTCCGAAACCTCGCGACCCTTGAGTCCGATGCGCACAAGGCGGTGCTCCGGCGCCCACGGCGCCTCGGCCACTTCCATCGTCGCGGCAAACGGCGTTTCGCCGGTCGGCGCCGCGTAGCGGTACGGGAAGTAGTTCAACAGTTCCTCGATGCGCACCGCATCCACGGGCGGGCGCCGTCCTGCCACCAGCATCCGGCGCACGTTCGCGTAGCTCGCCGTGTCGACGTCGATCGAGAACGTGGACAGCGGATTCTCCGCCGCGCCGAGGAAGGCGTTGTCCGCGCGATAGGCGTAGGCCTCGGTGTTCGGTTGTGACTGCTGGGGAACCTCCGGCACCGAGACCGTGACACCGAAGACGGCGAGGTCGCGCGCCCCCGCGGTCCGCTTCCGGGCCGATTCCTTGCCGCCTCCAGCCTCGCTTTGCGTCAAGGCACCGACCTTGCCTTGGTGGATAACCCACTGATTCCGCTCCCGCTCCTCCTTCGCCAGGGACTTCCGCATTGCCTCGAGTTCCTGGCGCTCCGCCGCCACGAGTCCCTGCGGCGGCGCCAAGGCCGCCGGCGGCGGGCTGAACTGGGCTTGGTCCGCAGCCGCGGCCAGCTGTCTGGCCGGTTCGTTCTTCACGGCGTCTGCCTCCAAGGTCGTTTCCGGCGGCAGGCTCGCTCCGATCGACGCGGGCGCCAGCTTCAGTTCGGTCACGGTCGTCTTCGCCTGCGGCCGCGGCGTCACGGGATTGAGCGCCACGTACACGGCGAAGCACGCGGCCGCGAGGCCGCCGATCACATAGTAGAACTGTGGGAAGCGGGTGATCTTGGCCGTGAACTCCCGGTTCGTCGCCGGCCCGCCATCCAGCTTGGCCGGGTCGTTGCCGGCCACGATTGCGGCCGGGGCCGGGCTCCGCTCCGCCGGCTCCATCGCCTCGCTCGCGAGTGCGAACTCCAGCCGGGACGCCGTCGTGCGGATGTCCTCCACCACCGCCTGCAGGGCGGGGTCCGACTGCACCGCCGCCTCCACGGCGGCGCGCTCGTCCGGCTCCAGTTCGCCCAGGGCGAAGGCCGTCAGTCTCGGGTCATCAGGTGAAATCTTGGTCATGGTCATCGGTGCGTTGCTTGGGTTACGGCCGCTCGGCGGCGAAGTCGCGGCGCAGTCGCGTCACCGCGGTGTGGATCAGGAAGCCGACGTTGGTCACCGACAGCGACGTGATCCGGGAAATTTCCTTGTAGCTGAAACCGTTCTGGAACTTCAGGCGCACGACCTCCTGCTGGTTCGGCGGCAGCCGGTCGATCAGCCGCAGCACCGAGGCCTGCGTCTCCGCCGCCTCCAGGCCGCGCCCGGGCCGAGCCTCCGCCGCCGGCGCCCGCTCCAGCTCGCCGTCCTCAAAGCGTCTCATGCGGTGCTCCTTTCGGAGCACGTCGAGCGCGCCATGACGGCAGACCGTGAAGAGCCACTCGACGACGTGGCCGTCCACCGCGCCCGCGGGCTGACCCATGAGCTTGACGAACGCGTCCTGCACCACGTCCCGCGCCCGGTCGGGGTCATCCAGCAGGCGGGCGACATAGCGGACCAGCGGAGCCTGTTGCTCCGCGAAGGCGCGTTCCAGCATTCCGGTGGTTTCATGCGGCGGGACCCGAGGTGTCGGGGGTTCGTGGGACATGAGGGTTCAGCC
>CAYYGV010000060.1:0-22032 GCA_964471615.1 uncultured Opitutaceae bacterium
CGTCGATCTTGTCCTCGTCGGTGTAGAGCATCTCGGCGTCGGGCCGGGCGGCGATCGCCTCGGCGACGTGGAACAGCGCGGCGGCGGGCAGCACGTCGTCATGGTCGACGAACGCGATGAACTCGCCGGTGGCGAGCTCGAGGGCGGAGTTGGTGGCGGCGGAGATGTGGCCGTTGGCCGGGCGCACGACGTACTTGATGCGCGGGTCCTGGCGGGCCGCCTCGGCGAGCTGCTTGCGCACATGGGCCTGCGGCGAGGCGTCGTCGGCGATGCAGAGCTCCCAGTTCGGGTAGAGCTGGCCGCGGACGGAGTCGATCAGCTCGGTCAGGAACGACGCCGGCGTGTTGTACGCGGGGACGACGATGCTGATCTTCGGCCCCGTCTTGGCCAGTGCCGCGGCCTGCTTGGCCAGGTAGGCGGAGAGGCGCGGCGTGAGCCGGTTGTGGTTCGTCCAGAGCGTGTACGGGTCCTGCTCCTGCCACGGCGTCGGCGGCGCGGCGGGCTTGGTGCCGCGGATCATCTTCTCGGCCAGCTTCCGGCGGGTCAGGCGCACCTCGCGCCAGAAGCCCGGCCAGCTCTCGACCTCGATGCCGCCGGCGGCGATGCCGCGCAGGAAGCCCCAGACGCAGCGCGCGAACTTGGTTTCCGCGAAGATCGCGATCGGGCCGGAGTTCTCGTCGATTTTGTTCAGGAAGAGCCGCTTCGACCGGAGGAGCTGGCGCGGGCCGTCCGGGTACTCGACGAAGATCTTGAGGCAGGCCGGGCTGAAGTTGGCCGGCCGCACGTCGACCAGGCCGTAGAAGGCCGAGCGGAGGGCCTGGGGAAAGTCCGGGTTGTGCCGGAGCACGTCCTCGCGCTCCTTGCCCCAGATAAGGCGGTTCTCGTTCACCGCGCCGACGGTGGCGACGAGCCGGGCGACCGTCCGGCTCATCGAGAAGGCCCAGCCGCTCACCCGGAATTTCTCGTAGTGGGCGTTGACCCAGTCCTGCGGCAGGTCGAGGAACCCGACGAGGTCGTTCTCGGGCTTCATCTCGGTGGTCTGCACCGTGATCTCGCCGAGGACGCGGCGCGCCTCCCGCATCATCACGGCGTGCGGCTCGAAGTGGAAATGGCGGTAGAGGTAGTAGAGACTCTCGGCCACCAGCTCCGTGCGCAGCACCGGGCGGGGCCGCCGCGCCGGCAGTTCGGTCCCGCTGGTCGTGATCTCGGTGCGGAGGAACTCGGCCCAGACGTTGCCGGGACGCAGGGCCTCGAGGGTGAGCGTCCGGGCGCCCAGCCACGGCCGCACCGTCACCCGGAAACCCGACCGCCGGGCCACCAGGCCGCCCTTGAAGAACTCCTCCAGGTCCGGGCGGTCGAGGCCCATGATCCCATAGGTGATCACGCCGTCGAGCCGGGCCCGAATGTCCGTCAGTTCCTCGCCGTTCTTGGCGTAGACCCAGCCGCGGATGTCGATGGTCGGGCTCGAAACCTGCCAGCTGGCAGGCTGGTCAATGAATGAATGGAAGGCGTCGGGCTCGGACATCTCGCGAAGGTGAAACGGGTAGGAGAACGGTTCGCCCGGACCGGGTAAAGCCGGTTTTGTCGCGGCCTTACCGCAGGCGGACTTCGCTCCAGAATCCCCAGGTGAAGCTGATGTTGCCCTGGCGGCCGGGCATCGTCCGGAGGATCAGGCGGCCGGCGGCGCCGCGGGGGATCGCCACCGCCAGGTGCTGGAAGCCCCGGTCGACGGGTTCGTCGCGGGGATTCAGGAATTTCTCGAAGAGGATCGTGCGGCCGCCGGTCGGGCTCATCAGCTCGACCTGGAACCTGATCCCCGCCGGGCCGGGATGCTTCTGGTAGGCGTCGGGCAGCACGCCAAAGTCGGCGTCCAGCTGGCGCGCGCCGGGCGGGAGGTCGAAGATCACGTCGGTCGGCGAGTGGGCGTTGAAGACCCGGCGGCCCTCCATCATGCTGACGGCCACCCCGAACGGCACCACCACCTCGGTCGGCGCCGGCTGCATCATGTCGAACAGCGACCGATCGGGCAGCTGGCCGACCAACAGCCGCTGGAGGCGCACGCCCGGCAGGTCGGAGTGGGACGCCGCCAGCGTGAACTCGTGGGCGTTGACGGCGGCCAAGGCGCGCGAGGCCTCGCCGGCGAGCCGCGGGGCGAGGTAGATCTCGGCGCGGTCCGACGTCAGGACCGGGCCCTCGCCCAGTTCCAGGGAGGATGCCAGCATTCGCAGGAACTCCCCGTACTGGCGCGCGTCGCCGTAAGCGACCAGCGCGGTGATCCGGCCCCGGGCCAGCCGGCCGACGACGGCGTTGCGGCGCTGGTGATCCTGCGTGTAGCGATTTGCGACCATGATCACGCGCCGGTCGGCGAAATAGGGCACGACCGGGTTCCACTCGAGGCCGTAGATCAGGATGACATCGTCAGGCGCGGTCGTGGCGGCGAGCACGCGCGCCAGCTCGGGCGGCGGCGGCCGGGCCGGGGCTTGGATGAGATTGTAGCTGTGGGTGAAGGCGCGGACCTCCCAGCCGAGGCAGGCGGCAATCACAAGCCACGTGAGCGCCGCCGGGATCGCCCGCTGGTCCAGCAGGCGGGACCAGCCAAGTGCCAGCAGCCCCAGCAGGAAAAGGCCGGTGGCGTAGAAGTAGTAGTCGTGGACGAAGTAGAGATTCGCGAACAGGAGCGGGCCGGCCACGAAGCCGACCGCCAGCAGGAGGGCCACGCGCCCGGCGCTGCGGCCGGCGAAGACCGCCGACGCGGCGGCGGCGGCGACCAGAACGGGCGGCAGCACCGATTCGCCGGCGATGCCCATGATGCGCCACCAGTACGCGGGCGACAGGCGCTGCGCGAGCGTGCCGAACGTGAACTCGTGCAGCTCTCCGGAAACGAGGAAGGCCGCGAGCGGATTGGAGGCCTTGACCGCGTCGCTGTAGCGGACCCACGCCGTGCCGACGAGCACCGAGGGAACCGTCGCAACCAGCCCGCGCACCAGGAGCGCGCGCGCTGCCGCCCAGCGCGTCGCGGTCGTCGGCCCGGCGGCCGCCATGCGCCAGAGCGTGTACGCCGCGGCGACCACCAGGAACACCGCGTAGGTCGTGACCTTCGCGAGCCCGGCGCCCGTGCCCAGCAGGAGGGCGGCCGCGAGCCAGCCGCGGTGCCCGCGGTCAACGGCGCGCACGTAGGCGAGGAGGAACCACGCGCCGAGGCACAGCGCGGTGGACTCGATCATCACGGCGCGGGAGTAGAACAGGTACAGCGGCGAGACCAGGATTGCGGCCAGCCACAGCCAGCGCCGATGCGGCGGCTGGGGCAGGTCGCGCAGCAGCATGAACAGCGCGGGCAGGGCCAGGTAGAAAAACGCGAGCGACGTCAGGCGGCACGCCGGGTCGACCGGAAGGCCGGAGACCCGGGCGAATCCCGCGGCGACGGTTTGGAACACCGGGAACTCCATCGGCGCCGACCACGGCGGGCCGAACAGCGGCAGCGGGTAGGCGAGCGACCAGCCGTCGCGCAGCAGGTACTCGACCGTCATTGCGGTCTGTGCCTGCCGGAATTCGTGGCCCTCGAGGATGTTGTTCCGCCACCCGTGACTGGAGAACCACACGTTGAGCGCGGCGCACACCGCGAAGGCGGCGAGGCAGAGCCGGCGCTCGAGGTGCGACGGGGCCGTCATTTGAGCTCGATCCTGCCCCAGTACGCCCAGCCGCAGGCAATGCTGTTGGTCGGCCCCGGCAGCGTGCGGAGCGAAAGGTGCCCGGCGGCCTTCTCCGGCAGCGTGACGTGCAGGGTCTTCTCGCCGCGGTCACCCGGGACCCGGCTCGGGCTCAGGTACGTGCTGTAAATCGTCCGCCGCGAACCGTCGGGCGAATACAGCTCCACTCGGAACTCGACGCCCTCGGTCGCGTTGGTCCCGGTGTAGGCCGCGGGAAAGATGCCGAACTCGGCGTCGAGGGTGGTGGCGCCGTCCGGCACCTCGAACAGCAGGTCGGTCGGGACGTGCGCCGAGAACACCTGGCGGCCGTTCAGAGGATAGGCATTGGGCTCGAACGGATGAAGGATCGTCACCGGCCGGGGCGTCATCATCGCGGTTGTGCCCGGGTCGGGCAGCTGGCTGACCGTGTAGCGGGTTCGCGGGATGCCGGCGACCGCCTCCTCGCTGAGCGCGAAATGGAAGGCCTCGAGCGGCAGCGTCTCGAGCCGCGACCGGAGCGCCGCGATGCGACGCTCCGCAAGGAAGACGATGGTGTCCGGGCTGATCAGCGCCGCGGTCTCCTGCAGCTGCAGGCGCGCAATGAGCGGTTTGAAGTAAGCAGGGTAGCCGCGCATGTTGCCGGTCACGACCACGGCCGTGACCTGGTTGGGCGGCATGCGCCGCAGGACGTTGTCGATCGCGGTGCTGTTGGTGGTCAGGACGTCGGTGACCATCACGGTGCGCCGGTGGGCGTAGTAGGCGATGTCGGAGGTCCAGTCCTCGCCGAACACGAGGATGACGTCCTCGGGCGCGGTGGCCGCGGCAAGGGCGACGGCGAGCTCCGGGGGCCGCGAGCGCAGCGAGTGCAGCTGCGAGGGCAGGTAGGCGTAGGCGTACGACCCGAACTGCGCGGCGAGGGACAGGCCGATGACGGACCACTTGGCCGCGGCATTGATGCCGGTCACATCCAGCAGCTGGCTCCACGCGACGGCGACCGCGCCGAGGAGGAAGATGCCGGACGCGTAGAAGTAGTAGTCGTGGACGTGATAGAGGTTCGCAAAGATCAGCGGGCCCGCGAGGAACCCGGCCAGCAGCAGGAGGGCCCGCCGCCGCGCGCCGCCGAGCAGGAGGCCGAAGATCAGGACCAGGTGGAGGCTGAGCAGGGGCGTGACGGACTGGGTGGTGTGGTCCAGCAGCCGGCTCCAGAACTCGCCGGTGAAGCGCAGGCCGAGATGGCCGAAGTTGAACGACTGCATGGGGCCCGAGGCGAGGAATGCCGAGAGCGGGTTCGAGGCCTTGACGCCGTCCGAGAAGCGGACCCAGGCGTAGCCGATGGCCACGCCGGGGACCGTGGCTGCGAGGCCGCGGAGGCCGGTGGCCAGGACCCCGGCCCAGCGGCGGTCCGTGCGGAACTCCTCGACCAGCCGCGCGACCGTGTAGATCGCGCCGAGGGCGAGAAACACGATGAGGGTCGTGACCTTGGTGAGGGCGGCGACGACGCAGCAGACGGTCGCGAACGCGAGCCAGCGCCAGGCGCCCGGCGCGAGGCCGCGCACGTAGGCGTAGAGGAACCACAGCGCGGCGCAGAGCGCGGTGGACTCGATCATGAAGGCCCGCGAGTAATACAGGTAGACCGGTGAAAGCAGGACCAGGCCGCCGGCCAGCCAGCGGCGCCCGGGAGGCAGCCCCAGCAATCCGGCCAGGCCGATGACCGCGGGCAGCGCGAGGTACAGGAACCCGAGCGCGACGACCCGGCCGGTCACCTCCAGCGGCAGGCCGGTCACCTTGGCCGCCGCGGCCACGCACAGCTGGTAGGTGGGAAACTCCATCGGGGCCGACCAGGGCGGACCGAAGAGCGGCGTCGGATACGCGAGGCTGAACCCATCCTCCTGCAGGCAGCGCGCCGTCAGGGCGGTCTGCACCTGGCGGAACCGATGGATCTCCAGGAGCGAATGCCGCAGCCCGATGGCCGACATCGCCAGGTTGAGGACGAGGCAGGCGACAAACAGGCCGAGGCACGCAAGATGTTCGGGGGAGCGCCGGGGCATGATCACGCGAATGACAATTTACCCGAGCGTTACCATCCCCTCACCGGCCCACAAGTCCGCGTTTGCCGGCGCGGCGCGCCCGGTGGAGCCCCGCGCCCTCACCGGATCGTCACGTCGCCCCAGTACGCCCAGTCGTAGCTGGCATTGCCCGCGGGCCCCGGCAGCGTGCGGAAGATGAGCTCGCCAGTGACATCCGCGGGCAGGGTGAGGTCGAGCGGACGCGGCCCGCGGTCGCCCAGGGTCCAGCGCGGATTGAGCAGCCGCCGGAAGAGTTCGCGCTGGGTCCCGTCGGGCCGGCGCTCGACCACCACGAACTCGACGCCGTCGGTGGCGTGCGCGGGGTCGGCATAGGCGCCCTCGACAATGCCGAAGACGGCGGTGACGCGCTTGGCGCCGGCCGGGGGCACCATCGCAAACTCGGTCGTCGCCGGGGTGTTAAGCACCTCGCGGTTGTCCACCAGCGAGGTGGTGAAATCCTGGTCGGCGGTCGCGCGGACCGGGCGGGGCGAGAAGCGCTCGAACGCCCGGTGCCGCGCGATGGCGCGCGCCAGGATCGTGTGCGGGCCCTGGTCGGGGTACACCTCGATGGACAGAGTGAAGGGTGGGTGCTGGTCGGGATCGTAGGCGTCGCGCACCGCCGCCTGACGCTCCTGCGGGACCCACACACCGACGTCGAAGCGGTTGGAGAGGAGGGGGCGCGGCCCGAGGTCGAGGGACGGCATGGCCTGGCTGACGAAGCCGCCGTCGAGCCAGAGGGCGCCGGCGATGACGACGGCACCGACGTTGGCGCGGTCGAGCCGGGCGATGCTCCGGCGGACGGACGCGGGGTCGTTCTCGCGGCCCTTCAGGATCATCAACGACGGGCGCTTCGCGTAGTACGGCACGAACGGGTCCCAGTCGTAGCCCACTACGACAACCAGGTCGTCCGGCCGCGTGACGGCCTGGAGCACGCCGCACACCGGCGGCGGCGGCGTGTTGGTCCGCTGCTCATGGCGGAAGGTGCGGGCGTAGGCATTCACCTGGAGCCCGAGCACCACGAGCACGAAGAGCGCCTTGGCGCCCGCGGCCAGGCCGGGTTGCTCCAGCAGCTCGACGAGGAAGAGGCCGAGCGCGGCGGCCAGGAACAGGCCGCTCGGGTAGAAGTAGTAGTCGTGGACGAAGTAGAGGTTGGAGAAGATGAGCTGCCCGGAGAGGAACGCGGCGAGGCAGCCCGTGACGAGCCACCGGTAGCGCCCGCGCAGCCAGCAGTAGTAAAGCGCCACGAGCGCGATGCCGGCTTCGCTAAGGATCGGGCCCGACCAGACGTCGAACGTCCGCACCCAGAAGGCCGGCGACAGGCGCAGCGCGAGATCGCCAAACGTCCAGTACCCGAAGACCGAGCTCATGAAGCTCGCCTCGGGATTGTGGTGCCGCACCGCGGCCGCGTGGAGCGTCCACACGGTGGTCGCGATCACCGGCACCAGCGTGGCCAGACCGGCCCGCCACCACAGCGTCCAGGCCGCCGGACGGCCCGGGGCGCGCCAGGCCCGGAGCATCAGGAGCAAAGCGGCAACCAGGAAGACCACGAAGGAAGTGACTTTCACGAGGCCGGCCAGCGCGCCGCAGACCGCTGCGGCCAGCCCTGATATTGGCCGGGGCCGCTCAAGAAAGTGGTCGAACGCCAGCAGGTACCAGAGACTGAACGTGAGGGCCGTCGACTCGATGAGGAAGTGCCGCGAGAAGAAGATGTACAGCGGGCTCAGGAGCCACACCGCGAGCACGAGGAGGCGGTGGGCGGACGGCACCCGCATCCGTCCGAGGAGGAGATAGCCGGCGGGCAGGCCGGCGAGGAAGAACGCCCAGCTCACGAGCCGGCCGGCGAAGTCGAGGTCGAGGCCGGTGCCACGGACGAGCGCGGCGACCGCGGCCTGGTACAGCGGGAACTCGAGCGGGATCTCGTACGGCGGCCCGAGCACCGGGGTGCGGTAGTCGAGCGACAGGCCGTCGCGGAGGTAAAAGAGCGACGTGATGGCGGTCTGGACCGGGCGGAACCCGTGGTCGCCGAGCAGCGAGTGATGGAGCCCGACGGCGCCGAGGCCGAGGTGCAGCGCGAGCGCGGCGAGGAAGACCGCGACGCAGAAACGGCCGAGGGACGGCGACGGGGAGGGCGGGTTCAAGGGCGGGGAGGCGGGGCGATGCGGCTCAGCGCGCCTCCGCGGCGCGCCGGATGCCCTCGGCGAGACTGACGGTGGGGCGCCAGTCGACCGCGGCGCGGAGCTTGGCGTTGTCGAGGAGACTGTCGTGGACGTCCCACGCGTTGGCCGGGACGTGCTGGATGCGGATCTTCCGGCCGACGGTGGCCTCGACCAGGCCGATCACCTCGTTGACCGTGTGCGACTCGCCGCAACTGACATTGAAGACGCCGCGCGGCCGGACGCGGACCACCTGCTCGAGGGCGCCGGTGAAATCGGAATGGTACAGGAAGTCCTTGCGCGCGGTGCCGTCGCCCCAGACCGAGAACGGCGCGCCGGTGCGGGCGCTGTTGAGGAGGAAGGGGACGATGCCCTGCGGCTTGTGCGTGGGCACCGCGAAGCCGTACGGGTTGGAAATCCGGAGGATCGTGTACGTGAGCCCATGCCGCTGGCCGTACTCCTCGACGAGGCGCTCGGCGGCGAGCTTGGCGTGGCCGTACCACCCGATGGGCGCGCACGGGTCGTCCTCGCGGCTGGGGCGACCGCCGCGGGCGTTGCCGTAGACGGTGCCGCCCGAGGAGAAGAACACGAAATGCAGGCGGTCCCGGTTCGGCGACGAGCTCACCGTCTTCAGCACCTTGCTCAGCAGCGGGAGATCCTGCTCCCACTCGAGCCCGACATGGCGCTCCGAGCTCAGCGGCACGGTGCTCCACGCGAGGTGCAGGATCGTGTCCGCCTCGTCGGCGAGGTTGTTGACGAACAGATTCTCCAGTCCGAGGTGGTGCTCGCCCTCCGAGCGCGAGAGGCTGATGACCTGGGCGCCGCGGCTGGTGAGGTGCTGGTACGTGACGCCGGCGAGCCGGCTGCGGCCGCCGGTCAGCAGGATGCGTTGGGTCAGGGGCGCGGCGTCCATCGGGCGAGGCTCACGACGATGCGACCGCCGCCAGCGGGGTCAAGGAGCGGTAGAACGCCGCTAGCTCGCGCGCGCTGCGCGGCCACGAGAAGTGCTCGGCGGCGAAGGCCAGTGCGCCGCGCGAGAGCCGCGCGACCCGCTCCGGGTCGGCATGGAGCGCGGCGATGGCGTCGGCGATCGCGGCCGCGTCCGCCTGCGGCAGGACGCAGGCGTGCTCGCCGTCGCGCACCAGGCTGCCGAGGTTGGTGCGCGGCAGGATCACCGGGCGGCCGATCGCGAAGAACTCCGGCAGCTTCGACGGGAAGCGGTAGTTGTTGAAGGCGTCGGCGAGCCCCGGCTGCACGAAGTAGTCCGCCAGCGCCATCAATGCCGGCAGGTGCTTGGCGCGGCCGACGTGACCCAGGTGCACGAGGTAGGGACGGATCCAGTCGTCGCCCTCCGGCAGGAAATCCGGGAAGTCGCGCCCGGTCCGGATGAGCTGCGTGGGCAGCCCGCGCGCGTTGAGGAGCACCACCGCCTCGTAGAGGCTGCGGACCTCGGCCGCATTCGAGGTGTGCACGTTGCCGTGGTAGAAAAGCACGATGTCGCGCGGGCCGAAGCCCAGCGCGGCGCGGAGGCGGTCGTCGCGGGCCCGTGGCGTGAAGTAACGCTCGTCGGCGGCCGGCCAGATCACGGTGCTGGGGACCCCGGCTGGCAGGTGCTCGCGGAGGCGCTCGACGATCACGGTGATGCCGCGCGCCGCGCGCAGGAACTCCGCCGCGCGGCGGGGATGGGACAGGACCTCGGGCACGAGCGCGTCGAGCTCGGCGTCCGGCAGGGCCGCGAGCTCGGCGAACGGCCGGCCGACACGCGTCTCGAGGATCTCCTGCTCGTTGTCCTCGAGGTGCACGAACACGTCGCTGCCGTAGGTGTCGACGACCCGGCCGCAGAACTTCCGGACGTTCTCGCGCGAGGTCCAGGCATGGACGAGGCAGGGCCCGCGTCCGTCCTTGAAGTAGGCCGGCAGGTGCGGGAGTTCGTCAAAATGGAGCGCCATGAACCGGGCGCGGGGCAGGGCGCCGAGGGTCTCCTTGTGGGACGGCACGGCGACGACGCAGTCGTAGCCGGCGGCGATCAGCTCGTTGGCGAGGCTGGCGACGTGGAGGGCGCTGTTGGCGGAGAAATCGCCGTAGAGGGCGAACAGGATGTTGCGGTCGCCGACCGGCCGGCGGCCGGCGCCGGCGAGCCGCGCGACCTCGGCGTCGCTGAGCGTCGGCTGCGCCCAAGCGAGCGTGGAGAGGTCGCGGATGGGCGACGGCGGCGGCGGCTTGGGGATCCAGCCCTGCTCGATCGCGACGCGATGGGACGACGTGACGAAATAGATGCGCCCGCAGGCCGTGGTGGCGCGGATCTTCACCGGGCCGGACCCGCGCGGCAGGTTCTCGGACGTGATGAAGCCGGAGCGGGCGGCGGCGGGATGGTCGGGGAACCGCGCGGCGACATCGGGGCGCGCGACGCCGTACTCGCAGGGCACCTCGACGTTGCCGAACTGGAGGACGATCTCGCGGACGTCGAACTCGGGATGGAAGCACCAGCCCTCGATGCGGGCGGGCCGGGTGATGACCTGCTCCGCGGGCGGCTTCTCGATGGCGCCGAGGATCGGGTGCGAGCTCACCGGCACGGCGAGCGGTCGGACGCGATGCCAGTCCGCGCCGTCGGCCGAGACCTCGAGCCAGCCCTCGTAGAAGCCGAACGGCAGGTAGCAGATGAACTTGAAGCCGCTCCCGGCGGCGGCGGCCTCGCCGGGGAACGCGGCCGCGACATCGGAGCGGGTGATCCGCTCGACCGGCGTGAAGGTGCGCTCACCGAAGCAAACCCGTACCTCGTTCGGCGCGGCGGAGCCGGGGAGGAACGCCCAGCCGATCAGCTGGAAATAATTCTGGGTCGGCTGGAACGGGTGGATCGTCTCCAGGCTGTGGAGCGGGGCCGGCGTGGCGACGGCGCTCATGAGCCCGGGGCCCGCGCCTGGCGCAGCGCTTCCTGCGCGTGGGTGAGATCGCGGAGGTAGTTGCCGGCCATCGCGTGCGCCGCGCCGAGCTCGCGGTTCGCCGTGTCGAGCTTCTGCACGAGGTCCTGGATGATGCGGTCGCGGTCGGCGATGCCGGTCTGCGCCGCGGCCAGCTCGGCCCGGAGGCCGGCGAGCCGCTCGTTGAGGACGCGGTCCAGCTCGACGATGTAGTTGATCTTCCCCTCGAGCGCGTGCTCGGCCTGGCCGAGGATCGAGACGGCATCGGCCTTGTCGGTCTCCTTCTGGAGGACCGTGTCCTGCAGCTCGAGCACCGTGATCTGCGAACGGATCAGCTCGCCGCGGATCTCCTGGATCAGCCGAGTCTGCTCCGCGAGCGCGCGCTCGAGCGCGGCCGGGTCGGACGGGGCGGGGCGGGAGGAAGACGCGGCGGAGCTCATCGCAGTCTCAAGGAGTGACCGAGACCGCCGGGGGTGTGAAGCCATTTTCCCGCGGCGGACAGACGTCGGCGGGCTCAGCGCGCCCGGAGGCCGAGGCGCCAGAGCGCGGCCTGCCAGGCGCTGCGGCGGAGGTAGGCAAGCAGGCGCGGGTGGCTCTCGATCTCCTCGTGGGTGAGCGAGCGGCCGAGGGCCTGGAGCCGCAGGCGGTCGATCTCGGCGTGGCCGACGGACTCCATGCGGGCGGAAGTCTTCTGGTCCGGATGGACCCGGAAGCACGCGAGGAAATAGGGCAGCCGCACGATCCGCGCTCCGGCCGCCTGGAAGCGCAGCAGAAGATCCCAGTCGAGCGCGAACTGGAACTCGGGATTGATCCCGCCGACCCGATCCCAGATCCGCCGCCGCCAGAACAGCGCCTCCTGCGGCACGAAGTCATTCAGGCGCAGCATCGCGTCGTCGTGCGGCGGGAGAAACCACCGGCCGACCTCGCGCGATCGCTCGTCGATCAGGATGCGCTGGCCGTAGACGACATCGACGTCGGGGTGGCGCGCGAAATAGTCGGCGACGAACTCCAGCGCGCCCGGAAGATGGGTATCGTCGGAGTTCAGCCAGCCCATGAAGTCCTCCGGCTGGCCGCGGGTGCGGGCAAAGGCGCGCGCGATGGCGTCGGCCTGGCCGCGGTCCGGGGCGGATTCCCAGCTCGCGAGCCGGCCGGCCCGCTGGCGGATCACCTCGACGCTGCCGTCGGTCGAGGCGCCGTCCTGGACGTGGTAGTCGACGCGCACGCCGGTCTGCCCGAGGACCGAGTCCATCGTCTCGGGCAGGAAAGCCGCCTGGTTGTACGACGGCGTGACGATGGACGCGGCCGGGCGGGCGGCGGGGGCGGAACGCGCGGGGGGGAAGCGCTCGGGCGCGAGCGGCCGCGGGGCGTGGGTGGGGCGGACGGCGAACTGGAAATCGAGCAGGTCGCGGTGCGGCCGGCGGGTCAGCCAGATCGGCCACCAGCGGCGGGGCACGCGGATCTCCAGCTCCTGGGCGAGGTGCCACTGCCCGGACGCGTCGCGGAACTCGAGGCGGGCCTGGTGGCGGCCGGGCGGGAGGATGGTCCAGACCTCGAAGCCGTTGCCTTCCGTGGGCGCGGCGGGAAACGCGGCCCGCACGTCGGGGCGGGGCAGCGCGGCGCGGCCGTAGCACTCGAGGCCCGCGGCGAGCAGGCGGACGCCGGTGAACGGGACCGACGGGAGGAAGCACCAGCCGCGGAGCCGCAACGCGCGCGATGGCAGGCGGAGGCTGGCGGGGGCTTCGATGTGGATCTCGGGACGCACGCGGGTCCCCGGCGCCGCGGTCGGCGCGAGGTCAGAGCTTGTAGCCGGCGTCGGTGGAGTCCTTCACGAAGGTCTTCACCGTGTCCAAGGACAGCGCCTCGGCCGAGATGCCCAGCTGCTTCACGGCCTTGTTGATGATGTCGTGCGGCACAGTGATGATCTTGCAGCCGCAGTCCTGGGCCTGGAAAATGTTGAGGACCTCGCGCGTGCTGGCCCAGAGCAGCTCGGCCTTGGGCTGCTCCTCGAGCAGCGGCACGCAGGCGCGGACCATCGGCATCGGGTCGACGCCGGAGTCGGCGATGCGGCCGGCGAACACGGACACGACCGACGGCACGGCGGGGTTGAGCGCGGCGGCGACGCCGGCGACCTGCTTGAGGGTGAACAGCGCGGTGACGTTCAGCTTCACGCCCTCCTGGCCGAGCTCGCGGATGAGCGGCAGCGAGGACTCGCCCTTGGAGTTGGTGATCGGGATCTTGACGTAGACGTTGGCGCCCCAGGACTTGATCTTCGCGGCCTGGCGGCGCATCTCCGGGAACTCGTCGGAGAACACCTCGAGCGAGATCGGCTTGGCGGTCACGGTCTGCAGGATGTCCTTGGCGAACGCCTCGTAGTCCTTGATCCCGGCCTTCTTCATCAGGCTCGGATTGGTGGTCAGGCCCTTGATGTACGGCTTGGCGTAGAGGTCCAGGATGCCGGCCTTGTCGGCGCCGTCGGCGAAGATCTGGATCGAGAGCTCGGTAAGGGATTTCATGGCGAAAACGGAATGCCGAATAGAGGTTTTAGCGAATCTGCTCCGCAAGGATAATCCGGGCGGCGGCGGGAAAGTCGGTCGCGGTGTGGTCGGGGCGGGCGCGGAGCTCCTCGGCGTAGCCGAAATCAAGGAACACCGTACGCACGCCGGCCCGCTGGCCGCAGTCGATGTCGCGCCAGCGGTCGCCGACCATCCAGGAGCGCGTCAGGTCGAGCCCGAGGTCGCGCGCGGCGTCGAGCAGCATGCCCGGCTCGGGCTTGCGCCGGCGGTCGTCGGGATGCGTCCGCCCCTGGCCCGGCGCGTAGCAGACCTCGATGCGCTCAATCTCGGGGATGAGCGCGCGGAGCCTGGCGTGTATCGCCTCGACCGCGGCCTGGGCGAGCGTGCCGCGGCCGACATCCGGCTGGTTGGTGGCCACGACGAGGACGTAGCCCGCGGCGTGGAGCGCGCGGCAGGCTGTGGCGACGCCGTCGAACAGCGCAAACTCCGCGACCGAGTGCGGCGGGTACGGCCGGCCGTCGCGGATCACCGGCCGGTTGAGCGTGCCGTCGCGGTCGAGGAAGACGGCGGGGCGGCCCGGGGAAGGCTGGGACGCGGGCGGGGGCACGGGCCTAGACGAACTTCAGCTTGCGCGCGGCGAAGAGCACCATGCGCAGCAGCAGCCAGCCATGGCGCCAGCGCTGGATGTTGGTCGTGCCGTAGGTGCGCTCGCGGTAGCGGATCGGCACGTCGGCGATCTTCAGGTTCAGCTTGGCCGCGCCGAAGAGCAGGTCGAAGTCGCCGAAGGGGTCGAAGTCGCCGAAGTACGAGCGGTTGCGGGCGATCTCCTCGTAGTGCGCGCGGGAGAGGACCTTGGTCCCGCAGAGCGTGTCCTTGACGGGCTGGCCGAGCAGCCAGGTGAAGATCAGGCCGAAGCTCTTGTTCGCGCAGAGATTGAGGAACTGCATCGCCTTTTCCTCCATCGGGTACACCAGCCGGACGCCGTTCGCGAACTCGGCCCGCCCGCTGGCGATCACGTCGTAGAACTTTGGGAGCTCCTCGGGCGGCATGGTGAGGTCGGCGTCGAGGATCATGAGGATCTCGCCGGACGCCGCCGCGAATCCCAGGCGCACCGCGTCGCCCTTGCCGCGGCCCGTCTGCTGCATGATCCGGATGCGGCGCTGCGGGAACTCGCGCTCGACGCGCTGGATCTCCTCCCAGGTGCGGTCCTGCGAGTGGCCCTCGACGAAGATGAGCTCGGTGCCGGCGCCGAGCTCCGGGGTCCGCCGGACGGCGGCCTCGATGTTGCCGGCTTCGTTGCGGGCGGGGATGATCACCGAGACGGTGCGCGGCGAGGCGGCGGCCCGGACGGGCCGCGCGATGATGAAAACCGTGAGGCAGAACCACTGGGCGAGCGGCGCGATCCAGCGGTTGACGAGCGGGGCGAGGAGCGGCACCCGCACGGGAAGCAGCAGGCGGCCGTCGCGGCTGATCGCCTCCCAGCCGGCGAGCCGGAGGAGGTTGAACACGTCGGACGACGCGAGCCAGCTGTTCTCCGGCTGGGCCGACTTGAGCCCGAGCCAGCGGGCCAGGGTCAGGGCCGGGCGCCAGAGCGAGTTCTGGAAATTGACGATGAGGCGCGTGCCGGCGTGCGACACCCGCTGCAGGCGCTCCAGCAGTTGCTGGACGTCGGCCGCGAGGTTGAGTGTGTCCGAGACGATGATGACGTCGTACTGGCCCGGCAGGTCGAGCTGCTCGCCGGCCTGGACGTGGAACTCGCCGTCGGGGAGGCGCTGGCGGGCGGCGGCGATCTGGGCGGCGGAGAGGTCGACTCCGGTCCGGCGCCGGGCGTGGAGCCGCGCGAGCAGCTCGCCGGAGCCGCAGCCGATCTCGAGCACGCTCGCGTCGGCGGGGATGAGCAGGTTGTAATAGTGGGCCAGCAGGCTCCGGTAGCCGCGCGCGCCCCAGCGGGGTGTGGTGGGGGCGCTGTCGTAGTACGCGCGGACGCGCTCGAGGTGGCGGGCGGTGAGCTCGGGCAGGGGCCGGGACATCGGGTCGCGGGGGCTCGGCTAGGCGCGGGCGGGACCAACGCTTTCCCACTTGGTCGGATTCGCCTTGAGGTCGGGATGGGAGACCCAGAGGTGCCAGACCAGGGCCTGGAAGGCCTCGCTGTGGGGCGTCACATTGGCGGGATTCACCGTCGGCACGACGACGCAGGCATCGGCGACCTGCGCGGTGTAGCCGCCGTCCTTGCCGACGATGCCGAGGACGCGGGCGCCCACCTGCTTGGCGAGCTGGAGGGCGGTGACGAGATTGGGCGAGATGTTGCGCTCGAGGCTGCCGCCGCCGACGGAGAGGACGAGCACGGCGTCCCGGGCGGCGAGGCGCGACCCGCGCAGCCACTCGGCGAACACGCTGGCCCAGCCCTCGTCGTTGGTGCGGGCGGTGAGCTCGGAGACGTTGTCGGTCGGGGCGTAGGCCTCGAGTCCCGCGATCTTCCGGAAATCATTCACCGCGTGCGACGCGTTGGCCGCGCTGCCGCCGACGCCGAGCACGAACAGCCGGCCGCCGCGGGCCCGCAGCGCGACGAGCTCCCGCACGCCCTTCTCCAGGTCGTCGACGTTCAGCCGGGCCACGATCTCGCTGGTCTCCCGAAGGTGCTGTTGGGAATACGACATGGGGGCAGGGAATGGAGAAAACGTGAAAGACGAAAGGAGAAAGGAGAGGCGGAAAATTGGGAAATTGGGAAATTGGGAAAGTGGGAAACTGGAATGGCGGGCCGAGGAAGGGGAATCAGCGGCGGAGGAGGGTGTTGAGTTCCTCGAGGCCCGCCGGGGAGCCGATCTCGTAGAAGCGCTCGCGGATCTCGTGTCCGGCGAGTTGGCCGCGCGCGACCAGCGCCTGCTGCACGGCGGCGAGGTCGACGGGTTCGTCGCGCGGGAAGCCGTCGAACGCCGAGGTGCGGAAGACGCCGAGGCCGTAGTCGATGTGGTGCATCTCCGGGCGGCGCCGCTGCTTGTTGTACTCGCGGATCGTCCCGTCCTCGAACCACACGTTGCTCGTGTCATACCGGCCGCGGTTCTCGTAGACGGTCATGAGCCCCTGCTTGCCGGACCGCAGGAAATGTTCGCCGACCGGCCGGTAGTCGATCGGCAGGTAGCTGTCGCCGTAGAGCACGTAGAACGCCTCACCCAGCCGGGGCAGGGCGCGGATCAGCGCGCCGCCAGTGCCGAGCAGCCGCGGACCGTCGAACGCGTACTCGATGTGCACGCCCCAGGCTGCGCCGTTGCCGTAGCGCTCGACGATCTGCTCGCCGAGGTGACCCACGCAGACGACGAGGTGCGTCAGCCCGGACTGCTTGAGCAACCGGAGCTGGTGCGAGAAGAACGGCTCGCCCGCGACCTCCACCAGGAGCTTGGGAATCCGCTCCGTGATCGGTCGCAGCCGGGTGGCGAGGCCGCCGGCCAGCAAGGCGACGGGCAGCGGGGAGATCGGGTCTGGCATGGGCCGGTGACGTCGCGGGACCGAAGCTCGGTAGGGGTTCCAGTTTCAGCGCCCGCCCGCCTGATTGAATTTCGGAAGGTGAAGGTAGATCACGACGGTTCGATCGCCGGTCTGACGTCAGTTTTGGGCGACGACCTTGGTGCCCTCGAAGTCGAACCGGAAACGGACCTCCTGGAGGCCCTGCTCGCGCATGGCGTGGCGGAGTTTCTGTTTGTCCGAGGCGTAGAACATGAGGAAGCCGCCGCCGCCGGCGCCGATCAGTTTGCCGCCGAGCGCGCCGTTCGACATCGCGTACTCGTACCACTGGTTGATGCGCTCGTTGCTCATGCCGGCGCTGCGGGACTTCTTGCGCTGCCAGTGGATGTCCATGAGGTGGGCGAATTCCTCGAGATTGCCCGCCTCGAGCTCCTTGAGCGACTGCCGTCCGAGTTCCTTCGTGTAGTGGAGATTCTCGAGCATCGCGGCGTCGTTCTGCCGGGAGCGGACATCCTGGTCCTTGAGGATGGTCGAGGCGCTCCGGCTGTAGCCCGTGAAGAAGAGCAGGAGGTTGTCCTCGAGGTTGAACAGGGTCTCCTCGGAGATCGCGCACGGCCGGTACTCGACGCGCCCGTCGCGGTGGAACGTGAAGGCCGTGATCCCGCCGACGGCGGCGATGTACTGGTCCTGCTTGCCGATCGGCTCCCGGAGGCGCTCGAGCTCGATCTCGCACGCCTGCTCGGCGAGCTCGGCCGGCGAGATGAGGTTCTTCTTGGACGTGTGGAGGGCCTTCAGCAGGGCGGTCGTGAAACTGCCGCTGGAACCGAGGCCGGTGCCGCCCGGAATGTCCGCCATCGAGGTCAGCTCAAGGTGCGGGTCGGTCACCCCGACCAGCCGCAGCGCCTCGCGAATGATCGGGTGCTCGATCTGCTCGACCGACGAGACGCGCTCGAGCTTCGAGTACTTCACGATGATCTCCTGGGCGAAGGTGCGGTGCTGCGTGATGTAGACGTACTTGTCGATCGCCGCGGCAATCAGGAAGCCCTCGTGCTCGCGATAGTACGACGGCAGGTCGGTGCCGCCGCCGCCAAGGGAGATGCGCAGGGGAGAGCGGGTGATGATCATGGGTTTTTGGAAATCGGGAAAGTGGGAAACTGAGGAAGTGGGAGGCGGAGGGCGGCTAGAGGGCGGCGGTGTTGATGGCGTAGCCGCTGGAGCGGTAGATCTGTTCAACGATCTCGAGGGTGCGGATCGCCTCGGTCAGGCCGGGCGAGGGTTCGCGTCGGTCGCGGATGTCGGCGATGAACGCCTCGCACTCGAACCGCCAGGAATCGTCGCCGGCGGGATACTCGTGCACCGTCGTCTCGGGCGGTCCCATCTGGGGCAGCATTCGGTAAAATGTGAGACGTTCGGGACCGTAGCTGCCGCCGAGGCCGTCGATCGCGATCTTCGCGTCGCGGCCGTAGATCTCGAGCGAGAACAGATTCTTCCACTCGGTGCAGCTGACGTGAAGCCAGGCCGTCTGGTTGCCCGCGGTCCGCAGCGAGAGGAAGGCGTTGTCGTCCACCTTCATGTCCCAGAACAGCGTCGAAGCGTGGCCCTCGACCCGCGTGAAGTCGCCGAGGAACCAGCCGGCCAGGTCGATCAGGTGGACGCCTTGGTCGATCAACTCGCCGCCGCCGGACTGCGCGGGATCGGCGCGCCACTCGCGGTCATAGCCCTTGCGCCCGCCGTGGCCGTAGCGTCCCCGCAGGAACATCAGCGGGCCCAGCGCGCCTTCGTCGACGAGCTTTCGCGCGTGGCGGAGCGCGGGATGGAAGCGGTGGTTGTACCCGAGGCGAACCCGCACGCCCGCCGCGCGGGCGGCCGCCTGCAGGGTCGTCAGCTGGGCGGCGTTGAGGGCGCCGGGCTTCTCGACCAGCACGTGTTTCCCGGCGCGGACCGCGGCCAGCGCGAGCGGCGCGAGGGAGGCGTTCAAGGTGGAGACAATGACGGCGTCGACCGCAGGGTCGGCCAGCGCGGCGCCTAGGTCGGTGAGGGCGCGGCAGCCCGGGACGGTGGCGGCGAGTTCCTGCGCCCGGACCGGGTCCAAGTCACAGGCGTAGCGGAGGACTGCGGAGCCGAGCGCAGCGGCGCGCTTGCGCCCGATGAGCCCGCACCCGATGAGGGCGAAAATGGGTTGCTTGGGGGCCGGGCCGCTCATTGCGTGAAGCGAATGCTCAAGGCCAAGCTAACGGACCGCCCGACGCAAGTGAGGTTTGCGAGGTTTCTGGTGGTCGGCGGCACGGCCTATCTCGTGCAGGTGGCGACCATCAAGGCGTTCCTGGGATTCCTGGGCACCAATCTCGCCTTCACGGGCAGCTTCATCTGCTCGACCGCGACCCACTACACGCTGAACCGGCTCTGGGCGCTGCCCAGCACCCGCGTCGACGTCGGCCGGCAGTTTCGCGAATACCTGGGTGTGGCGGCGCTGAGCTACCTGATCAACTTCCTGCTCTTCCACCTCTGCGTCGATGGCTTCGGCATCAACCGCGTCTGGGCGACGGCCCTCGCGCTGCCGCCCTCGACCCTCGTGGTCTTTCTCCTGCTCAACTACCGCGTGTTCCGGCACAAGGACCTGTCGTGACCGCCGCCGGGTGAGGCGCAAAGGCCGGAATCGAGCCTGGCGTCCGCCTACTGGGGAGTGACGCGACGCAACTGGTAATGCTCTGACCGGGCGAGCGCGTCGCGCTGGCTGGCCAGCGTGGCCCACGGGTCCCAGGCGGCACTCAGGAGACGACCGCTGATACCGTCGCTCGCGGGCGACAGCAGCCATTCGACGAGATCGAGCGCCTTCTCCAGCGGCGCCGCGCCGGCGGCGGCCTGCTGGCGGGCCGACTCCACCTCGGCGGAACCGGCCTGTTCACCGGCCTCAATGATCTCGGCGGTGAGGCGCGTGTTGATCGCGCCCGGGGCGACAGCGTTGATGTCGAACGGCCGGGCGCGCTCCTCGGCGGCGATCGTCTCGACGAGGCGGACGACGGCGGTCTTCGCCGCGCCGTACGCGGAGAAATTGGACCGGGCCTTGGTGGCGCCGCCACCGGAGAAGCAGACGGCCTTGGCGCGACGGGGTGCGCGCTGGAGCAGCGGGGCGAGCGCGCGCAGCGCGTGATAAGTGCCGTCGAGGTTGGCGCGCACGGCCGCGCCCCACGCCACCGGATCGGCGGCGAGCGCCGGACCGATCGGGCCGTGCAGGGCGGCGCACGTGACCACACCGTCGACCTGCGGCCAGTCCCGGCCCACTTCCTCAGCGAAATATCGCATCTGCTCCCAACTCGCGACGTCGCAGCGCGAGGCGCGGAACCCCGGGTGTTTCGCCGCGAAGGCCCGCTGGTCCGTCCGGGCCACGCCCCAGACCTGGTTGCCGTGGGCCAGGAGCCGCTCGGCCAGCGCGCGGCCGATGCCGGAGCTGGAACCCGTCACGACGATGTTCATGGCGGCAAGGGAAGCAGGAACGCGGTCGGCGTAAAGCCCGATGCGGGCGCCGGCCTAGTGCCGCGACTCAAACACCCACGGGTTCGCCTGCAGCCAGCGGAGCGTGCGAAGGATGCCCTCGCGGATGGTGAGCTGGGCCTTCCAGCCGGTTGCCCGGACCTTGGCGGTGTCGAGATAGATGAACGGATTGTCGCCGATCCAGCCGCGGTCGCCGCCGGTGAACTCGAGGCGGGGCCGCAGGGCGAGGGCCTCGCAGATCCAGCCGATGGAGTCCTTGACCTGGCAGTACTCGGGCGCACCGAGATTGAAGATCTCAACGTGGTGCGGGGCCTTGGCGGCGAGGCCGGCGCGCATGACGTGGAGGATGGCCGCCACGCAGTCCTGCACGTAAAGGTACGACTTGCGCTGGGTGCCGTCGCCGAGGACGCGCAGGTGGTCGGGATGCTGCACGAGCTGGCGGTAGAAATCGAAGACGTGCCCGTGCGTGTAGCGTTCGCCGAGGATGGAGACGAAGCGGAAGATGTAGCCCTCGAAGCCAAAGCCCTCGCAGTAGGCCTGGATGAGGCCCTCGCCCGCGACCTTGGAGGCGCCGTAGAGCGAGGTCTGGATGGGGAACGCGGCATCCTCGGGGGTGGGGATCACCTTGGCCTCGCCGTAGACCGAGCCGGTCGAAGAGAACGCGATCCGGCGGATGCCGTTGGCGCGCATGGCCTCGAGCACATTGAATGTGGCGAGCGTGTTCTGGTGCAGGTCCTTTTGGGGATGGTCGGTGCCGAAGCGGACATCGGCGTTGGCGGCGAGGTGGAAGACGGTGTCGCACCCGGCCATGGCGCGGGTGAGGGCGGGCAGGTCGAGATTGTCGCCCTCGACGAGGCGGTAGCGCGGATGCCGGAGCGCCTCGGCGACGAAGGGCCGCTGGCCGGTCGAGAAGTTGTCCCAGCCGACGACGGCGACGCCGTCGGCGAGGAGCCGGTCGACCAGGTTGGAGGCGATGAAGCCGGCGGCGCCGGTGACAAAGACGGTGGTCATGAGAGGGAATCCGGCCGGCGCTCAGCGGGCCCGGGGGCGGAGCGCGAGGCCGATGCAGAGATTGCAGAACACCCAGGGAAGGCCGAGCGGGAAAAAGCTGCGCGCCTCGATGGTGAACCACGGCGCAAGCTCCTCGAAGATCTCGTGCGGGAGATTGATGTGCTCCCGGCGGTAGAACTCCTCGTAGCCGCCGCCGAACCGCCGGTTCCAGACGCGCTGGGCGGAGATGCGGCGCGCGAGGGAGTAGGCGGGGCTGCCCTCGGTGGGAATCACGACCAGGAACCGCCCGCGGGTCGGGTGGAGCAGGCGGTGCGCCTCGCGGAGGGTGGCGGGGAGGTTCGGCAGATGCTCGAGCACGTGGACGGCGAGGACCCGGTCGAAGTGGCCGTCGGGGAAATCGAGCCGCTGCTGGCAGTCGCCCACGACGGTCTGCACGCGCGGGAACCGGCGGCGGATCTCGGCGGCCATGTTCGCGCGGAACTCGTTGCAGTGATAGTTGGCCTCCTGCTCGGGCGTGAGTCGCTCATAGGCGAGGTGTTCGCCCAAGCCGGCGCCCAGCTCCAGCGTGGTCCGGAAGCCCGGCGGCGAATGGCGCACGGGGAACAGGTGGTTGAACCGCTCGACCAGGCCGTAGCGCCGCGGCAGCACCTCGTGCCACAGCTTCATGAACTCGTCGCTCCGGCGCTGCTGCTCCGGCGTCAGCGGCGGCAGGACCTTGGGCCATTTCCCGGTCG
>CAYYGV010000061.1:0-21837 GCA_964471615.1 uncultured Opitutaceae bacterium
GCTCGGCCGCGACTGGTTCAAGCAGCATCTCGGGCTGTTTCCCAAGATCGGCTACAACGTCGACTCGTTCGGTCACTCGGCCGCGCTGCCCGATGTCATGGTCGCCAACGGCCAGGAGAATTACGTCTTCATGCGCCCGATGGCGCACGAGCGGGATCTCCCGGCGAATGTGTTCCGCTGGCGCGGCCGGCCCGGCGGAAAAACCGTGACGGCGTTCCGCATCTCCGCGGGCTACGCGACGATCTTCCCGCCGACGCTCGAACTCGTGGAACAAAACCTGAAGCCGCTGCCGGAGGGTGTGACCCACACGATGTGTTTCCTCGGCGTCGGCGACCACGGCGGCGGGCCGAACGAGCACATGATCCAGTGGGTGCGTGACAATCGGGACGCGATCCCGGGCGCCCGCCTGGAGTTCTCGTCGCCGGAGAGATTCTTCCGCGCGCTCAAGCCGCAGCTGCGCCACCTGCCGCTCGTGACGGGAGAGCTCCAGATGCACGCGATCGGGTGCTACACGAGCCACCGCCCGGTGAAGCTCGGCGTCCGTCGCGCCGAGAACATGCTCGCGCTGGCCGAGCACGCGCTCGCGGGCGCACCCGCGGCCGAGCGCAAGGCCGCGGCGCCAGCGATCGACGCGGCGTGGCACACGCTCTGTTTCAATTCGTTCCACGACACCCTCGGCGGCAGCTGCACGCCGAGCGCGGCCCGCGCCGCCGACGACCAACTGGCGGGCGTCAAGGCATCGGCTGAGCAGGTCCTGAGCGAGACCTTCCGCCGCCGCGCGCACGCGCTGCCAGCGGACCGGCGCCAGCGGATGGTGCTGGCCAACTTCACGGATGAGCGCTTCAGCGATTTCCTCGAGCACGAGCCCTGGCTGGAGTGGACGCATTGGAAACCCGACTGGTGCCTGCTCGATGAGCGCAACCGGCTAGTGCCGCACCAAGTCATCGAGCCCGAGACGCTGATGCCGGATACGATGCGCATCCTGTTTCCCGCGGAGATCCCGGCCGGGAAGTTCAGCACCCTGCGCATCGCCCGCGCCCCGGATGGGCTCACGGCGTCCGTGAGGGGGGCCTCGGGAGATTTTGAGCTGCACACCGCGCCCAACGGCAGCGGTGCGCTCCAGCCGGTGGCGGGAGCGGTCTGTCCCCTGCCCGAGCTGAAACTCATCGAGGACAAGTCCGACACGTGGTCCCACAATATCGACCGCTTCGCCGGCCCGCAGGTGGACCACGCCCACTGGTCTGCCCCGGTCCGCGTCGAGAGCGGCCCGATCCGTCACACCTGGCGCATCGACGGCACCATCGGACAGAGCCGGATCTGCGCCGACTGGCGCCGCTATGCCGGGGCGAGTTTCTACGAGCTCCGCCTGCGCGTCACGTGGCACGAGCAGCACAAGCTGCTCCGGCTCTCCTGGAATCCGGGCACCCCGATTGCACGCCGCGAGGACGGCATCTCCGGCGGCGGCGTCCCGCGCACCAGCGACGGCCGCGAACTGCCGCTACGCGACCGCTCGCTGCTGCACCTCGCCCACGATGGCGTCGCCGGCGTGGTGGCGCCGGAAGTGTTCTCGGTGAGCGGCGACGAGTCCGCGGTGAACCTGACGCTCCTGCGCTCGTGCCCGTTTGCTCACCACGACCCGAAGATCCTGCCCGAGAAACTCGAGCACTACGCGTGGATCGACCAAGGCGAGCACGTGTTCACGTTCCGTTTCTTCCCGGCCGGGAAAGTCACGGCCCGCGAGCTGGACCGTCACGCGCTGCACCTGCAGCGCCGCCCGGTCATCGCCGACCTGACCCGCGGGATGCCGTACCGGCCGTACAAGGATGAGGCGGGATGGCCGGCGTGATGGAGGAGAAATTCTCCAAGCGAACGCCCAACATCGAACATCGAACGCCCAACGCCGAAGAATTCCGATCCTGAGTGCCGGTCATCTGAAGCGTAGCACCTAACTCCGATGTGGTTCGATGTCCGATGTTCGGTGTTCGATGTCCGGTGTTCACGATCGTATCACTTCGACGTTCGGCGTTGAGCGTTCGACGTTCGGCGTTCGTCCCCTGTTTTCCCCATGAAAATCCTCTCTCCCACCCCGGAGATCCTCGATCAATTCAACCGCGACGGCTTCCTGGTCCTTCCCGGCATGCTCTCGCCGACGGAGGTGGCCACACTGAAGGCCGGCCTCGAACGGGTCTTTGCCCAGCATTCGCCCGAGGCGGACGTGTTCCGCATGCAGGAGATCTGGCGGCCGAAGCTGTTTGAGCACGGCGAGGAGTTCGAGGCGCTGATCGACCATCCGGGTATCGCGCCATTCGTCGACGCCGTGCTGGGCGACGACTGTCACCTGATCGCCGAGACCGGCCTGCGCACGCTGCCCGGGAAGACCATCTCGTTCTGGCACCTCGATGACACGTGCCGGTTTCCCATCCCGGAGGGCATCGCGCTCGATCCGCGGATCCCGATGCCGACCTACGTCATCAACATGAACTACTACTTGTGCGACGTAGACGACGAGCTGGGCCCGACCCAGTTCATCCCGGGCAGCCACCGCGCCGGCCGTCCGCCGCGTCCGTCGGACAACGACGCAAACGGCAACCCGACCTGGGAGGGCCGCACGATGGTGGGTTCCGCCGGCCCCGCCGGCACGCTGGTACTCTGGAACGACCAGACCTGGCACCGTGGCGGCCCGAATCTCTCCAACGGCCGCATCCGCTGGGTGGTCCAGACCCCGTTCGCGCGCCGCATGATGGCCCAGCGCTTCTGGCCGCACGTGAACTACCACATGCCCGAGGCCGTGATCGCCCGGGCCACTCCGCGCCGGCGGCGGCTGCTGGGGTTTCACGCGCCGGGAGCGTACGGTTGAGCGCGTGGCGCGTCGCGCACCGGTTGAAAGTTGAGCATTGAAAGTTGAATGTTGAGCGTTCCGGTCGGGAGGTTTGCTCGGACCTGCTTGGGGCAGAGCTCCTTTCAACCTTCAACCGCAGTCCTTCAACTACCCTAGCCTCGCCGAGACCGATCAGATCGTGGGTAAAAAAAGTGTCTGAATGCGCCGATCCGGGCGGAATGCGCCCGCTGGCGGGGAAACATGGCAGATTTCCGCGAACCAACCGCCACGACGCTGGTCTCTGGGCCCATGCGTCGCCGCGTCGCCCCGTCCGCCGCCTCACCGTGGATCCTGCTCGTGGAAGATGACGCCCTGATGCGTCGCATGGTCCACGCCGTCCTCACCGCCCAAGGCTGGGTCGTCCAACTCGCCAGCAGCGCCGAGCAGGCGATGGCGATGGTCAACGACACCCTGACCCCGCCCGCCGTGTTGCTCTGCGACGTGATGCTCCCGCGCAGCAACGGACTCGATCTCTCGTTCCAGCTCCTGCAGCGCATCCCGCGGCTCAGCGTGATTCTCATCACCGGCCACCTCGCCGCGCTGAACTGGCTCCCAAGCGACACCGGTCAGGTCAAGGTCCTCAACAAGCCCTTCGAGAGCCGCGATCTCGTTCAACAGGTGCGCCAAGCCCTCGGCTGACCGGTCTTCCGGCCATTCCCCCGATCCGGTTTCACCGCCAAGGCCGCGAAGCTCGCCAAGGCTTCTGACTTCGTGGGCTTCGTGCTCTTGGTGGCAAATCTCCTCCGCGAATAGGCCGCGGTCCCGCACCAAAGTAGACGGTTACTGCTTCGCCGGGAGCCAGCGGACGACACCCATGTGATAGCGGTAGTGCGCCGGGACGCCGCGGCAGTAGTAGGCCGTCACCAGAGTGCCGTCGGCGGCGACGACCGTGGAGGGATAACCGCCGTCGCGGCGCGGGTCGGCCTCGCGCGGATGATCCGACGAGTCCTCAAAGTCCACGAGCACGGTCGGCGAGCTCCAGTTGCGTCCGTCGCGGTCGCCGAACCGCACCGCCACGCCCCACAGGCCGGGCTCGCGCAGGCCGTAGTTCAGGAGAATGCGGCCGTCGGGCAGCCGCGTCAGCTCGGCCGGATGCTCGCCATTGAGCGAGAGCGGACCCTCGGCCTGCCAGGTGACTCCGCCGTCCTTCGAGCGGAACGCGTCGACGCAGCTGTTCACCGCCCCGCGCGCCGCGGCGAGCAGCTCGCCGCTCTCCAGCTCGATCCACGTGGTCTCGTTGTGCGCCAGGTCGTGCGTGACCTGGCCGCGGGCCTCCCACGACTTGCCGCCGTCGCGGCTGACGTAGAACCACACTTCGTCACCGTACAGCATCACGCCGAGCGTGCCGTCGCGCAGTGGCGAGATTCTTCCAAACGGCGTGAGCGAATGTCCGGTGGACTGGCGCGGGACCTTGAGCTCGGGAAACTGGGTCCAGGTGTGCCCGTTGTCGTGCGACACCGCCGGCACAGGCGGGAGGGTCTTCAGGTCCTTCAGGACGCTTCCCATGTTAGCCTCATCGGCAAGCGTGCCCTTCCACGGCGGGAGAAACGGCCGCGGCCAGCCGGCGACGATGGCCACATACGTGCCATCGGCGGTGACGCCCGCGGCGGCATTCATCCGGTTGGTGCCCGTGGCATTCGGGACCGGCACTCCCGCGCGCTGCCAGGTCCGGCCGTCGTCGGTGCTGTTCCAGCACTCGGCCGCGCCCTGCACGAACCCATGGTTCGGGTGCGGCCAGATCAGCGCGGAAATCTCGCCGTGCGGCAGCACCGTCAGCCGCGGCCATGCGCACGCGGCATCCACGCCGATGTAGCGCTCGTACTTGGGCAGCGTCAGCGAAGCGGGTGAGGCCGGGAGGGAAACCACGGCGGCCAGCGCGACGGCCACCGCGAACAGGGGTGAGGTTCGGGGCATGATGGGAAGTCTTGGCGGAGTTTTCCCAACGGGGCGAGCTTGGTCAGCGGGCGGAACGCCCGCTAACTAGTAGCGAGTAGTGCGTAGCGGGTAGCGCGTAGGATAAATGCGGCCGCGAAGCGGCGCCTATTTAGGGCGCAAGCCTTGGACTGAACCTACTCGCTACGCGCTACCCGCTACTCGCTACTCACGGAAACATTTCCCGATGCACCGCGAGCACGGAGTCCGCGATGTAGTCGGCGTCCTCCTTCGTGTAGAGCCAGCCCAGCGGGAGGGCGATGAAGCGCTTGGTGAGGTCCTCCGTGCGGGGGAAGTCCTCCGCGCGGTAGCCCGGAGCCGGCCACTCCTTGAAGTCGCGGAACGGCGAGGCGGCGGGCGTGTAGGCGCGGCCGGTCTTCACGTAGTCCCGGTTGTACTGCGGATAGGTGCCGGTGCGCGCGCCGCAGTTCACGTTGCGCGCGTCGAGCTTGTCGCGGAACGGCCCGACCTTCGCCGGGTCGTCGAGCAGCAGGTACGGCTCGAAGCCGAGGTCGCCCTCCGGGTCCGCGATCGGGCGGAGCTTCAGGCCCTTGAGGCCCTGCAGCCGCGGCGCGATGCGCGCCTGCAGCGCCCGGCAGTGCTCGCGGAGCTTCTCCACCTTGCGCAGCTGCGCCAGCGCGACGGCCGCGGTCAGCTCGGACATGCGGAACTGGCCGCCGGCGAACGCGGGCTCGCGCGACGGCACCAGCGCGGCGTGCACCGGCCGGTAGTTGCCGAGGTCGCTCATGCGCACCGCGCGCTCGTAGAGCCGCTGGTCGCGCGTCACCACCATGCCGCCCTCGCCGGCCGTCGCGACCTTGTTGTACTGGAAGCTGTAGGTCGCGATGTCGCTCCACGTGCCGATGTGCCGGCCGCGGTAGCGCGCGCCGAGCGACTGCGCGCAGTCCTCGATCACGAACATCCCGCGACGGTGCGCCTCGAGCTCGATCGCCTCCATCGCCGCCGGGACGCCCTGGTAGTGAATCACCATCACGGCCCGCGTGCGCGGCGTCGCGAGCCGCGCGATCTCCTTCGGGTCGAGATTGAACGACTCGTCGATCTCGGCGAGCACCGGACGGGCGCCCACGCGGACGATGGACGTGAAGCAGGCGATCCAGCTCCACGCGGTGACGATCACCTCGTCGCCGGGCCCGATGCCGCAGGCCGCCATCGCGACCTCCAGCGCGGCCGAGCCGCTCGTCACGGCCAGCGCGTAGTCGGTGCCGATGTACTCGCGGAACTCCTTCTCCAGCTGCGCGGCCATCGGCGGCGGCTTCGCCGGATCGGCGCCGTAGTAGCGGAAGGGCTCCTTGCGGCGGAGCACGTCGAGCACCAGCGCCTCCTCTTCGGCGCCAATGGCCTGAAAACCGAGACCGGGAGCAGGGCGGGGACGGAGAGCGGGAGCACTCATGATTACACTCATTTTCCCACTGCCCGCGAATGACAAATCAGAAAAACAGCGGCCGGCGCCATAGTTGAATAAACACAAAAACCCCGTTGCCGCCGGGACGGCCGAGCGATTGCCTGCGAACAAGCTTTCCATTGCGGATTGCGGATCGCGAATCGCGGATTGGTTTGGGCCCGACCACGAGCTGAGAGCAGATCGCCGAGACGGAATTCCGCCAGCCTACGACTCAACCCACTCCCCGGTTCCGTCACCCAATCCGCAATCCGCGATCCGCAATTCTGCCCCCCTTGCCATGCTCCGCCCCACCCTGAGCCTGATGATGGCCAGCACGCTCGCCAGCGCCGCGCCGGTTGCCCGCGACCTCGGCATTCCAGTCAAGGGTGTCAGCTGGGTCCGGGTAAATCCGGGGCGGACGGCCGACGGCCGGGCCTCGCTGCTGGTGTCGATGAGCCAGAATCACGGCGGCCTGTTCGTCCTCGATGTCGACCTGGCGACCGGGCACTGCCGCCAGTTTCCCGTCAAGGATGCCGTGCACTCCACGTTCGCCACGGCGACCTGCCGCTCGCTGCACACCGGCGTGCTTTATCTCGGCTCGGCGTGGGACGCGCATCTGCACCGGTTCGACGCGAACCATCCCGAGCGCGGGCTCGAGGACCTCGGCCCGATCGATCCGAGCGGCGCCACCTTCCCCACCGGGATCACCGAGGCGGCGGACGGCAGCCTGTGGATCGGCAGCTACCCGGGCGCCCGGCTGGTGCGCTACGATCCGGCGACAGGACAGTTCACCCGCTACGGCCGGGTCGATCCGACCGAGGAGTACCTCTATCCGCAGGCCGGTGACGATGGCTCGCTCGCAGCGCTCGTGCGCGTGATCCGTCCGCACCTCGTCGTCATCAATCCCGCGACGGGCGAGCACCAGGAAGTCGGGCCGGCGATCGACGATTCGACGGACAAGACCAAATTCCTGAAGCTCATGAAGGGCGTTGATCGGCGACTCTACGTCGAGTCGCACGCGGGGAAATTCCGCGTCGACGGGATGAACCTCACGCCGGTCGACGAATTGCCTGCACCTATGCCCGGGATCCACTGGGCCGGGATCCACCGCTACCAGGCGCCGCTCGTGATGCCGGGCGGCTGGACTGCGCAGCTGCTCGACGACAACGACGTCGGTGCCGGGACACCGCGCGACCTGCTCCTGACGAACACGGATCCCACGGTGCCGTCGCGGCGCCTGCGACTCGATTGGGTCGGCGGCGGCTCGAACCTCCACGTGATGGACATCGGGCCCGGCGGCGACCTCTACGGCTCGAGCTACATGCCGAACCAGCTCTTCCGCGCGCGGCTGCCGGCCAAGGCCGACGGCGAAGCGACGTTGGAGAATCTCGGCAAGCACACCTTCGCGATGGGCGAGGCGTACTCGCTCGCGACGGTCGACGGCAAAGTCTACCTCGCCTCGTACCCGGAGGCGCGCCTCTCGGTCTACGATCCGGCGAAGCCCCTCCACTTCGGCACCGGGCCCAACGATAATCCGCGCGATCTCGGTCGGCTCGACGGCGTGAGCTACCGACCCAACGCGCTGGTGGCGACGCCCGACGGGCGCGTCTGGATGGGCTCGGCGCCAGACTACGGTCTCGTGGGCGGCACGCTCGCTTGGTACGAGCCCAAGACCGGCCAAAAGCGCTCGCACCGGAGCGTGGTGCCCGATTTGTCGCCCGCGGCGCTGCTCTACCTGCCCGAGCTGAAACAGCTGCTGGTCGGCTTCAGCATCGAGGCCGGCACCGGGGCCAAGCCAACTCGGACGAGCGGCGCGTTCGGGTTGTGGGATCCGGCGACGGAGCAGCTCGTCTGGGCCGGCGACCTAGGTCTCGACAATCTCGCCGACGTCTCGTCGCTCGCGCCGGCGGGCGGTGGGCTCGTGTATGCGCTGCTGGGACGCGGCGATCACATCCTGTCGCAGGGCGCCCCGCCGATCACGCCGCGGCTCGTGTTGCTCGACCCCGCGCGGCGCGCCGTGGTCGCGAGCGCGTGGCTGCCCAAGGAATTTGGACCGGTTTCGTGGCACGGCCTTTTCGCGCTGCACGCCGGTCCCGGCGGAACGGTCTACGGCGCCACGGCGAACTGCGTCTTCCGCATCATACCTGGCACCTGCGACGTCGAGCGCGTGTGGCAGGAGTCCCAGCCCAAGGACCGCGACGGCACCGTATGGCTCACGGCCTCCGACCCGAACATCATCGACGTCGTCGGCCCGATCGTCGGCCACGAGCTCTACTTCGCGACCGGGTGGAGGCTGAGGGCGCTGACGCTGCCCTGATCCATTGCGGATGGCGGATCGCGAATTGCGGATTCGGTCAGCCGACCAGAACCTCGAGGCAACTCGATCCCTCCACGCACCAAACCACTCCTCACCTGCCCCGTGAAACCCAATCCGCAATCCGCGATCCGCGATCCGCAATCGACCTCGGGCCCGACCGCCCGTGACTTGGGCACGCCGGTGCGGGGCGTGAGCTGGGCGCGGCTGCATCCGGGGCGGACGGCCGACGGACGGGCCTCGCTGCTGGCCTCGATGAGCCAGAACAACGGCGGGATGTTCGTCATCGATATCGATCTCGAGACCGGACACTGCCGGCAGTTCGCGGCGCAGGACCCGGTGAACTCGACTTTTTCGGCGGCCACCTACCGCTCGCTGCGGTCTGGCATCCTCTACATCGCCTCGGGCTGGAACGGGCACTTTCACCGCTTCGACGCCAATCATCCCGAACGGGGACTCGAGGACCTCGGCAAGTACGACCCGGCGGCTAATGCGCCCTGTGGCATCGGCGAGTCACCGGACGGCACGCTGTGGATCGGCACGTACCCGAACGCGCGGCTGATCCGGTTTGATCCCGTGACCGCGACCTTCACGCCACTGGGGCCGATGGACGGGACCGACAACTACATCTACCCGCTCGGCGGCGACGACGGCACCGTGGCGGGCATCGTGAAGTTCATCCGGCCGCACCTCGTGGTGATCGACCCGCGCACGAATGAGCACCGCGAGGTGGGACCGTGCGTGACGGATCCGACCGACAAGGCGCAGTTCCTGAAGTTCTTCAAGGGTACCGACCGTCGCCTCTATCTCGACTCGCACGCTGGCAAGTTCCGGGTCGACGGCATGAACCTCACGCCGGTCGACGAACTGCCGCCGGTGCTCCCGGGCATCCCCGCCACGTACCGGCACGGTTACCAGGCGCCGGCCGAGATGCCCGGCGGCTGGACCGCGCATTTCCTCGACGACAACATCAACGGCACCGGCACGCCGCGGAACGTCCTGCTCGCGAATTCGAATCCGATGGTGCCATCGCGGCGGCTGCACCTCGACTGGGTCGGCGGCGGTTCCAACATCCACATCATCGATCCCGGTCCGGACGGGCAGCTCTACGGGTCGAGTTACATGCCGAACCTGCTCTTCCGGTCGTCGCTCGACGGGCGCGAGATGGCCGACCTCGGACAGCACACGTTTGCCATGGGCGAGGCGTACTCGATGGCGGTGCTCGACGGGAAAATCTACCTCGGGTCTTATCCGGAGGCTCGCCTCTCGGTGTACGACCCGGCCAAGCCGGTCCATTTCGGCACTGGCCCGAACGACAACCCGCGCGATCTCGGCCGGCCCGACCCGATCGGCCTGCGGCCCAACGCGCTGATCGCCACGCCGGACGGACGCCTCTGGATGGGGGCGAGTCCCGACTACGGCCTCGTGGGCGGATCACTGACCTGGTACGACCCGCCTACCGGCGAACGGAAGTCGCATCGCGCCATCCTGCCCGAGACCACGCCGGCTTCGATGCTCTATCTGCCGGACCTCAAGCAGATCCTCATCGGCTTGAGCGTGGAGGCGGGCACCGGCGTGACGATCAAGCGGCTCGACGGCGCCTTCGCGCTGTGGGATCCGGTCCGCGACGAACTGGCGTGGTCCGGCGATTTCGGACTGCCCGACCTGGCCGACGTCACGTCGCTCGTGCCCGACGGCCACGGCCGCGTCTACGCACTGATCGGCCGCGGCGACCACATTCTCTCGGCAGGCCCGCCGGAAGTGCGGCCCCGGCTGGCGCTGATCGACCCGGCGAAGCGGACGCTGGTCGCCTCGGCCTACCTGCCCGAGGATTTCGGCCCGCTGTCGTGGCACGGATTGTTCTCGCTGCGCGTCGGACCAGGCGGCGCGATCTACGGCGCGACCGGCTACTGCATCTTCCGCATCAAGCCCGGCACCTGCGAGGTCGAACGCATCTGGCAGAAAGTCTACAAGGCCAAGCGCGACACCCTCGTCTGGATCAACTCCGCCCACCCCGACGTGATCGACGTCGTCGGCCCCATCATCGGCCGCGAGTTCTACTTCGCGACCGGTTGGAGACTGAGGGCGGTGACGCTGCCCTGACCATTGCGGATTGCGGATCGCGGATTGCGGATTTATCCAGCCAGCAACTCGTCAAGACTCGACGCCGCGTCCGCACCGCGTGCCAATCCGCAATTCGCAATCCGCGATCCGCAATTCTCCATGCTCCGCTCCCTCCTCCTTGGTCTTCTCACCGTGAACTCTGCGCTCGCCGCCGCTCCTGTCGTCAAAGAACTGGGCATTCCCGTCCGCGCCGTGAACTGGGTCCGGCTGCATCCCGGGCGCGGGGCCGACGGCAAGGCGTCCCTGCTGGCCTCGATGGGCCAGAACAACGGCGGGCTCTTCGTCGTCGACATCGACCTCGCGAACGGCCACTGCCGCCAGTTCAACGCGCCATCGGGCAAGATGCAGTACCCCACCGCGTCGTTCCGCAGCCCGCGCAGCGGCATCCTCTACGTCGGCGAGCACACCACCGGCCACCTGCTCCGCTACGACCCAACCCACCCGGAGCGCGGCCTCGAGGATCTCGGCACCATCGACGGCGACCACGCGACCTTCCCGACCGGCATCACCGAGACGCCCGACGGTCTCCTCTGGATCGGTGGCTATCCGGACTGCTCGCTCACGCGCTTCGATCCCGCCACCGGTCAGTTCACGCGCTTCGGCAAGCAGGACGAGACCGACAAGTACCTCTACCCGCTCGCGGGCGCCGACGGCACCGTCGCCGCGCTTTCCAAAGTCGTGCACCCGCACCTCCTCGTCGTGGACCCGAAGACCGGCGCGACGAAGACGGTCGGCCCGGTGATCACGCCCGAGGACAAGGCGGCGCGCCTGCTCTTCTACAAGGGCATCGACGGCCTGCTCTACTACGAGACCCACGCCGGCAACTTCCGCGTGCGCGGCGACCAGCTGGAGCCGGTGACCCACCTGCCGCCGCCGCTGCCGCCGTTCATCTCCGCGGGGAACATCACGGTGCCCTTCCGCGACGCGTTGCCGATGACCGACGGCACGATTGCGACGTGGGCCGACGGCGACGAGGGTGCCGGCACGTTCCAGCAGATCCGGCTGCAGAGCACCAACCCGACGGTGGCGACGCGCACCATCACGCTCGATTGGCAGGGCGGCGGCTCGAACCTGTTCGTGCTGCACCGTAGTGGGGACGGCAACCTCTACGGCTCAAGCTTCCTGCCGGAGCACATCTTCCGCTGCGCGCCCGACGGCTCGGGAATGGTGAACCTCGGCCGGTGCAGCCTGATGCTGGGCGAGGCGTACACGATCGCGGACTTCAGCGACGGCACGATGGCGTTCGGCTCGTACCCGCACGCGCACATCTCGCTCTTCGACCCGCGCCAGCCGTGGCATTTCGGCGTCGAATCCACCTCCAACCCGCGGGACATCGGCCGGCTCGACGACGTCGGCATCCGCCCGATCGCGATGGCGGTGGTCCCGTCGCTCCCGCGTGCCGACGGCACGAAGGTGCCCGAGCGCCTCTGGGTCGGATCGCTTCCCGACTACGGCACCTGGGGCGGCACGCTCGCCTGGCTCGATCCCAAAACCTTGGAGCACCGGAGCCATCGCCACCTCCTCCCGGACACCTCGCCGTTCGCGCTGCTCTATCTGCCCGAGCTGAAACAGCTGCTGGTCGGCATCGCCATCGAAGGCGGCACCGGCACGAAGCCGAAGGTCCAGCACGGCGCGTTCGCGCTCTGGGACCCGGTGGCGGACCACGCGGTTTACACCGGCAACTTTGGCCTGGAAGACATCACCGATGTCCTAGCGCTCACGCCGACCGACGGCGGGCTGGTGTATGCGCTGATCGGGCACACCCGGTACACGGTCAACATGCTCGGCCTGCCGGAGACCGGCACGACCCGGATCGCGTTGATCGACCCCAAGGCCCGGAAAGTCGTGCAGATCGCGCCGCTTCCGGCCGAACTCGGCCGGCCGCCGGAGCAGATCCAGTTCACACTGTTCCGCGGTCCGGACGGCACGTACGGCATGACGGAGCGCACCCTGTACCGCGTGAAGCCCGGCACCTGCGACGTCGAGGTCGTGTGGCGCGCGCCGGAGGGCGACCAGCTCGACGTCCCGGGTCCCTGGGTCGACCGCACCTTCTACTTCGCGACCGGCTGGAGGCTGAGGGCGCTGACGCTTCCTTAGCTGATTCCGGATTTCAGATTCCGGATTCCGGATTCGGATGGCCCGCCCAATTTCCCCGCGCCCTCGGTGGAGCGGCAAGTCTCGCCTGCCACCATGAACGCGGTGAATAAGGCAGCTAGAGTTAGCCGTAGATTCGTCGAAATCGAACTGGACTCTTTGCTGCGCTCAGAATGAAAAACGGCGGACGTCAGGATCAAAACCCCGCCCCGCCTCCACCACCCGTCCGTCCGGAATCCGGAATCCAAAGTCCGGAATTCAAAAAATGAGTGAACCGATCAAGATCAACTGGTACCGCTGCAAGGTCGACAAGGCCGTGATGAGCGAGCTGATGAAGAAGAGCGACGCGCGCGGCTTTGCGCAGGCGGTGCCACAGCTGCTGCTCTTCGCCGTCACGGGCACCATCGCCTACCAGGTCTTTCTCCGCTTGAACGCGCAGACCTGGCCGTGGGCTCTGCCGCTCCTGCTGCTCGCGCTGTTCGTGCACGGCACCAACGCCACATTCTTCGGCGGCATCGCGGGCCACGAGCTCACGCACAAGACGCCCTTCGCGACGCCGTTCTGGAATACGTTTTTCCTGAAAATCTTCTCGTTCCTCGGCTGGTTCGACCCGGTCGGCTACCGCGCCAGTCACATCCGACACCACCAGGCGACCACGCATGCCGCGTACGACGGCGAGGTCGTGCTTCCCCTCGGCCTCGATTGGAAGGGCTTCTGGTTCGTCGTCACCCTGTTCTCGTTCCATCCGATCGGTCTGTTCAAGCAGCTCCGGTTCTGGTTCGCCGCGGCGCTGGGTGATCTGACCCATGACGGCTTCTTCCGCGCGGAGTGGCTCCAGAAGGTGGTGCCCGAGACGAACGTCGAGCAGCGCCGCGAGATCATCCAGTGGGCGCGCATCGTGGTGCTTGGTCACCTCGCCCTTGCGACGACCTTCATTCTCACCGGGCACTGGTTCCTGATCGTGATCGTGAACTTCGGCACGTTCTACTGCAGCTGGCTCGGCTATCTCGTCGGCGCGCCGCAGCACGTCGGCCTGTCACCCAACACGCCCGACTTCCGCCTCTGCTGCCGCACCTACACCTGCAGCTGGCTCCCGGCGTTCTTCTACTGGAACATGCAGTACCACGTGGAGCACCACATGTTCCCGGCGGTGCCGTTCTACAACCTCGGCAAGCTCCGCGCCGCGATCGAGCACGACCTCCCGCCCGCGCCCCACGGGCTCTGGGCCACGTGGAAGGAACTGCTTCCGATCATGCGCCGCCAGCGCGAGGACCCGACCTACGTGTACGTGCCGCCGCTCCCGAAGAACGAGGGCGACCGCGTGGGCGACGACGTCGTCCTCCGCGAGGCGGCGGAACAGGGTTGAGCCACCAAGGGCACGAAGGGCACCAAGGTAGGGTGTCTGCCCGGCTCAGAGGTCGAACCACGCAGGATCTGTTGCCTGCAATGGCATTGATTCACCGCCAAGACCGCAGAGATCGCCAAGACCGGAGATCGGCTTCGTGGTCTTGGTGCTCTTTGTGGTGAAAATGACCGTTTAGCGCTGCGCGCGCAGGAAGCGGGTGAAATCCCGCAGGCCAAAGATGAAGCCGGAGTTGAGGCTGACGCGCCAGAGTGCCTGGGCTTTTTCGCGTTCCGCGCGGGCCGTCTCCTTGTTTTCCACGGCGGTCACCGCCTCGGGGATTGTCGAACAAAGTACGCCGTAGCGGCCCATGTCCACCATGCCGCCCGGCGACATCAGCAGGCACCAGTTGATCGCGAAGCCGACGTAGACGAGGTGATTGATTCCATGCTCCCGGCACAGCGCGGCGAGCTGGTGGCCGTCCTTCGCGATCGGCTCATTCGGCAGCGGTCGCGCCTCCGGAGCGAAGTCCAGCTTCTTGAACCCAGCGCGCACGTCGGGCCAGTTTCGCTTCCCCACGAAGACCTCGTTCTCGCGGAACTTCATGAGCCGGCGGTACACCGGGTCCCGCCGAACCTGGGGATAACGCGGCGACGGCCCCGCCAGTTTCACCGTGCGACGGTACCCGGCCAGATGGGAGTAGTAGTCGCGTCCGCCGACCACATGGAAGAGCGGCAGACGGGAATCTCGCACCGCGGTGAGCAGCGGCGGAAACACGTCCTTCAGGATGCCCAGCGCCCGCGGATGGTACTCCACGCAGCGACGCCAGCCCGGCCAGTCCTCCATCGTGCCGCACTCCCACGCGTGCATCACGACGACCGCCGTGTGCTCGGGCGAGAGGTCCACCATCGCCCGTTTCCAGCCGCTGAAACCCTCGCCGGGCACCTTCCGCGAGTAGTCCGCGTCGAATTGCTGGTAGTGACGGGTGGGAATCTTGGGCATGTCTTGAATTCCTGATTTCGGATTCCGGATCAGCTCCCTGCTAACCGAATTTGGCGGGGTTTCAAATCTCGGATTTCGGCTGGGGCGCTGAATGCAGGCGGCTCGGTCTTCGTGTGCTTCGCGTCCTTCGTGGTGAACCCTACCGTCCGCCCGCGTTCGGCTCCGCCGCAGCCGGCACAGTCTTGAGGGTGGGTTTGGCCACCCAGCGGAGAATGAGGCCGATGCCGACCATGATGACGCCGCCGACCACGTTCACAGAGGCCGGCGCGATCGGGGTCGAGGGCACGAACCAGCAGGCCAGCAGCACCACGCCGATGATCACGCTCAGGTTGCCGATCACAGCGTACACGCTCAGCGCGCCATGACCCAGCGGTCCCGCCGGCTCCGGCACCGGCGTGCGGAGGTCTTGGTCGAGCTGGACCGCCAACCGGCTCTTCGGGTCGTCCGGCCGCCAAAAGAAGGCCGAGATCACGAACGCCACCGTCGAGCCCAGCGCCGCGCTCAGCACGTTGCGCGGGTACGGCTGGTCGGGCCACCAATCGAGGAAGAACAGGAGGAAGGTCAGCGCGAAGCCGGTCACGCACGACACGATGCCCGACCACCACGGCGTCTTGCGGTAGATCAGGCCGAGCGCCACGGGCATGGTGAAGCCCGGGCCGACCATCGAGTAGTACTTGAGGCCGAAGTCGAAGGCGCCGCCGAGCTTCGAGATCACGAATGCCAGCGCCACGCCGCTCACGCCGATCACGAACATCGTCACCTGCGCCGTGCGCATGAGGTGGAGGTCCGACGCCTCCGGCAGGCCCACGCGCTTCCGCATCGGCACGTACACGTCCTTGGTCACCGCCGCCGAGAGCCAGTTGAACGCGTCGTTCGCCTGGCCCAGGGTCGCCGACAGGATCGCCGCCACCACGAAGCCGATCATGCCGTGCGGCAGCAGCAGCATCGCGAGACTCACGAAGCTCGCCTCCTCCGGCGCCTGCAGGTCCGGCCAGAGCGCATGCATGTCCGGGAAGATCACCCGCGCACCCATCACCGGCATCACCCACATCAGCGGCCCGAGGAGCGACAGCCACGCGCCCAGCATCGCCATGCGCTTCGCGTCGCGCTCGCTCGGCACGCTGTTGTACCGCTGCGCGAAGTGCCACGCGACGTTGTAGCCGAGCATCACGCTCAACAGGTAGGCCGTCAGGAACCAGAACTCCACCGGCTGGCCGCTCGGCACGAGATAGTCGCGCGGCAGCTCCTGCGTCATCCGCCGCAGTCCAGCCATGAACCCGTTGCCGTTGCCCACGTACGCGATCGAGATCGGGAAGATGATCACCGACATCACCAGGATGATCACGCCCTGGATCGCGTCCGACAGCACCGCCGCCCACAGGCCGCCGACGACGCTGTAGAGGATCATCACGGCGCCGACCACCAGCATCGTCAGCTGCAGGCCCGAGAGCTCGAGGCCCGCGAACCCGAAGGTCTGGCGGTCGAGCCCCAGCGCCGCCGAGACAAAGATGCAGAGGATGTAGATGCCCTGCGCGATGCCGACCACCTGGGGAATGATCGCCGTCACGGTGTAGAAATAGGTCGTCGACGGCGAATACCGCTTGGTCAGGAACTCCAGCGGCGCCGAGATGCGCGCCCGCCGCCACATCGGCGCGAAATAGAAGTAGCCCGCGAGGTACGCCCAGAACGCCGAGGTGAAGATCACGAGCGCGCCCGAGCCGTGCTTGTAGGTGTAGCCCGCGGCCGCCACGAACATGAAGGCCGAGAATCCCGCGACCCAGCTCGACACGCCCGCCATGAACCACGGCACCTGTCCGCTCGCCTTGAAGAAATCGTCCGTGCCCTTGTTCTTCTTGGCCGAGTAGAAGCCGACCCAGATAACGATGATGAAATAGAGCGCGATCAGGCCGTAATCGATCGCGTTGACGGTGTTGAAGTGTGGCATGCGGATTTCGGTCGGAAGATCGGATCAGGGTCTTGGTCTCACGCGACGATCAAACAACTGTCCTACCCTCGTCGGTCGGGCAGTGAATCGTTCCGTGGACGCGGGGCTCGGCCATGACGAGACTCCTCACACCGTCACCACTGGGGCGGTATCGCCGGCGGTTGTGATCGACACCTTGATCGCCTTACCGCCATGGGTGCCTTCGATCCGCCACGCACCTGGTGCGCCGGAGATCGTGAGGGTCCCGTGCTCTGCGCCGGCCGGGCGGGCGGAGCAGACCGTGACGATCTCGTGCTCGGTCGCCGCGGGCGACTCGATCTCGGCAAACGGATAGACGCCGTCCTTCTCCTCGAGGTTGAGCCGGCTCGTGCGGACAATGCGGCCGGCCGCGGGCGCGACTCGCGCCACCAGCGAGGCGTGCGGCCGGTTGATCCGAAATTCACCGCCTTGGGCCTGCACCTCGCCCGCGCCGTCCTCGTGGAAGATCTGGAATCGCACCTGGACGGACGCGCCAGCGCCGCGGACCGCCACGCGGTCGACGAAGACCACGACATCCGGCTTCACGTACACGAGCGTGCGGTGCACCCGCGTGACGACGTCGTTGACGAGGGCGTAGGCCTCGGTGGCGTCGCTCGTGACCGTCATCCAGCCCGGGCCGGCCGCGTAGCCGATGACGCGCGCCACGGCCCAGGAGGAATTCGTGCCCTCGCTGCCGTCGTGGTACTGGTGACCGCGACCGTTGATGAGGACGGCGGTGTGCGCCTCGGTTTGGCGCAGCAGCCAGCGCGGCTGCGTCGCCACGTAGGCGGCGCGAAACGGGTCGTGGAGGAGCCGCTCACCATACGCCTTGAAGATGACGCTGTTGCGGTCGGCATGCTCGTGGTTGGCGGGCCCGCCGCTGCGGAACGCGAGCACGTTGTCGTGGGCCAGCCAGCCGGTGCGCGACACCACGAGATCGTTCGTCATCCGGTGGTCGAGCAGCGCCGCCTCGGGCTCCGACTCGCCCGCGGCGGGATCGAACCAGATCAGGCCGTAGACGAACTTCGCCTCGCCGATCTCCTTGGCGACGAACTGCGAGACCGGGTCATTATGCGTGCGGCGGACCCAGGCGGCCACCGACACGTCCACGGCGCCGTTGGCGTCGCCGAAGTTCACGACGTCGTACTCCGGTTTGATCGTCGGCATGGTCCAGCCCTTGATGTGCTCGAAGTCCTGGAGCTTCCGGTGATCGTTGACCGTCGGGTTCGTCATCGTCAGCGCGTAGCGCACCGAGCCCGGGTAATTGATGAGCTGCCGGTCATCGATGCCCTGCGTCCGCCAGAGCACCTCGGCGAACAGCGCGAGGTAGAGGGTGGTGTAGCCCCAGTAGCTGACGCCCTCGTCGTAGCAGCCGTCGCTGCCGTACATCGTGGAGAAGGCCTTGGCGCTCGAGCGCGCGAGCTCGAGCCAGCCCTCTGCCTCGGGCCGGCGGCCGCGGAAATGACAGGCCGCGATGCCAAGGCACGCGGTGGGGATGATCCGGAGATTCGTCGCCGCGAGGATCAGCGGCCAGCGCTTGAGGTTGATCCGCCGCAGTCCCGGGTCGAGTTCGCTGCGCGGGTTCCAGTCCCAGCCCTTCACCCGGTCCGGGTACTTCATCCCGTACACCGCGGTGTAGCACGCCGGCACGCCCTCGGTCAGGACGGCCTCCTCGACCGCGGCGCGCTCCTCGGGCGTGACAACATCCGCCAGGCAGTCGAGCGCCAGCAGCAGCGCGAAGGTGCCCTCGGTCGCGCGCTGGAGGCCGAACACCTGTCGGCCGCCCTCGATGAAACTGTCCCACTCCGGGTACTCGACCATCTTCCGCATCGCGAGCCGGGCGAGCGCCGCCTGCCGCGGGTCGCGGTTCACGAGGTAGATGAACGACGAGCGGTCCAGGATCTTCTGGGTGTGCAGCAGGTCGATGACGTGGTTGTTCAGCCGGACCTTGTGTTCGAGGAAGTCGGTGTCGGCGGCGAGATCCGCCGCCAGCATGTCCTGCCACATCGCCGCGAAGCGCGGATGGGTGGTGTTGGCGCGGATGCGCGCGAGGTCGGATTCGTCGAACAGCAGGCCGCGGTGCGCGGCACCGGCGGGGGCGCTCGGGGTTTTCATGGAGGTCGGTTCCGCGGCGTTCGCGGTCAGGCGGGACAGCGGCAGCGCCGCGGCCAGCAGGGAGGTGGTGTGGAGAAAATCGCGGCGGGTCTGGTTCATGGGCGGGGCGGGAAAATCCGGCGGGCAACGGCGCGGCGGAGCGATGCGCCGACGCTACGGGGCGCGACGCCCCTGTCATCCGGAAAACGCAGGCCGGCTGAGTCCACGGGAATATTCAGCATTCACAGTTCGACGGGGGGCGAGGATTCACCACGAAGCGCACGAAGACCACGAAGCGAATCCGGTCTTCGCGACCGTAGCGGCCTTAGCGGTACCCCTCGTTGGACTCCGATCAGTTTTCACCGCCAAGCACGCCAAGACCGCGAAGCGCAGACAGTCTTCGTGCCCTACGTGTCCTTCGTGGCAAACCCTACCCCCGCCATCCGCGGTTAGCGGCGGTTGAGGTAGTAGCGGGCGATCGCGACCGCGGCGGCGGCGCCGATCTCGTCGCCGAGCTGGGCTGGCACGACCCGGCAGTCCCGCGCGCTCGCAGTCAGCGCCTCACGGTCGATCACGGCCTGCATCGCCGGCGCGATGAAGCGCTCGCAACGCTGGTAGATGCTGCCGATCACGATCCGCTCGGGATTCAAGACATCGATCAGGATGGCGAGCGCTTCGCCCAGCCGCTCCCCCACCTCGCGCCAGATCGCGAGCGCCAGTGCGTCGCCCGCCTCGGCGGCCGCACCGACCTCGCGCGCCGTCAGCCGGTCGGCCGGCACGGCCTTGAGCGCACTCGGCCCGGCGTGCTGCGCCACGCGCTGTTGCGCGATCTGCGCGATGCCGCCGCCCGAGCAAAACCCTTCGAAGGAACCCGCCTTGCCGTAGCCCACCGGACCATCGGCAGCCATCCGCATGTGGCCCACCTCGCCGGCGTTGCCGGTGATGCCCTCATACATCCGGCCGTCGAGGATCAGTCCCGCGCCCATGCCGGTGCCCATCGTCAGGAAGATCATGCTCTGGCAGCCGCGGCCGGCGCCGAACTGCCACTCGGCGAGCGCGCAGGCGTTGGCGTCGTTCATGAGATACGCCTTGCCGCCGAACCGCTCCGTGAGCCGCGCACAGATCGGGATGCGATCCCAGCCCGGCAGATTCGGCGGCGAGAGAATCAGGCCGCGACCGCTGTCGAGCGGCCCGCCGCAGGAGACGCCGAAGACCGGCTCGGGTCCCGGCGGAAGCTTCGCCACCTCGGCGAAGATCCGGTCCAGGGTGCCGTTCACGTCGGTCGTGGCGAACCGCACCACTTCGCGCACCCGGTCCGGCCCGGCCGGCACGCTGAGCGCGCACTTCGTGCCGCCGATATCAACGCCGATGAGGTTCATGCTCGGGGCCACGGAATAGACGGATGCCGCGGAAGGAAATCCAATTTTCGCGAACGACGGCCGCGGCAAACCGCCGGTTCACTTCTGGCCGTAGGTGGCGCCGGGACCGTGCTTGCGCTTGAAGTGCCTCGCCAGCAGCGCGGGCTCGATGGCGCCGAGCCGCGGCGCGAGCGACAGCGACATCAGCGCCATGTGGGCGCAGCACTCGAGCGCCACGGCGACCTCAACGGCCTTGGCGACCGAGACATTCCACGTGAAGGGCGCATGGCGGTTCACCAGCACGCCCGGGCAGTCGAGCGGGTCGAGCCGCTTGAAACGCTCAAGGATCACGTTGCCGGTCTCCCACTCGTAGGCACCGGCGATTTCCTTTGGCGACAGCTTGCGCGTCACCGGCACCGGGCCGCGGAAATAGTCGGCGTGCGTGGTGCCGAGGCACGGGATTTCCCGTCCCGCCTGCGCGAAGGCCGTGGCGGCAGAGCTGTGCGTGTGCACGACGCCGCCGATGCCCTTCCACGCGACATAGAGCCGGCGATGCGTGGGGGTGTCGGAGGATGGATTCATGGCCCCCTCGACCTTCCGGCCGTCGAGGTCGACCAGCACCATGTCACGCGGGCGGAGTGTGGCGTAGTCCACCCCGCTGGGCTTGATGGCGAAGATCCCGCGGGTGCGATCGATCGCGCTGGCGTTGCCAAACGTGAGGTTGATCAGCCCGTGCCGCGGCAGGGCCACGTTGGCCTCGTAGGCCTCGCGCTTGAGTTCGGTGAGCATGGTATGCGGCCGCGTGGTGCGGCGGAGATCGGAGACGGGCGGTGAAAAAGGAAGGCGTCCTAGGTTATGGCTTCAGACCCGGTTAATCAGGATGTCATTCTGAGCGCAGCGAAGAATTCAGTGCGATGGCGCCGCGGGCTTCGATCACATCCGATTGGATTCTTCACTTCGTTCAGAATGACAGTCGGGTCCGCCTCAGGCGCGGATGCCGTGGGCGAGATGGTAGTAGACCTCGTTGTTGCGGAGCGACTGCTTGAAGTCGGCGAGGCGGGTTTCGGCGTCGATGGTGAGCATCTCGATGCCGGCGATCGTGGCGAAGTCCTCGAGCATCTCGGCCGTGACCGCGTAGCTGTAGCCGGTGTGGTGCGCGCCACCGGCGAGGATCCAGGCGGCGCAGGCGGTCTTGAAACTCGGCTGGCATTCCCAGACGGCGCGGGCCACGGGCAGCTTGGGGAGCTTCAGCGGCTTCACGGCGGTGACCGTGTTGACGACGAGCCGGAAGCGGTTGCCGAGGTCGACGAGCGACGCGTTGAGCGCCGGGCCGG
>CAYYGV010000062.1:0-21555 GCA_964471615.1 uncultured Opitutaceae bacterium
CGTCCGACCGGGCGTAGTAGCAGCCGGGCCACTTGTGCTGGTTGAGTTTGACGAAGGTGCCGTTGGCCACGAGCTGGCCGCAGAGGCTGTCGTACTCCTCCTGGGAACCGTCCACCCAATGGACGGCGGCCGGCTGGCAGAGCGCGACCATCTTCTCGACCCAGCGGAGGAGATGGGGGTTCTTGCTCAGGGGCTTGGACGGATTGCGTTTTTCCATGGGCGCGAAGTTGCCCGCGGCGCGCGGGTGAGTAAACGGCAATCCGGTCCCGGCACCCGCCAATGAAGCCGCGCTGACGCCGCCATTAGATGCGGCTCGCCGGGCCGCGGGCCGGCCGCCAATCTCGCGTCATGAAACCCCGCCTGCTGCTCGCGTTGCTTGCCCTCGTCGCCGTCTCCCTGCGCGCCGCCGATGCGGCCGCGGCCAAGGCGCCCGCCAACGCCGATCCGGCCGCGGCGCTCACGACTTACTACTTCGGCCTGATCACGAAGGGCCCGAACTTCGACGCGTACAACAAGGAGGACCGCGCGAAAATCCAGCGCATGCACCTCGACAACATCGAGCGCCTCGCCGGGCTCGGGAAACTCCTGGTCGCCGGGCCGTTCGCGGACGGCGGCGAATGGCGTGGCATCTTCATCTTCAAGTGCGCCTCGCTCGAAGAGGCCCGGCAGCTCGCGGCCACCGACCCGGCTGTGCAGACCGGCCGGTTCAAGATCGAGGTTCATCCGTGGATGACCGCCAAGGGCTCGATCCGCGACCCGGAGTTCACCGAGACGAAGTCCGCGCCGTGAACCGGCTCTGCATTCTCGTTGGCACCACCCTCGGCGGCTACGCCGGCTGGGCCCTGCCCGACGCGCTCGGCGCCGGCTTCGGCTGGTGCTTCGTCGTGAGCAGCATCGGCAGCATCCTCGGCGTGTGGGCCGGATGGAAGCTCGCCCGCAAGCTCGAGGAATAGGCGTCGCGCCGGGCCTTCGGCCGGTGACTGCGGCGGTGGCGCCGCTCAGAACCTACGCGTCAGTTCCACCGACCAGGCCCGGCCGCGGGCCAGCACGTTGTACACGCCCGGGTCATAGCCGCGCGAATCGCTCGAGAGCGGGGGCCGTGTGTTCAGGGCGTTGACCACGCCCAATCGCACGGTCGTGTCCCGCAGGTACGGGCTCGAGGCCCCGAGGCGGTAGGTCAGGTACGCGTTGTACGTCAGGGTATCGTGCACGAGGTACCGGTACGTCCAGGTTCCGCCCGTGAAGGTCTGCGCGATGTACGAGGGCGAGCCGAGCGACTGGTAGATTCCCTGGGTCGTCGTCGCGTTGCTGTCCTCGTAACGTCCAATGTAGTAGGCGGCGAGGCCCGCGCCCCACCGCTGGCGCTGCCACGTGAGCGTGGTCGTGCCGCGCCAGACCGCCGCGCCGCCCGCCGTGAAGCTGTTCTGGCCGCGCAGGACCGTCTTCGGTTTTCCCGGCGCGTCGTATGAGTAGAAGTCGATCAGGTACGTCCAGCTGGAATCGAAGGTGAACCGGCCCAGCGAGGTTGGCGCCAGCTGCCAGTTCAGGTCGAGGTCGACGCCGTTCACGAATTGCTCGGCCTTGTTGAAGTACGTCAGCCGAATGTAGTCGATCGCCCCCACCACGGCCCGCTGTTGGTCCGCGGGCCGGCCGGCATTGTAGGCCGCGAAGAAGTCCCGGTCCGCCTGGGTCACCGGCAAACGCGCCACTGCGGCGTCGCCCCGGTAGCTGGTCGTGCCCGAGCCCAGGTCGATCTGCCCGATCGCGGCGCCCGCCGCCAGCTGCGCCTGCGTCGCGGCCAGGAGCGCGTCGCGGTCCGCGTTCACCGCCTCGGTCGCCGTCGGCCCGCTGATCACGTTGCGCTGCCGGACCTCCCAGTAGTCGACGGACAGCGACAGACCTTTCACGCCCGGCGCATCGACGACCACGCCCGCCGTGCGGCCCGTGGAGGTCTCCGGCTTCAGCGTCAGGTTACCCGAGCTCAGGCTTCGCCGGTTCGACGAGCCGTCGGTCGGCAGACCGGTCACGACGCTGCGGTAGGAGTCAGTGGTGTTGGTGGCCGTGCGGATCAGCGAGCCGGTAAAGAGCTCCGCCAAGTTGGGCGCATGGAATCCTTGGTTGTACGACGCACGCGCCAACAGCCACTCCGCCGGCCGCCAGGTCACCCCGTACTTCGGCTTCGTCGTCGCGCCGAAGTCGCTGTAGCGCTCGTGCCGCACCGACGCCGACAGCTCCAGCAGCTGCACGAGCGGCACGTGCGCCCCGCGGCCCACCAGCGGAAAGACCGACTCGGCGTAGCTGCCCGACACGAAGCGGTTCGCGTGAGTGTCCGAATTCGGCGAGAAACCGAGGAAGTCGTTCGACGCCGGGTCGAGCCCGCTGCCCGCGGGATTCAAGCCGGCATACGGCGGCCGATAGTCGTCGTAGCCTTCATAGCGGTATTCGCCGCCGACCGCGCCCGTGATAGTGTTGCCGCCCCAGAGAGGAGCCACGTCGCCCGCCAGCCGAACGTCACCGCTCCCGAGTTGGGTGATGCCGTCGCGCACAAAGGTGTTGCGGAAGGTCGAGGTCACGCTGTCCGGGCTGCGGTAGGGTCCCGTGACCGCCAGCGTGCCGCCTTGGACGGCGAAGCTGTAACCGAACGGGTTGTAGGCCTTCGCCGGGTCGGTCTGGTTGATCGCCTGCTGCAACAGGCTCTTGCGGTCGCTGCCCGCCTCGGCATCCGTCGTCCGGGCCTTGGAGTAAAGCAGCGCCGCCTCCCAGGTCCACGAGCCCGCCAGCGCGCCGCGCAGGCCAGCGACGCCACGATATACTTTGTCGGTGATGGTCGCCTCCCGCACGGCCAGGTCCGCGAGCCGCTTGCTCGTGATCAGCACCGACGACGGCGTCCCGGTCAGCCGCGGCGTGCCGTCCGCGTTCGCCGCGCCGGTCGGGCTCCAGTAACGCGAGCCGAACGGGTTGTAGGGATTGTCGACCGGGACGATGATGTTGCCGTCGGTCGAGGCCGAGATGCCGTCCGGTTCGCGCGTGGTGACGGACCGTGCCTCGTACAGCCCGAGTTCGGCAAAGAACGTCAGCCGCTCGGCCAGGTCGTACTCAAGGCCACTGAACCAGTTCACCCGCTTCGATTCAGGCTGGATGACGCGGTAGGTGTTGTTGTTCCAGTAATAGTCCCGCTCCACGCCGGTGCGGCTCGGGGTCGTGGTCTTGAAGCCGGTGCCCGCCGCCGTCGGCACGAGGAAAAACTGACCCGACGCCGCAGCGAGCGTGGCCGGCACGCCGGCCGGCCGGCCGGCGGTGAAGGTCCCGTTCGGGTTGACGGTGCCGAGCGAGAAGTTGCCGTACGCGCTCACGGAGGACCGGGTGAAGAACGTGGTGCTCTTCGTCAGGTCGTTCCAGGGCGCCGGCGCGCGCGAGGAGAAGTCGCCCTCCGCCGAGAACGGCCGGTCGCGCGCGTCGATCGCCGCCCGCGAGTACAAGTCGAGCGTCGTGAAATACCGTCCCTTGCCGCCGGCAAAGTCGCCGCCGTGACTCAGCGTCGCGCGCGCCTCGGCGCCGTCGCCGTAGTCGGTGAGCCCGTACCGCAGGCTCAGCTCGGTGCCGCGCCGGCCGGGGCGCACGACGAAATTCACCACGCCCGCCACCGCGTCGGTGCCGTAGACCGACGACGCACCGTCGCGCAGCACCTCGACCCGCTCGAGGCCGCGGTTCGGAAGCTGATTCACGTTCACGGAGAGCGACGGCACGCTGCCCTCGACCGTGCTGATCGGGTGCGGGGCCAAACGCCGGCCGTTGAGCAGGATAAGGGTGTCGCCCGACGGGAGCCCGCGCAGCGAGATGGCCGCATGGTCGCCGCGCGCCTGCGCGCCCAGGGTCGCCGTCTCGTTCAGCGGCAGGCCCGTCACCATCGGAAGCGCCGTCAGCAGGTCCGACGGCTGGGAGGCATCCCGCGTGTCCAGCAGCGCGCGGTCGAGCACCGACACCGGCAGGACCTTTTCCTCGTCGGCGCGGCGGACATTCGTCCCGGTCACCGCGAATGGTTCCAGCCGCACAATGGTGTCCGCGGCCCGGAGCCCGGCCGGGAAGGCCAGGATGGCGAGGAGCAGGCGGGTGGCGGATTTCATGGCGGAATCTCGGCGATGGCGGGCGCGAACGACCCGCGCCAGCCTAAATCCCGTCACACGTCATTTCATCGGCTCGACGTGCACCGACACGTCGCTGATGGCCAGCGGCGAGGACGACAGCAGGGCGTCCTTCACCTTGTGCGCGATGGCGTGGCCGGCCCGCACCGAAAGATCCCCGTCCACGCGGACTTGGATGTCCACGAGGTGGCTCAGGCCGCTCTTCCGCACCCGCACTTTGTCGAGCGCGCTCACGCCGGGCACGGTTAGGGCCAGGCTCCGCACCTCCTGCTCGAAATTCGCCGGCGCCGCCGTGTCCATCACGTCGCCGATCGCGCGGGCGAACATCCCGTAGCCGTTGACCGCGATGATCACGCAGGCGAACAGCGCCGCCCAGTCGTCGGCCGTTTCCCAGCCCTTGCCGCCCCAGAGCGCGATGCTGATGCCGACAAACGCCGCGCCGGAGGTGAGCGCGTCGGACCAGTGGTGCAGCGCCTCGATGCCGAGCGCGGTGCTGCCGACGCGGGCACCGGCCAGCCCCATTTTCCGGGAGAAGACGACCTTGGACGTGATCACGGCGGCCAGCAGGACGAGCGTCCACCACGAGGGTCCGCGATGCGGCGTCAGGATCTCGTGCACCGCCTGCACCGCGAGCCACGCGGCCATCAGGAACACGAAAACCGCAACGCCCAGCCCGGCCAGCGCCTCCGCCTTGCCGTGGCCAAAGGGATGGTCCTCGTCCGGCGGGCGCCCCGCCACGCGGAAGCCGGTCCACACGAGCAGCGACGAGAGGATGTCCAGCAGCGACTCGGCCGCGTCGGCGATCAGCGCGTAGGTGTGGCCGAAGATCCCGCCGGCGAACTTCGCGATCGCCAGCAGCAGGTTCAGGCCGATGCCCCGCAGCACCAACTGCGCGCCATCATTGGCGCGCTGCTGGGTGGCGGCGTGGTGCTGGGCAAGCGGCGGAGTCATGCTGCCCCAACCTAACTCCGCGCCCCGCGGCGGCCAGCCTGCAATTGACCGGAGTGCGACCGCGCGTAGGCTGCCCCCACTCGCCATGGCTGAAGCCAAAACCGCCCGAGCCACCGACCCGGTACGCCAGTTCTCCGTCTTCGCGGAAAACCGCGTCGGTCGCCTCTACGACCTCACCACCCTCTTCAAGGACCATCAGGTCCACATCATGGCCATCACGGTCCTCGACACGACCGACTGCGCCGTCATCCGCCTGATCGTCGACGACCGCGAGACCGCCCGCGACCTGATGGTCGAGAATGACTTTCCGTTCACCGAGTGCGACGTGCTCGTGGTCGAGATCAACGACGAGCGCTTGCTGCGTGACGTCCTGGCGTCGCTGCTCGAGGCCGAGATCAACGTCCATTACGTGTACAGCTTCATCAAGCGCCCCGACGGCAAGTCCGCCTTCGCGCTCAACGTCGAGGATGCCGACGTCGCCGCCCAGGCGCTCAACGCCCGCGGCTTCAAGGTCCTCACGCAGCGCGATATCGCGCGCTAGGCGGGGCGGCCGGGGCTGCGGTAGCTAGTAGTTGGTAGCTGGTAATTGGTAGACGTGACGCGAGCGGTGCGCTCGGGACTCCACGAGTCACTCGGAGCGCCTTCCATCTCCCAGCTCCAATCTCCCAGCTTCCGAAATAGAGCCGCGACGCGGCCTTATTTCTGGTCACCCATCCGCTCGCCCTCGAGCAGGTAGATGCCGGTCATGTAGCCGTTCTCGAACATCGCCCCGACCTTAAGCTCGCCGTAGAATGAGATGGGCGTGTCCATCAGCGGGCGCACGCCGCCCTTCACCATCTTCACCACCACCCACTCGTTCATGTTCGGGACCACGCCGTAGCAGCACATCATCGGGTCCTTCACGAGGAGGAACTCCGTGACGAGCTGCCCGTCCATCTTCACCGGCAGCATGAAGCCCGTGACGATCGCCTTGCGGCCACTCCACGCCTTCACGCTCGCCGGAATCTGCTCCTCGCCGCTCGCCGGCGGTTTCTTTGGATCCGCCGCCGGATCGTAGGCGGGCGCGACAAACTTGTACGACGCCAGACGATCAAACCCGAGCCGCAGGTAACCGTTTTCCATCGCCGGCTCCGCCGCCGCCGCGGGTTCCGCCGCCCGTGCGCCACCGGCGAGCACGAGGACGGAGACGAGGGTCAGGATGGAACGACGGGAAAAAGTCACAGCGCGGCACCATGGCACGGCCCCGGGTCTCCGTCAAAAGCTTTGCCCGCGCCGCCCCCGGCCAGCAACCTCCGCCCCGATGCGTTCCGCCTTCTTCTCCTGGGGCATCGCCGTGCTCGTCGCCGGCACGGCCGTCGTCGGGTCCGCCCGCGACCCGTGGTTCCCCGCCGGCCCGGTGCAGCCGCAGATCCCGCACGGCATGCTGCTTCCACAGAAGGTCCGGACCCCGCAGTTCCCGCTCAAGACCGCCCGGACGCTCCACTCCGACGCGGAGATCGCCCGCGCCCGGGCCAACGTCGCGCAGTACCCCGCCGCGCAGGCCATCGCCGCGCAGGTGTTGAAGGAGGCGGCCTACTGGGCCGCCTGGAGTGACCAAGATCTCCACGACCTGGTCACGACCGCGGAGGTGCCGCGGGCCGTCGAGCTCAACAACGCCGGCTGTCCCGTTCACGGCCGCAAGATCTACGAGGGCATCAACGGCTCGTCCTACCCGTGGATCGTCGACCCGCGCCATCCGTTCCACGTCAAGTGCCCGATCGGCGGCGAGGTCTATCCCGACAACGACTACGGCGCCTATTACCGCAGCGGCTTCACGGACCGGAGCTCGCTCACCGGCAAGATTGTTGACGACGGCTGGGGCTGGGTCGCGCCCGACGGACAGCGCTACTGGTTCGTCGCGCACGCCAATCATCTCGTGCTGCAGGGTCCCGGGCTCGACAGCCGCTGTGTCGTCGCGGGCACGCTTGCGCTCAGCCGCGCCTACCTGCTCACGGGCGACCGCGCCTACGCGCACAAGGCCGCCGTCCTCCTGCACCGTCTCGCCGAGGTTTACCCGACGATGAACTACGAGCAGCAGTCCCGGTTCGGCCAGCTCATGGGCGCGCAGGGCACGCGCTACACCGGCAAGATGGTGAACCTGATCTGGGAGTCCTACCAGGTCGCACCGTCACTTTCCGAGGCGTACGACAACATCTGGGAGACGCTCGACGGTGACGTGGAGCTCCAGCACTTCTACCATCAGACCGGCGAGCAGGTGCGCGCCACGATCGAGGCAAACTACCTCGAGGATGCGATCGACTCGTACTTCGAGGACAAGATGCGGGGCAATTACGGCACGCACCAGCGCGCCCTGCTGCAGCTCGCCGTGGTGCGCCAGCACGGCGACAACGCCCGCTATGTCGACGAGGTCCTGCACCGCCCCGAGGGACACCTGCTCCGGCTCGGCTTCGATTACGCGCTCTACAACCTCGTCAACCGCGACGGCATGCCGCACGAGTCCCCCGATTACAACTTCGTCTGGACCCGCATCCTCGCCACCTCCGCCGAGCTGCTGAAGAAACTCGGCTACGATCTCGCGGCGCTGCCCCGGCTCCGGCGGATGTTCGACGCCCCGCTCGAGCAGGTCACGATCGGCCGCCTCACTCCGCCGCTCGGTGACAGCTCGACGCGGTTCGCCCCGCTGATCGGGCGCGATTCGCTCACCTACCAGCGCGGATTCAAGCTCTACGGCGACCCGCGGTTCGCGTCGTATCTCGCGGGCATCGGCGCCACCGGCGAACAGTCCTTCGGCTCGTTCGACGCCCTCTTTGATCCGCCGCTGCCCGCAGGCCAACAGCCGCCCGACGGCCGCGTGGTGCCGCCGCTGCCTTCGCGCGTGTTCAGCGGCTACGGCTACGCGCTGCTCAACAACCCCGCGGACACGCGCTCGCTCGGCCTCTTCTACGGCCTCCATGTCGCGCACTATCACCACGACCGCCTGCACTTCGACCTGTTCGCCCATGGCCAGGACCTGATGCCGGACCTCGGCTACCCGGACGGCGCCAACGAGTTCAACTCTGGCATCTTCACGTGGTCGAAGACGTCGATCTCCCACAACACCGTCACGGTCGACGCCCACCGCCAGCCGGCCAACCCCGCCGGGCACCTGCGCCTGCTGGCCGACGGGCCGTTTGCCCGCGCTCTCACCGTCGACGGCGACGGCACCTACCCGCAGACCACGGTCTACCGTCGCACGCTCGTGATGGTCGATGTTCCCGGGCCGGCCGACGAGGGCTACGCGGTTGATTTCTTCGACGTCACCGGCGGACACCAGCACGACTACAGCCTTCACGGTCCGACCGGTTCGTTCCAGCTGCTGCAGAGTTCCTGGTCGGAGCCGGCGCCCGGCACTCTGGCCGGACCGGACGTGCCGGTCGGCGCGCTCTACGACGATCCCGAGCGCGGCGCCAAGGGTTTTGCCGGGAGCTATCTCCACTACGCCGGCTCGGGGTTCCAGCATCTCGTGGGCGTGCGCCACCTGACCGCGGGCGCCGACACCTTCGTCGCCGAGTACGCCCACGAAAAGGACCCGGACGCACATCTCCGCCTGCGCATCCTGCCGCAGGACGGACAGGACCTCATCACCGCCGAGGCCCGCGTCTCGCCGATGAAGTACCCCGAGCTGGTCCACTACGTGATCGCCCGCCGCATCGCCGCGCCGGGCGCCCCGGCCCTCGCCAGCGCGTTTGCCGCCGTGCTTGAGCCGTACGGCCGCCAGCCGTTCCTCGCCTTGGCCCGCCGGCAGGATCTCGTGAACGGCTCAGTCGTGATCGTCGAGCACCTCGATGGCTCGCGCGACGTGGTGATCCACCACCAGGGCACCGACACGGCGCTCTACGCCAACGCCGACAGCCTGCCGGTCGCGACCGATGCGGAGGTCGCGGTGGTCAGCTTTGACGCTCGGCACCACGTCACGCGGGCGTTCTTTGCCGGCGGGAGTTCCCTGATGCTCGGTACGCAGCGCCTCACCGCTGCGGAGTTCCACGGCTCGATCACCGCCGTCAACCCGGCCAACGGCGAACTGCGCGTCCGGGCGACCGCCGGCTCAACCCTGCCCGCGCCGGAGACGCTGGCGGGACGGGTCATTCAGCTTTCCAATTCCCTGCGGGACACCGTGCAGACGATCACCTCGGCCCGTCGCGAGGGCGACGAGCTTGTGCTGACCGTGAAGGACGACCTGCGGGTCAGCCTCGTCCACGTGTCCGCCGTCGAGGGGACGAAGCTCTCCACAAAGACCGCCCTGCATCTCGCACCGAACTACCGCGGCACGACCCTCTGCGATCGCGCCGACCGTCCACTGGCCACGGTGGCCGAGGCCGGCGCAGACAGCCTGACGCTCACCGCGCCGCCGAGCACGGCGCCCAAGGCGGGCGACGATGTCTGGCTGGTCGATGCCGCGGTCGGCGAAACCGTGCGCCTGCCGGCGGTGCTCAGCTGGCGTCTGTCGGCCACGCCCTGATCCCGCGGAGCAGTTGCCAGCGCGCCAAATCCGCCTAGCCTGCCGCCATCCCGCCATGCAGACCGTCGCCAGCTTCACCGAGCCCGTGGAAGCCCACCTGCTGCGCACCCGCCTCGAGTCGGCCGGGATCGAGGCTTATATCCGCGACGAGAACCTCGTGTCCCTCGTCTGGCTCCATCCCGGCGTCGGTGGCGGCGTGAAGGTCGACGTGGCCGACGAGGATTTCGAGCGCGCCCTCGCGGTCCTCGACGAGTCCTGACCCCCGTCGCGCCGCCCTCGTGTCACCGAATGCGTGACACCGAATATTCGCTCCAGTCGGGTTTGACGGCGTCCGCGGAGTCGCTCCCGCTGGAGGAGATGACCCCGTACCTACGTTCCGTGCGCCTGCTCGGGTCCGCATTGACCTTGGCCGCCCTCGTGGCTTCCGCTCGGGCCGTGACCACGTCCGTCGCCATCGTCTGGTCCGCCGCGACCACCGGCTCCGTCAGCGTGGAGCGCGGCCGGCTGTCCGCCCTGCGCGTCGCGGGCGGCGCGCCCGTCACCGGCGGCCGGTTCGAGCTGTCCGCCGGACAACCCGGCCGGATCGAGGCCGAGATCGAGGGCGTCTGCGCGGACGACCAGACGGGCACGCTCGTGACGGTGCACACCGGCGACACCGGCTTCACGTTCCGGCTGCGCGACGTCGACGCGCAGTATCCGATCTACCTGCCCGCGTACGGCGCGGCCGTGACCGCTGCGGCCGACGCCCGCGGCTTCGCGGAGATCGCGGCGGCCGTCCGGCAGCGCGGACTCCGAACCAAGCTCGAGGCGATCGCCGCCGCGCCCGAGGAGAATTTCGCCCATGCGGCGGCCAACACGCGGGCGATGCGGCTGGAGACTTGGCTCGGCCTGAGCCGCGACGCGCGGATCTTCCGAATCGACGACCGGCTGCAGTGGATCAAGCCGCGCTTCCACTGGAGCGAGTCGAAGCTGCCCGAGACCGGCGGCAAGCCGGTCGTCTATGAGTTCCAGTTCGGCCGCGGCTGGGGCGTACGCGACGACGTGACCCGCCGCCTCGAGGACGGCGTGCTGCCGATCCTGCACGGCCGGATCGGCGACGAGGACGTGCAGTACGACGTCACCGCCTTCACGAGTCTCGAGCGCTCACCGCTGACCGCCGCCACCCTGCGCGGGACCCCGTATCTCGTGGCCGACCTCTACGGTGCCGGCCACATGTTCACCCCGGCCCAGCAGACCGAGGTCAACCGGCTGCGCGAGATCGAGGCGAACCGCGACGAGGAGACGGTGCTCTATCTCCGCGGCGTGGCCACCAACCACGGGGCGGTGCCGCGCTACGCGCTGTTCAAGACGATGACCCCGCAGCTGGTGAAGCGCACGGAGTGGCACGTCGACGGCGCGCGCGGCTTCGGGCTGTTCAAGTCGGGACGCGTTTATGCGGTGGCCAAGCTCAACGGCCATCCGGCCGGCGAGGAGCATTCGGTGCTGCTCCGGCCCGGCGAGAGCGCGGTCTTCGAGATCTACGTGCCGCACGATCCGATCTCGCCGGAACGCGCGGGCGCCCTGCTGGGGCAGCCGTTCGACGCGCGCGCCGCCGAGGCCCGCCAGTTCTGGCAGCAGAAGCTCGGGCAGGCCGCGCGCTGGCGGCTGCCGGAAACGCGGATCGACGAGATGGTCCGCGCCGGCCTGCTGCACCTCGACCTGATCACGTACGGCCTCGAGCCGAGCGGCACGCTGATCCCGACGATTGGCGACTACACAGCGATCGGCTCGGAGAGCGCACCCATTATCCAGTTTATGGACTCGATGGGCTGGCACGACACCGCGCGCCGCGCGATCGGGTTCTTCCTGGACAAGCAGCACGACGACGGGTTCATGCAGAACTTCAACGGCTACATGCTCGAGACCGGCGCCGTGCTCTGGACGATGGGCGAGCACTACCGCTACACGCACGACGACGCGTGGCTGCGCGACGTGAAGCCGCGGATGCTCAAGGCCTGCCGGTATCTGCAGGCCTGGCGCGCCCGGAACCAGAACGGGGCCAAGGGCGACGGCTTCGGCCTGCTCGACGGCAAGACGGCCGATCCCGACGATCCGTTCCGCTCGTTCATGCTGAACGGCTACGCCTACCTCGGCCTGTCCCGCGTCGCGGAGATGCTCGCCGCCAGTGATCCCGTCGAGGCCAAGCTCTGGCGCGACGAGGCCGACGCGCTCAAGCGCGACCTGCGCGAGTCCTTCATCCGCGGCGTCGAGCGCGCGCCCGTGGTGCCGCTCGGCGACGGATCGTGGGCGCCCGCCCCGGCGCCGTGGACCGGCTACCGCGGGCCGGTGATGCTGCACGCCGACGGCGGCGCGTGGTTCACGCACGGCACGATGACCGGCCGCGACTCGCTGCTCGGGCCGCTCTACCTGGTGTTCCAGGAGGTCATCGAGCCCCGCGAGCCGCTGGCCGGCCTGCTGCTCGAGACCCACAGCGAGCTGATGACCCGGCAGAACGTCGCGTTCAGCCAACCCTACTACAGCCGCCACCCGTGGTTGCATCTCCAGCGCGGCGAGGTGAAGCCCTTCCTCCAGGCGTGGTACGACACGATGGCCGCCATCGCGGACCGCGAAACCTACACCTTCATCGAGCATTTCTTCGGGGCGAGCCCGCACAAGACGCACGAGGAGGCGTGGTTCCTGATGGAGACCCGCTGGATGCTCTACCTCGAGTCCGGCCGCACGCTGCGTCTGCTGGCCGGCGCGCCGCGCGCCTATCTCGCCGACGGACAAACGGTGGCCGTCGACGGCGCCGCCAGCTACTTCGGTCCGCTCTCGTTCAGCGTCGAGTCCCACGTCGCACAGGGCGAGATCCGCGCCACGGTGAACTGCCCCGGCGACCGCCGGCCCGACACCGTCGAGTTCCGCGTGCCCCATCCCGCGGGACTCCGCGCGAAATCGGTCGACGGCGGAATCTACGACGCAGCCACCGAGACGGTCCGCATCGAGCATTTCACCGGCACCGCCCGGATCACGCTGCGCTACTGACCCGTCCAATTAGACAACAGCCGAAACCCATCGGGGTCTTCTATCTCCCAGCTCCCATCCACCAACTTCCAAAAAACCGGCGGGCGAACCCCGTCGGTTTTTTCACACCCGGTAGAAGGCCTCGGCGTTGCGCACGTACAGCCGGTGGAGCTCGTCGGGCGATGCGCCCTTGAGTGCGGCGTCGAGCGTGTTCACCCAGCGCGGATAGTCCGTGGCCTGGGTCGAGACCGGCCAGTCGCCGCCGAAGATCACGCGGTCGAAGCCGAAGCAGTCGATCACGTGGTCGATGTACGGCTGGAGGTCGGCCGCGGTCCACTTCTGAAAGTCCGCCTCGGTGACGAGGCCGGACATCTTGCACCACACGTTCGGGAACTTTGACAGCTCGCGCAGCTCGGCGCGCCACGGGTCGAGCAGCCCGGCCTTGATGTCGGGCTTCGCGATGTGGTCCATGATGAACTTCACGTTCGGGCACTGGCGGACGAGCTTCAGCGTGTTGGCCAGCTGGCGGTGGTTGATGCAGAGATCGAAGCTCAGGCCGTGGCGGGGCAGCAGCTGCACGCCGCGCACGAAGCCCGGCTTCAGGCAGAACTCCGGGTCCGCCTCGAACTGGATGATGCGGCGGATGCCCTTGATGAGCGGGTTGGCGGCGAGCCGCGCGAGATCGGCCTCGGCCGCGTCGCCCTTCTCCAGCGGCGCCCACGGCACGATGCCCCGGAGGCGCGGGTCGATCCGCGCCACCTCGGACACCCAGTCGGCCTCCTCCTGGAACAGCGCGAAGTCGGCCTCGCACTGCAGGAACACCATCTTCGCGACCTGCACCGGTCCGCACGCGCGGCGGTACTCGTCAATCAGGTGGTCACGGTTGAGCAGCGGCACATTCACCAGCCAGGGATAGCGCAGGCGCTTGAGGTCCCAGATGTGGAGATGCGTGTCGACGATGGGGAACGAGGGCATGGGGTTTCGGAGTTCGCAGTTCGCTGTTCGGAGTTCGCAGTTCGGAGATCGGAGTTCGGGGAACCACTAATTGACGCTGATGAACGCTAATTCGAGGCGGGGACAGAGACCGGAAATATTGTAGGAATCAGGGCATCGCGGCCTTCCCTCCGATAAAAAGGATTAGCGCCGATTAGCGAGAATTAGTGGTTAACAGACCTCGGAGTTGGCCATTCGTCTGGACGATCTCCGAACTGCGATCTGCGAACTGCGATCCAGCTATCGATTGACCTGGTTCTTCAGCGGCTCGCCCCGCAGGCCGCGCACGGTCTCCTCTGCGGCGAGCTGCTGCAGGCGCGGGATGCTGGCCTCGCTGTACCACGCGACGTGCGAGGTCAGCAGCGCGTTCGCGCAGGCGAGGAGCGGGTGGTCGCGCTCCAGCGGCTCCTTCTCGAAGACGTCGATGCCCGCGCCGGCGATCACGCCGGACTGCAGCGCGGCGGCCAGCGCGACGGTGTCGACCAGCGGGCCGCGCGCGGTGTTCACGACGATCGCGGTCTTCTTCATCTGCGCCAGGCGCGCGGCGTTCACGAAGTGTTTCGTCTCCGGCGTGAGCGGCAGATGGAGCGAGAGGATGTCGGCGCGCGGGAACAACGCCTCGAGCTCGACCTTCTCCACCCCGGCCGCGGCCATCGCCTCGGCCGGCACGTACGGGTCGTAGGCAATGCGCTTGCCGCCGAACCCGCGCATCATCTCGTGGGCAGTCCGCGCGATGCGGCCGAAGCCCGCGGTCGCGAACGTCGTCTCGCGCAGCGCCGGCATGGGACGGTCGGGGGTGATCTTCCACGTGCCGGACCGCAGGCGGCGGTCGATCGCCGGCAGCTGACGCGCCAGCGCGAGCGCGAGCGACACGGCGTGCTCGGCCACCTCGTTGACGCCGTAGTCCGGCACGTTGCAGACCGGGATGCCGCGCGCCTTGGCCGCGGCGAGGTCGACGTTGTCCACGCCGATGCCGTAGCGGACGATCACCCGGCAGCGGGTGAGGCCGGCGATCACCGCGGCGTTCACCGGCGCCCACTGCACGAGGATCGCGTCGGCGTCGCGCACGGCGGCGCTGACCTCGTCCGGGGTCTTGCACTGCGCCACCACCAGCTCGACCCCGGCCGCGGCGAAGGTCGACTCTTCGTGGCGAAGACTCGGGAATCCGTGATCGGTGATGACGACGCGTGGCTTGGACATAGGAAAGGCGGCCCCGGCCGCGGGCTATTTCGTGCCCGCGATCTTGGCGGTCTGGCCGAGGCCCTCCGGCCCGAGGCCGTTGTAGCCGCCGTCGACGGGCAGGTCGGTGCCGGTGATGAACGACGCGTCGTCGCTCAGGAGAAACAGCGCCGGGCCGGCGATTTCCACGGGGTGACACATGCGGGCGAGCATGTGGTACTGGCCCCAGATCGGGTCGTACTTCGCGCGGTCGCCGCCGGCGGCCTTGTCCACCTCGCGGGTCCAGGTCCAGCCGGGGCTGACGCTGTTGACGCGAATCTTGAACGGCGCGAGGTCGAGCGCGGCGCAGCGCGTGAGCTGGGCCACCGCGCCCTTCGCGGTGTTGTAGGTCCAGCGGTTGGGCTGCGCGACCCACGACGAGATGCTCGAGACGTTCACCACGGCGCCCCCGCCCTGTCGCTTCATGGGCTCGGCCACGAGTTGGATGAGCTGCGCGAAGGCGAAGGGTCCGACGTTGAACGACCGCTCGAAGTCCGCCCGCGTGGCGTCGAGGCCCTTCGCGAGGAACGAGAACGCGTTGTTCACCAGGTAGTCGAGGCGGCCGAATTTCGCCAGGACCCCGGCCACGAGCTGGCGCGCGAACGCCTCCTGCTCGAGGTCGCCGGCGATGATCAGCGGCGTGAAGCCGGCGGCCGCGAACCCCCGGCGGCCCTCTTCGACGTCGGCCGGCAGGCCGCTCACCGCGACCTGCGCGCCCTCGCGCAGCAACTCAAGCGCGATGGCGTGGCCGATGCCGTTGGTGCCGCCGGTGACAAGGGCGACCTTGCCTTGGAAACGGTTGGCGAGGGCGGTGCGGGAGGGTGACGTGTTCATGGGGTACGGGGTGAAGGCAGGAGCGTGCGCGGCTGGGGCAAAAATTTCGAGCTTTCGCCGCTGGCTAGGGACAGAGCACGGCTTTGATGTCGGCGCCCTGCGCCGCCAGCATCCGCTGGAAGGCGGTGACGCCCTCCGCGAGCGGGAAGCGCTGCACCCACGACTGGGCGTCGACCTTCCCGGACGCCATCAGGTCGAGGGCATGCTTCAACTCCTCGATCGTCGCGGCGTAGGTGCCGAGCACCTGCCGCTCCGGGAGGGTGAGGCCGTAGGAATCAAAGGTGACGGAATTCTCGTGCAGCCCGATCCAGACCGCGGCACCGCCCGGGCGCAGCGCTTCGAGCGAGGCGCACTTCGTGATGCCGGCGCCGACCGCGTCGACGACCAGGTCAACGCCCTCGCCGCCAGTCACCTCGAGCATCCGCTTCGCCACGTCCTGCGTGCGCGGGTTGACGACCTCGACCGCGCCGAGCCGGCGGGCGACGGCGAGCCGCTCCGGGCTGAGGTCGGCGACCCACACGCGCGCGCCGCGCAGCACCTGCAGCGCCTGCTGGCAGAAGAGGCCGATCGGGCCCGCGCCGATGACCAGCGCCGTGGCCGCGGGCAGGTGGCGCGTGAGGTTCGCGACATGGATGCCGTTGGCGAGCGGCTCCGCGAGCGCAGCCGCCTCGGCGGCGAGCGACTCCGGCCACGGGATCAGGCAGCGCGCCGGCACGTTGACGTACTCGGCGAAGGCGCCGGGACGGTGCATGCCGAAAATCTGGCGGTGAGCACACAGGTGCGTGTCGCCGCGCTCGCAGCGGACGCAGCGCCCGCACGGCACCAGGGAATTGCTCACGACTTTCGCGCCGGGACGCCAGTCGCGGACCTCGGACCCGACCGTGTCGATCACGCCGCAGAACTCGTGGCCCATCACCAGCGGCGGCTGGCGACGCGGGCTGCGGTTCTTGAAAGTCTCGAGCTCGCTGCCGCAGAGCCCGCAGGCCGCGACCCGCAGCCGCACCTCGTCGGGCTGGGGCGCCGTCGCGTCGAGATCGCGGATTTCCAGCCGGTCAAACTCGGGGTAATGCAGGACGCGCATGGGCAGGTGCTGGGTTGGCCCGCGCCGCACCGCTTGGCAAGGCGAAGCGGCGTGAATTTTCGAAAGCCGAGACAGACGCACAGGAGGCAACGGAGGGAACGGAGGAGAGCCGCCGAGGCGCGGCGCGACACCGGGTCAGCTTGGGCCGGTGCAAACCTGGGCTCCCCGGACCAGTGGCGGCCCTCCGTTCCCTCCGTTGCCTCCTGTGAACCGCCCGGATCAGCCCTGCTCTGCGAGGAGCTGCCAGCAGTACCACTGCATGCGGGGCAGGTGGAACGGGCCCTTCCAGGTGCCGCCCTTGAGCTGGCTCGAGACACTGCCGTCGCGGTGCAGGTAGCCGTACCACTCGCCGTGCTCGCGGTCCGGGAAATGCGCGTAGGCCCAGTCGTGCACCTGACGGTGCCAGTCGAGGTACTTCGCGTCGCCGGTCAGCTGCCACGCGAGCAGGGTCGCGATGATGGTCTCGTTGTGCGGCCACCAGAACTTCATGTCGTGCCAGTACTCCTGCAGCGGCCGGCCCAGCACATCCACGTGGTACAGGATGCCGCCGTGCTCTTGGTCCCAGCCGCGGGCCCACATCCAATCGAGGATCGTGGTGCCGAGCCGGATCAGCCGCGGATCGCGGCCGCGGTGCTTGGCCTCGTGCAGGATGAACCACGCCGCCTCGATCGCGTGGCCGGGGTTGAGCTGCCGGCCGTCAAAATGGTCCAGGAACTCGCCGTTCGGTCCCGCGATCTCCAGCAGCACCTGCAGGTCCGGCTTGAGGAAATACCGCTCGATCTCGCCAATCGCGCGGTCGATCCACTCGGTGCACGTCGCCCCGCCCACCCGCACCTCGCCGAGGTGCGCCCGCAGCTCCTGCGCGGTGACCATCGTGATCATGCGCGGCGCGACGCCCTGCATGGGCCGCGTCTCCGGATCCGTCTTCGGCGGCATCACGCCCGGCGTAAACGTGTGGTGCAGGTACGTCGCCCACGCCGCCGTCGCGTCCTCCGCCGACCGCGCTTCGCCCGTCGCCTTCGCGTGCGCTGCGAATGCGATCGCTGCGAAGCACTCGCTGTAGACGTAGCGGCGCATCCGCAACGGCCGGCCCTCGCGCGTCACGGTGAAGTACAGCTTGCCGTCCGCCGCGCGGCCGTGCCGCCGGATGAACTCGAGGCACGAGGTCGCGAACTCCAGCCACTCGGGCCGCCGCCCCGCCGTGAGGTACGCGGTGGTGTACATCCACGCCGCGCGCCCCTGGAACCAGAGCGACTTGTCCGTCTCCACCACGCGCCCGGCGCGGTCCACGCCCGTCATCACGCCGCCGTGCTCGCGGTCCCAGCCGTGTCGCAGCCAAAAAGGCAGCACGTCGAGCAGCAGCCCGTCGCGATAGGTCTGGATCAGTTCGGCGCGGCGCGTGGGGGTCATGGCGTTGCTCCGATCCTGTCCGATCCCGCCCCGCCGGTCAGCCAGAAACTCGCGGCGCGCTGGTCGCCGGTCACGCTTGGTGGTAAATAATCATTGCCGCCGCGGGACAGCGCTTGAGTTTTCGGCTAAGCCTCTTTCGCGTGGTGCCCCTTTCATGAGCATCGCCCCTTCGCCTGACGCCCCGCTGTCGCTGCGCAGCGTGACCCATCCCGCCAAGGGCCATCCGGTCGAGCAGACCGCGGCCCAGGAACTCGCCCGCCTCGCGGGCCGGACCGCGTCCGCCTCCGCCCGCCCGGGCGCCGGCGTGAACGTGGCGCTCGCCGCCCGCCGGTGGGCCCGCGTCCCGGGCGCGCCCGCGGAGGGTGCCTGGATCTGGCTGCGGATCACCGAGGCCGGCACCGGCGAGGTGATCGCCAACGAGCCGGCGTTCCTCTTCGCCGCCGTCCGCCTGCTGGCGAACGGCCTCAGCGACGCGACCCGCGCGAAGCTCGACCGCGGCGTGCTGCTCAAGGGCGCGTTCAGCTGGCACCGCCCGCACTGGGACAGCTGCTACACGCAGTACTGGCGCACCGCCCGGAAGTTCGACCCCGAGCAGTACGTCGCGACGCTCGCCGAGAGCGGCTTCACCCACATCGAGGTGAACGGCCTCGCGGAGCACATGCCGTACGAGGACAGCGTCCCGTCGGAGTACTACTCGCAGTTCTACACCTACTGCCCGGGCTTCAACCATTTCGTCGACACGCCCCTCACGCAGGGCCTGTGGCCGACGCACTACCTCGAGGCGAACCGCACGCACCTCGGCCAGCTGGCCAACCTCGGCCGCCGCTACGGCCTGCGCCCGGGCGTCTGCATGTTCGAGCCCCGCACGCTGCCGGAGCGCTTCTTCCAGCGCTACCCGACGCTCCGCGGCGCGCGCGTCGACCACCCGTTCCGCTCGCGCCTCCCGCGCTACACGCTCGCGCAGGACCACCCGGTCACGAAGCAGCACTACCGCGCGGCCATCCAGGCGCTGATGAAGGAGGTGCCGGACCTGAGCTACATGTCGGTCTGGACGAACGACAGCGGCGCGGGCTTCGAGCACACCGGCTCGCTCTACGTCGGCCGCAACGGCGGCCCGTACATGATCCGCGAGTGGCGCAGCCACGAGAACATCGCGAAGGCCGCCGGCGAGAGCATCGGCCGCTACCTCCGCAACCTCCAGGAGGCCGCCGCCGCGATCAACCCCGACTTCGACGTCATCCTCCGCCTCGAGCCGTTCAAGCTCGAGCAAGACCACATCAAGGCCGCGATGGGGAACCACGTCACGTGGGAGGCCCCGACCCTCCTCGTCCGCGGATACGCGCTGCCATACAAGCACGTCCGTTACGACGACATGGGCCACGTGGCCGGCAGCGCGCAGCAGCCGGACATCGACGCGAGCGAGCGCGCCGTGCTGCGGGAGTCCCGCGCCCAGGGCGTCGACCCGGTTCTCCAGTATTCCGCCGGCCCGGTGATGAACCACGAGCCGCTGCTCGGCATCCCCTACGCGCGCCTCCTGCACCGCAAGCTCACCGCGATGCGGAAGCTCGGGCTGAACCGCATCAGCGCGCTCGGCGGCCTGGCGAACACCGCCGTCACGCCCTACTGGCCGAATCCCGCCGTGCTCCGCGCCGCGCAGTTCACGCCGCAGCGGTCGATCGACGACGTGCTGCGCGACGCCGCGCGCCGCTTCGTCGGCGACGCCCACGCCGCCGCCCTGGTCGACGCCTGGGACCGGTTCGAGGAGGCGCTGAGCTGGCAGCCGCCGGTGCCGCTGTTCACGGGCTTCGGCTTCTGCTGGCAGCGCACCTTCGACCGCCCGTACGTGCCCGACATCGAGGCCATCCCGGAGGCGGAGCGCGCGTACTACGAGCGCCTCGGCTGCTTCCAGCACAATAATCCCGGCATCAATGACCTCGGCAAGGACGTGCTCTTCGACCTCGTGCCGCAGGCCTACGGCGCGCTCGCGACGCAGCGCTTCGACCGCAACGTCTTCCCGCGCCTCGCCCGGCTGCTCCGCGACCTCGCGAAGCTCCAGGCGAAGACCGCCGGCACGCCCGCGGTGCAGGCCGTCTTCACCGACCTGCTCGACCGCGCCCGCGCCTACCGCGCGTGGTGCGGCTCGCTCCGCACCGTGTGCGCCTGGTGCGCCCACGTCCACGGCTACCTGAACAGCCCCTCGGCCGCGGCCCGCCGCCGGCACGAGCGGCAGCTGCAGGACGCGATCGACTTCGAGCTGGCCAACACCGCGGACCTCATCGCGCTGCTCGAGGGCGCCTCGACCGAGGTCATGGCGCTCTCCGCCACCGCCAACAACACCTTCTTCTACGGCGAGAACCTGCCCGCGCTCCTGCGCGAGAAGATCCGCCTCATGAAGAAATACCGGCACCACCGGCCGCGCGTCGACCGCGACATCCTGTGGCGCCCGATCCCGGGCTCGCAGTGGCCGAAGTTCGACTGACGCAACGCGTCAGCTGAACTTCGGGAGCGAGGCTCCGGGAGTTGGTAGATAGACGATGGGAGATGGAATACGGGCGGCGCCGCTGCAGCCGGTGTTCCATCTCCCAGCTCCCATCTCCAATCTCCCAAGAGCCGTCACCCGCCCCGGACTTTCCGGCGGAACTCCGAGGGCGTAGCGCCGGTGATCTGCTTGAAGACCTTCGAGAAGTGGAACACGTCGCAGAACTGAAGCTCCTCCGCGAGTTGCTTGAGCGTGTGGTCACCATGGTAGATCGCCGACTGCGCGCGCTCGATCCGCTTCCGTTTCTGGAACTGGCCCGGTGACACTCCCGCGCGCGCCGTGAATTGCTTCCGGAAGTTCTCGTAGCTGAGTCCGACCATCCGCGCCACCTGCTGCGGCGTCACCCAGCCCTTCGCATCCATGCCCGCCAGCAGGCGCTGGCTGTCCTCCAGCCACAGCCGGTCCGCCGGGTCGCGGCTGTCCGTGTCCCGCAGCGCCAGCAGCGCGCCGAGCGTGCCAAGGAACCGGCCGAGCGTGCGCAGCGCCGCGGCGCGGCCGTGGCCCTTCTCCGGCCGGACCGTCTCCTCGAGCTGCCGCGCCCAGAAGTCGACCGGCTCCGCCCGCCACACCGGCCGCGCCGGGTCGAGGAGACCGGCCTTGCGCCACAGGTCGAACTGCGGGCCGGAGAAAACGAAGTAGAGATGCTTCCAGGAGGTCCCGGGATTCGGCCCGTAGGCGTGGCCCAGCTCCGGGAAAATCAGCGCGATGTCGCCCGTCACCAAATCGCGCCGGACCCCGCGCACGTCAGCGTAGTAACCCTGCGCCGCAACCATGTAAACGAGCGCATAGCTTCCCAAAATACGCATGGCTCCGGGATCGATTCCCGGATTATCCTGCAACGCGCCCGCCAGCTGCACGCCGCCAGCCTGTGTCAGAAGTGGGCTTT
>CAYYGV010000063.1:0-21175 GCA_964471615.1 uncultured Opitutaceae bacterium
GCTGGAAGCCGTCGTCCCGCTCCTGCCACGCAGCCAGCAGCAGTTGCTTGGGCTCGACCGGGCCTCCGCAATACAGCGGCACCGACGCCAGCGCGCCAAAGGCGAACTCCGCATTGAGGTCGCCCAGCTTCTTCCCCAGCGGCCGGTTCAACACCACGCCCATTGCGCCGTCGGTCCCGTGCGCCGACATCAGCACCACCGTGCGCCGGAAGTTCGGGTCGCGCAGCACCGGATGCGCCAGCAGCAGCGAGCCGGCGATCGAGGTCTTCAGGGCTTTGCGACGCACCCGCATGGTCGGGTTCAGAGCTTGAGGATCTTCACCCCGGCATCGGCCAGCAACGTGGCCACGATCGGGTCGTTCGAGTAGTCCTTCCGGTAGCGCACCTCCGCGATGCCCGCCGCCGCGAGAATCTTCGCGCAGTTGATGCACGGGTAATGGGTCACGTACGCGACGCAGCCCTCCACCGAGCTGCCGCGCCGCGCCGCGTCCGCCACGGCATTCTGCTCGGCATGCACCGTCGCCTGCTCATGGCCGTGGCGCACCCGGGACACGTGCGGCGTGCCCGGGAGAAAGCCGTTGTAGCCCGCCGCCACGATGCGGTTCTTGCGCTCGCCGCCCGTGACAATCACGCAGCCGACGTGCAGGCGCTCGCAGTTCGACCGCGACGACATCAGCACCGCCGTCGCCATGAAATATTCGTCCCACGTCGGACGCGTGGGGAATTTCGCCGCGGCGGCGGCAATCAGGTCGACCGGATGCTTGCGGGCTTTGCTCTTGGACATCGGCCGCAGCTTGGCGGTCCCGCCGGGGTCCGGCAACCACCGTCTGATGACCCGCCTCGCCACCGGGTCGGTCACCGCGCGCGGTCCGAACGCCGGGAACTGCTCCTGCGCGTCAGGCCGGCCGCTCTTTTTGTCTCGTGACTTTCCCCGGGTGGTTTACCGGACATGACAGCCGGAATCTCCCCCGCCATGCCTACCCTCGCCGAAGTCGTCGCCTACTGTGACCGTCGCACCCGCCGTGCCGCCTTCAAGGATGCTCCCGGCGCCTGCAACGGGCTGCAGCTGGCCAACCGCGGCCGCGTGACCCGCATCGGCGCCGCCGTTGACGCCGGGGTCGTGCCGTTCCAACAGGCCGTGGCCGCCGGGATCGATTTCCTGGTCGTGCACCATGGGATGTACTGGGACATGCCTCGGCCGCTGACGGGACCCGTCTACGACCGCGTGGCCACCCTGCTCGAGGGCAACTGTGCGCTGTATTCGAACCACCTGCCGCTCGATGCCCATCCCCAGATCGGCAACAACGTCCTGCTGGCCCGCCAGCTCGGCCTGAAGCCGCGCCGCTCGTTCATCCCGAACGAAGGAGGCGACATCGGCTGGATCGCCCCGAGCCGGCTCACCCGGACCGCCCTCCGGCGGAAACTGGAGGCGCTTTACCCCCGGGTCATCGCGCTGGAGTTCGGCTCCAGCTCCCCGCGCGAGGTCGCCTTCTGCTCGGGCAGCGGCAACGGCGCGGTCCCGCTCCTCGCCTCGGCCGGCGTCGACACGTTGGTCACGGGCGAACTCCGCGAGGAGCACTTCAACCGCGCGCAGGAGGAGAAACTGAACCTCTACCTGTGCGGCCACTACGCCACCGAGGTCCACGCCGTGCGGGCGCTGGCGGCCGAGCTCTCGCGCCGCTTCCGTCTGCCGTGGGAGTTCATCGCCACCGGCAATCCCCTATGAAGAAAATCGCCGTCCTCCACGGACCCAACCTCGACCGGCTCGGCAAGCGCGAGCCCGAGATCTACGGCCGCGCCACGCTCAAGGACCTCGAGCGGCTCATGCGCGCCGAGGCGAAGCCGCTCGGGCTGTCGCTGTCGTTCTTCCAGTCCGCCCACGAGGGTGCCCTGATCGACAAGATCCACTGGCACACCGACCACGGCGTCAGCGCTTTCATCGTGAACTTCGGCGCCTACTCCCACACCAGCATCGCGCTCCGCGACGCCCTCTCGGCCTCGGCCCGGCCCGCGGTCGAGGTCCACATCTCGGACATCAAGAAGCGGGAGAAATTCCGGCATCACTCCATGACCGCCGGGGCCTGCATCGCGCTGATCGGGGGCAAGGGCTTCCCGGGCTACATCGAGGCGCTTCAACTGCTGGCCGCGCGCCTCACCTGACCGCATGGCATTGCCGCCCGCCGCCAGCTGGTGCGTCTGCCACACCCGGCCCCGGTGCGAGAAGAAGTTCGCCGCCCTCGCCGCCGCCGAGAGGGTCGAGCATTACCTGCCGCTCCTCACCAGCGTCCGCCGCTACCCCGGCCAGACCAAGCGCTTCACCAAGCCGCTGTTCCCGGGGTATGTCTTCGCCCTGGTCCCGACCGAGCGACGCGCCCGGATGTACCAGCAGGACCTCCTCGCCCGGCTGATCCCCGTGCCCGACGAGGGTCCGTTCCTCCGCCAGCTGGCCGACGTTCGGGCCATCGTCGCCAGCGGATACGAGCTCTCCGTCCGGCCTCTTCTGGCCCGCGGCCGCCGGGTCCGGGTCAGCGGCGGGCCCCTCCGGGGCCTCGAGGGTTTCGTCGACGATTCCTCGAACCCCGGTGAAATCGTGGTGTCTGTGGACGTCCTGCAGCAAGGCTTGCACGTCAGGCTGCCGGCCGAAATCCTCCACATCCTTCCTTGAACTGCCGTATGCCCGATCGCCGCCCGCTTCCTCTCTGGACCCGTCTCGGGGCCTGTCTGGTCGCCCTCGCCGTCGCCTGCCCGCCCGCTGTGCTCGCGCAATCGGACTCCGACGTGCCGTCCAGCGGCGCATGGGACATCAGCGAGCTCCTGGAGCGGCTCCCGAGCATCAATCCGTTCGACAAGCTCAACGTCGGCGGCCCGGTCCCGCTCCGGTTCTACAGCCGGCCCCACCTCGGCGACTTCATCCGTCGCGATTACATCCGCGTCCCTGTCGGCTTCCGGGCCCATGTCACCGACCACGTGGAGGTCAACGGCGAGGCCGAGAGCTATCTCACCCACGGGATCAAGGACTCCGCCGGCTACGGGTTCTCCAAGGGGCGCGTCGGCCTCAAGTACGACGAGGTCATCTCGGCCCAACATCCGATCGGCTGGAGCGTCGGCACCGACTTTGAGTCGCCGCTCGACCATCCGCCCGCGGAGTTGACCGACGGCCACCGTCACCTGGTCCCGTACCTTTCGTTCTCCAAGGTCCTCAGCGAGCAGCTCAAGGTCATCGGCTACACCAGCCTCAGCGCCAATTTCGTCTCGCACTCCCCGCTCGCGCCGAACTTCGGCCGCAACCAGCTCCACACGAACTCCAACACCCTGACCGCCGGCGTGACCCGGGACTACTCCCGGTTCCGCGTCGCCCTCACCGGCAACTGGAGCTCGTCCGCGTTGCTGTCCGACGAGAACCACCACGTCTTCTCGTTCCGGCCCGACATCATCATCCCGCTGACCAGGACCGCCGAGGCCAAGTCCCGCACCCATCTTCTCGTGATCTTCGGCGGCCGCGCCGTCCACGGTCCCGACGGCACCGAGCTCGGCGTCAACGGCAGCGTGCGCATCGAATTCGCCGTCCGCGGCGGCAAAAAGTGATGCAGGGTGTCTTCCGGGTCTGGTTTCGCCACGAAGGACACCAAGCACACGAAGCCCGATTCCATGTCTTCGCGACCGTAGCGGTCTTCGCGGTAAACCAAATCGGGATCTAGGCCTGTTTTACCGCCAAGGCCGCTGAGCCCGCGAAGACTCCAAGCCCAGCTTCGTGTTCTTCGTGCCCTTCGTGGCAAACTTCGGCGTCCGACGTCCGGCGTTCGGCGTTCGGCGTTCGACGTTCGTTCGGCGAACCCACGGTCCGCCTGCTCACATCTTCATCCGCCAGATCCACACCACGAGGTGCAGCGTCCCGCAGGCCGCCAGCGCGGCCGCGACGTCGTCGATCACCACGCCCCACCCGCCCGGCAGATCCTGTAGTTTCGAGATGCCAAACGGCTTGAGGATGTCGAACAGCCGGAACAGCGCCAGGCCCGCCAGCAACACCGCCCACCGCGGGAGCGGTCCCACCTGCGCCGGCCAGCCTAGGAAGCAGAGCGGCATCACGACAAACTCGTCGAGGATCACCTCGCCCGGGTCCTTCCGCCCGAGCCGGAATTCCGCCTCGCCGCAGAACGCCACCGCGAGGTAGCCGACCGCGGCCGTGATCACCAGCGTCCCGACCAGCCCGACGCGGTCGAGGAAACAGACCGTGTAGTACAGCAGGCCCGCCACCGAGCCCCAAGTGCCGGGCGCCGGGAGCTTCCGGCCCACGGGACCCAGGGTCGCGATGTTCAGCACCGTCTGCGACGGCAGGAATCGCGGCCAAATCGGTTGCTCGAGGCGCATGCGTCAGCTCAGCACCACGTGGCCGTGACGACGGAAGTATGACCAGCCGGAGGTCAGCGTGAGGATGGCCGAGAGCACGAACAGCACGATGCCGATCACGTGAACGCCGGTCACCCAGCGGTGCTCGTCGCCGCGGAACAACTCGGGAAAGTCCTGCGCAAACATCCGCCAGCCGATGAGCCAGCCGATCGCGTTGAACTGCACGAAGGCCTTCACTTTCCCGCCCGAGTCCGCCTCGACCACGATGTTCTTCGCCGCGGCCGCCGTACGCATGCCCGACACCGCGAACTCGCGCGCCAGGATCATCAGCAGGAGGACCAGCGCGGTGGTGTCGTAGCCGTAGAAGAAATTCCCGCTGACGAGCGCGATCATGATTCCGATCACCATCACCTTGTCGATGACCGCATCCATGAACCGCCCGAACGAAGAGACCTCGCCCCGCTCCCGGGCGATCTTGCCGTCGAGCCAGTCGGTCAGCGCCGCCGCGATGTAGAGCCAGAAGCAGATCGTCGCCGACCACGGGAAGCTGAGGTGCAGCAGCGCCACGACGACGAACATCATCGGGATGCGCGAGAGCGTGAGCAAGTTGGGGAGGCTGAACTTCATGCGCGACGGCTGGGCGCCACGAGATACGGCCCTCGCCGCGAAGGCAAGCCCGGCCCGGGACGGGGGCGCACTTGGAAGGTTTGGCCCCATCCCGGTCATTTATCACCCGCTTCGCGCTTTCCCCGGGACGGATTTCCTGCCTAGCTGCCCTCGCTCGTCATGCGTCACTGCATCTACCCCGGCACGTTCGACCCGATCACCTACGGTCATCTCGATGTCCTCGCGCGCGCCGCGAAGCTCTTCGACCGCGTCACCGTCGCCGTCGCCGACAATCCCGGCAAGGCCCCGCTCTTCACCACCGAGCAGCGCATCGAGCTGCTCCACAGCAATGTCGCCAAGCTGAAGAACGTCACGGTCACGAACTTCGACGGCCTGCTGGTCGATTTCTGCGTGGCCCAGAAGGCCGACGCCATCATCCGCGGCCTGCGCGCGCTGTCCGACTTCGAGTTCGAGTTCAACATGGCGCTGATGAACCGCCACCTGAAGCCCACGGTGGAAACGCTCTTCGTCATGCCGAACGAGCAGTTCAGCTACACCAGTTCCTCCCTCGTGAAGCAGGTCGCCAAGTACGGCGGCGATGTCACCCATTTCGTCCCGCCCAACGTCGCCGCCGCCCTGAAGAAAGCCTACGCCTGACCGGCCATGGCCGCGCCGCTGGCTCCCGCCGAGGATCTCGTGGTTCGCACCGCGACCCGCACCGTCCGGCCCGGCGAACCGTTCCGCTTCGAGGTCGCCCCGGCCGACCCGGCCGCCGTCCTCACGGCCTGCAAGCTGGATTTCCCCGGCTTCACCCCGCGTCAGCCCGCCCAAGTCCAAACCTCCGGCGTGGTGCGCTATGACGGGATGCTGGCCCGGCCCGGCTTTCACGCCCTCCGGGTCTCCGGCCAGGTGAACGGCGAGGCGCGTGCCGGCCGCGATTATTTCGTCGCCGTCGAACCGGCCCCGGTCCCGGCGCACGCCGAGGCCGGCTATTACGTCTTCCTCGGCTGCGGCGACTATCCGATCATCACCGGCCGCGAGTCGCATCCGCTTGCCGGCTGGACGAAGCACCAGTGGCTCGGGCTCGTCGACTGGATGGCGGACCATGGGTTCAATCGCCTCTGGACCCTCGTCAACGGCTACACCCTCGCCTACCCGTCGCAGCGCCGCCCCGCGCTCCGTGACCGCCACTGCCAGAACGTCGCGGAAAACTTCCTCGGCGAGGTCATCGCGCACGCGCACCGCCGCGGCGTGAAGGTGTTCCTGATGCTGACGACCGACGGTCACGCCCGCGATTTCTGCCGCGCGTTCCCCGAGGCCGAGCGTCGCAATGCGGACGGCACGCCCGGGCCCCACCATGGCCTCGCGCTCGAGCATCCGCTCACTCAGCGGTACCTGTACGACACGCTGGAGGAGGTGCTGACGCTTTACCCGGAGGCCGACGGCATCGCGGTCCATCCCACGGAGAGCGACCCCGACCGCTTCAATCCCGAGTCCGTGGCCGCCTACCGGACCGAGACCGGCCGCGACCTTTTCACCGAGGCGCCTCCGGTCCGCCGCGCCTGGCACAACCGGGCCTACGCCCGGTTTCTCGCCGCCTATTTCGAGCGCGCCCGGCAGCTGCGCCCGGGGCTCGAGTTCGTCATGGCGAACTGCTGGTGGCAGGACGACCACGTCGCCGAGAATCTCGCGCACCTGCCGCCCGACGTGCGCATCGCGGTGTGGCACTACGCCTGGGAGGAAACCACGCCGACGGCCTGGCCCATCCACCGCTGGGTGGCGGCGTTCGGCGCAAGCCGCGTGATCTACGTTCCCACCAGCCAGTCGTATCTTTACCCGACCGATCCGCGCCTCGTCATGGACCGCCACCTCGGCACCGACCGTCTGGTGAGCACTGCCGCCACCCTCGGCGTGAGGGATACCCTGTACTTCGCCGGCTGGGACATCCTTCCCGCCGACGCCCGCCTGCTGGACGCGGCCCTCGTTCGTCACCCCGCCGCCGTGCGCCTGGGAACACTCCCCGCCAACTTCCTCGAGCGCCTCTACGCCGACTACCTCGCGCTGCTGCGCGGGAGTTGAACGTTGAGGGTTGAAAGTTGAGCGCCGAGCGTTGTTCCGCCTGTCCCTTGGGCGTCCGGCGTTCGGCATCCGACGCCCGGCCAAACACCTGAACGTTGAAAGTCGAACGTTGAGCGTCGAGCGTTCCCTCCGCATCTGCCTCCCCTTCGGCGTTCGACGTTCGGCGTCCGATGTTCGACGTTCGGTTTCTTCCGCCCGTCGCCGCCTCGTAACTTCCCTCCCGCCAACGCGTCTCAGGGAATGGGTCTGTCGGACGATCCGCGCTTCGGCGCTGGAGTTTGGTTTGCCAGACGCCAACGTCATCTTTCCCTTTTCAGCATCCATCATGGCTAACTCGAAGCGCTTTGGCGGTCTCGGTCTCATCATCGCAGTGGTCCTCGTCGTCGCCGGCGGCGTGGGCTGGTTCCTCTGGCGCGACGCCGGGGAGGATCGACCGGAATACAGCACCGTGACGGTCGGCCGCGGCGACATCACCCAGGCGGTGACCGCCACCGGCACCCTGCAGGCCGTCACCTCCGTCGATGTCTCAAGCCAGATTTCCGGCCTGATCAACGAGGTCGCCGTCGACTTCAACTCGCACGTCAAGGTCAGCCAGGTGCTGGCCCGCCTCGACCCGGCCACCTACCAGACGCGCCTCGCGTCCGCCCAGGCCCAGCTCGCGAACGCCACGGCCAACTTCAACCTGGTCCGGATCAGCACCGAGCGCACCCGCGCGCTGCGGGCCCAGAATCTCGTGGCCCAGCAGGACCTCGACCAGGCCGAGGCCCAGCTCCAGCAGGCCCAGGCGCAGCTGCAGATCCAGCAGTCCGCCGTCGACAGCGCCAAGGTCGACCTCTCCCGCTGCACCATCTACTCCCCAATCGACGGCATCGTCATCGATCGCCAGGCCGAGGTCGGCAAGACCGTCGCCGCCAGCCTCAACGCCCCGACGCTCTTCACGATCGCGAACGACCTGACCAAGATGCAGATCAGCACCTCGGTCGCCGAGGCCGACATCGGCAATGTCGCCGAGGGCCAGGCCGTCACCTTCACGGTCGACGCCTACCCGAACCGCCAGTTCCGCGGCCGGATCTCCCAGATCCGCAACGCGCCCAAGACTGAGCAGAATGTCGTCACCTACGAGACGATGATCGACGTGAACAACGGCGACCTGAAGCTCAAGCCGGGCATGACCGCCAACGTGTCCATCATCGTCGCCCAGCGGAACGGCGCCCTGAAGGTTGCCAACGCCGCGCTCCGCGCCCGCATCCCGGAGAATCTCCTGCCCAAGGCCGCGCCGGCCCCCGCCGCCACGGCCGCCGCTCCCGCCGCGCCCGCGCCCAAGGCGATGTCCGAGGACGAGCGCCGCAAGGTCATGCGCGAGATCTTCCGCGAGGCCGGGTTCTCCTTCGGCAACGGCCCCCCGACGCCCGACGTCATCGCCCGCGTCCAGGAACTCGCCAAGGCGCGCGGCATCGAGCTCGACATGAGCCGCTGGGGTGGCCGCGGTGACCGCGGCGCCAGCAACACGCCGATCACCCGCACGCTCTACCGCCTCGTCGGCACCGACCCCAAGACGCAGCACCCTGAGCCCGTCACCGCCAAGCTCGGCATCTCCGACGGCGTTGTCACCGAGGTCATCGAGGGCCTCAACGAGGGCGACGTGGTCATCACCTCGGTCTCCACCGCCGGCGCCGCCTCGGGCAGCGCCGCCGCGACCAACAATCCGTTCTCCGGCCGGCCCATGGGCGGCCGCCCTCCCGGCCGCTGAGGCCCGCCATGGCTCCCGTCGTCAAGCTTCAGGACATCCACAAGATCTACGACTCGGGCGAGGTGCCGGTCCACGCCGTCCGCGGCGTGACGCTGGAGCTCCACCGCGGCGAGTTCCTTGCGCTGATGGGCGCCAGCGGCTCCGGCAAGTCGACGCTGATGAACACGCTCGGCTGCCTTGATCGACCGACGCGCGGAACCTACCTGCTCGACGGCACCAATGTCTCCGGGTTGGACCGCAATCAGCTCGCCGACCTCCGCAACGCCAAGCTCGGGTTCGTGTTCCAAGGCTTCAACCTCCTCGCCCGCACCACAGCTCTCGAGAATGTCGAGTTGCCGATGCTCTACGGCCAGCACCGGCTCTCCGGGTCCGCCATGCGCGAGCGCGCGCTCAGCTGCCTCGAGATCGTCGGTCTCGCCAACCGCGCCGACCATTTTCCCAACCAGCTCTCCGGCGGCCAGCAGCAGCGCGTCGCCATCGCCCGCGCCCTCGTCAACCAGCCCCAGGTCCTCCTCGCCGACGAGCCCACCGGCAACCTCGACAGCAAGACGTCCGTCGAGGTCATGGGCGTGTTCCAGAAGCTCAATGAGCAGGGCATCACCATCGTCATGGTCACGCACGAGCTCGACATCGCCCGCTTCTGCAAGCGGAACCTCGTCATGCGCGACGGCCGCGTCGTCAGCGACCATGCCGTGACCGACCGCCTCATGGCCGACGTGGAACTCAATCGGCTCCGCGAAGCCGAATCGGCGGCGAAGTTGACCAGCTAGCTTTTCGAAATTTCTAAACGCCAAACCGCCAAACGCCAAACGGCTAGAGCTTCCTTCACGAACCGGGTCCGAACGCCAGATCACCAAACACCAAACGGCGAGCGCCGATGCCCTCAGCTTCTCACTCATCTTTCTACCCACCCACCCGCCGTCCGTTTGGCGTTTGGCAGTTTGGCGTTTGATCCTTCCCCTCCCCCGTGCGTCTCAGCTCCACCCTCATCGTCGCCCTCCGCGCCCTGCGCCGCAACAAGCTGCGCTCGATGCTGACCGCCCTCGGCATCATCATCGGCGTCGCCGCGGTCATCGCGATGGTTAGCATCGGCAACGGCGCCAAGACCCAGGTCGAGGCGCAGGTCGCCAGTCTCGGCCAGAACGTCATCACGGTCTTCTCCGGCAGCTTCACCGGCGGCGCCATGCGCGGCGGCTGGGGCAGCGCCCCGACCCTCACCCTCGATGACGCCAACGCGATCTCGCGCGAGGTTGCCGGCGTCGCCGGGGTCAGTCCCGAGGTCCGCTCGCGCGACCAGGTCCTCGCCAACGGGCTCAACTGGAACACCCAGATCATCGGCGAGGGCCCCGACTTCGTCACGATCCGCACCTGGCCCGTCGCCCGCGGCGCGATGTTCACCGACCAGGATGTCCGCAGCGTCGCCAAGGTCGCCGTCATCGGCCAGACCGTCGTCGACCAGCTCTTCCCCGGCGAGGACCCCATCGGCCAGACGCTTCGCATCCGGAACATTCCCTTCAAGGTCGTCGGCGTGCTCTCCCCGAAGGGCTTCAACCTATTCGGCCAGGATCAGGACGACACGGTGATTGTCCCCTATTCCAGCCACATGAAACGGCTGTCGAAGCGCACCAACATCGCGTCCATCCTCGTCCAGTCCGCCAGCTCCGAGGTGATCGCCAAGGTCCAGCAGGACATCACCGACGCCCTCATGCAGCGGCGCCAGGGCAAGGACCAGGATTTCACCGTCCGCAACCAGGTCGAGCTCGCCCAGACCGCCACCGCGACTTCCAAGACCATGACGCTTCTGCTCGCGGCGATTGCTGGCGTTTCTCTCATCGTCGGCGGCATCGGCATCATGAACATCATGCTCGTGAGCGTGACCGAGCGCACGCGCGAGATCGGCATCCGCCTTGCCGTCGGCGCCCACGGCCGCGACGTCCTGCTGCAGTTTCTCATCGAGGCGGTCGTGCTCAGCTCCCTCGGCGGCATTCTCGGCATCCTGCTCGGCATCGGCGCGTCGGAGTTCGTCTCGATGATCAACGGCTGGCCGGTGCTCGTCTCGACTCCGGCCGTGGTCGTGGCCTTCGTCTTCAGCGCCGCGGTCGGCGTCTTCTTCGGTTTCTATCCCGCCCGCAAGGCCGCCCAACTCGACCCGATCGACGCCCTGCGCTACGAGTAAGCAAGCCGGACCGAGGAACGCGCAGCGTTCCCGCGTTCAGTATTCAAGACCCGGGTGTCCGGCCGCGCAGCTTTCCACCTCACCTGAACGTTAAGCGTCGAACGTTAAACGTTGAACGTTGCCCATCGAGCGCAGCCGCCCCTGCACTCACCTCCGCTCGCTTGACCCGCCTTCGCTCGCCGTAGAGCGTCAGCCGTTCGCCCGCCCCCTCGAACCCATGCCCCGCGTCGCGCTGGTTTTTCTCGTCCTCCTTTCCGCCGACTGGGCCGCGCCCACTCGCCCAGAGTTGCGCCGCGCCGCCGCTGAAGCCCGTGCCCGTGGCGACCAGCGGGCCGAGCTGGCCGCCTGCGAGGCCGCCGTCGCCCTTCGTCCCGACGCTCCGCGCGATCTCGTCAATCTCGCCGCCGCGCAGGCGCACGCTGGCCAGGCCGACGACGCCCTCGCCACCTTGCGCCAGCTGGCCGATCTCCGGATCTTCGTCCCGCTTGAGCGCATCCCCGATTTTGCCCCGCTCCGGAAGCTACCGGCCTTCGAAGCGATCCAGTCAACCCTGGCCGCCCATGTCCGGGTCGCCGGTTCCGCCACGATCGTCGCCGAGCTGCCCGCAATGGACTCGATCATCGAAGGTCTGGCCTGGCGGCCCGCCACCCGCGAGTGGTTCTTCGGCGATGTGCGGCAGCGCTGTGTCTGGCGTCGCGACGGCGCCGGGCGCGTGACGCGATTCAGTCCCCTCGAGGCCAACCTGCTGGGGGTCTTCAACGTCACGGTCGACGAACCGCACGGACTCCTCTGGCTCAGCACCTCGGCTTTGCCCGAGATCTCCGGCTACGACGCCACGCTAAAGGGCCGCGGCGGAGTGGTGGCGCTGGATCTGAACACCGGCCAGGTGCGCCGACGGGCCGAACTGGAGCCCGATGGCGGCGACCACTGTCTCGGCGACCTACTGCTTGCCCCGGACGGCACGGTCTACGCGACCGACAGCATCGCCCCCGTCGTCTGGCGGCTCGCGCCAGGTGCCACTCGGCTGGAGCGCTGGCTCGAATCGCCCGGGTTTTCGTCGCTTCAGGGGATGGCCCTCGTGGACCAAGGCCGGCTGCTGCTCGTGTCCGACTATTCCAACGGCCTGTGGCGGATCGAACTGGCGACCCGAAAGATCGAGCTGCTGCCTCCGCTGGCGCACGCCACGCTGGTCGGGATCGACGGCCTGCAGGCCGACGGCGACCATGTCGTGGCGGTCCAGAACGGCATCGAACCGCAGCGCGTGGTCCGGCTGACCTTTGACGTCGACTTCCGTCACGTCACCGCGAGCGAAATCCTCGCGGCTGGTCAGACCCAGTTCGACGACCTCTCCCTCTCCACCGTCGCAGAGCAGCGGATCCACGTGAACGCCCGGAGCGGTTGGGCCGGCTTCGAATGCCGCGACCCACATCCCGCTCCACACTCCGCCGCCGTCTTCCGTCTCGGCCCTCCGTAGCGAGGGTCTCCAGCGCTCGCTTTCCTCCTTGCCACTCGGAGCGAAGCCTCAAGGTGGTCTTCGTCCAGGACTTCGCCCATATCCCGCCGCACTCGCCACCACGCACAGTACGACCGCGCACCTTGAAAGCACCCCTAAGGAGCGCCCGGGCCTTTAGCCTAAAGCCTATCGCTTACCGCCGACAGCCTACCGCTTACCCCTACCACCAACCGCAGAATCTGCTTTCACCCGGGCGGGTTCTCCGGTTTGCCAGAACCCATGTCGTTTCGCCTCTCCTCGGTCGTGATGCTCGGGCTGCTCGCTTCGTCGCTGCAGGCGGCGCCGAATTTCGAGCAGGCGGTCAACCTGTTTCAGGCGAAGAAGTACCCCGAGGCGCGGGTCGCCTTTGAGGGCATTGCCGCCGCCGAAGCGCAGAACGCCGAGGCCCGTTTCTACCTGGGCGTCCTGGCCGCCCGGCGCGACGACAACACCGAGGCGGTCCGCCGCCTTGAGGAGGCCACGGCGCTGAATCCGAAAAAGTCGAAGTACTTCCTCGAACTCGGCGGCGCGTACGGCAACGCCGCCGCCAAGGCCGGCATCTTCTCCAAGCTCGAGTTCGCGAAGAAGTGCCAGCATGCGCTCGAGACCGCCGTGGAGCTCGACCCGGACAGTCTCGAGGCCCGGAACGGCCTGGTTTCGTTCTACCGCTCCGCCCCGACCTTCGCCGGCGGCGGCATGAGCAAGGCCTATGAGCAGGCCGAGGAGATCCGGAAGCGCGACGCCCTGATGGGCGCGAGCGTGGTCGGACAGCTCTATCTCTCCGAAAAGAAGATCGACCAGGCCTTCGCGCTCTACGAGGAGACGCTGAAGGCCCACCCGGACTCGTACACGCTGCTCTACGCCATCGGCCGCGCCGCCGCGCAGACGGGCCAGCGCCTCGACCGCGGCGAGCAGTCGCTCCGCCGCTGCCTGGAGCTCACGCCGGGCAAGAACGACCCGGGCTACGCACCCGTGCACTGGCGCCTCGGCAACATCGCCGAGAAACGCGGCCAGGCTCCCGCCGCCCGCGCCGCTTACGAGGCCGCACTCAAGGTCGATCCAAACTTCACCCAAGCCAAAGACTCGCTCGCGAAACTGAAGTAGCGAGGAAGACCCCGCCGGCGGGCTGAGTCAGATACCGGCGGGACGGACTTTCGGGCGAACATCGGACACCGAACATCGGACGCCGAACGCCGGAGACCGAGGGGAATGCGAGCGAACGCTCAACGCTCGACGCTCAAGGCCAACCCCTGATCGCCGGGCATCATCGTCGGCCGCCCACAACAAGGGTCGTGTAATACGTGACACGACCCCTCGACTTTCCGAATTCCAAAATGCCCACATTCGACGTCCGGCGTTCGACGTTCGATGTTCGGCGTTCGCCCGGCATCTGGAGAATTGAGCGTTGAACGTTGAGCGTTGAACGTTGAGCGTTCCCGCCTTCTCCCATGTCTTCGCCTCTCGTCGAGCTCCGCGACGTCACCAAGCGCTTCGGCGAGGGTCCCGTCGTGCTCGACCGGGTGAATCTCGCGGCGCGGGAGGGCGACTTTGTCAGCCTGATCGGCCCGAGCGGCTGCGGCAAATCCACGCTCCTGCGGATCATCGCCGGCCTGACGCCGCTGACCGACGGCGGCGTGACGGTCTGCAGCCACACCCCCGACCAGGCGGCGGCCGAGCTCGCGTTTGTCTTTCAGGAACCGACCCTGCTCCCGTGGCTCACGGTCGCCCACAACGTGGGCGTGCCGCTCCAGCTCCGCGGCGTCGGCCGCGAGGAACGCCTGGCCACGTCGCGCCGCGTGCTCGACCTGGTCCAGCTCGGCGAGCGCAGCGGCGCCTACCCGCGGCAACTCTCGGGCGGACAAAAGATGCGCGTCTCGATCGCCCGCGCGCTGTCGCTCGCCCCGCGCCTGCTCCTGCTCGACGAGCCGTTCGGCGCGCTCGACGAGATGACACGCGAGCACCTCAACGAGGAGCTCCTGGCCATCCGCGAGCACCAGGCCTGGACCGCGTTCTTCGTGACTCACTCGGTGGCCGAAGCGGTCTTCCTGTCGAACCGCATCGTGGTGATGGCCGCGAATCCCGGGCGCATCCATGCCGAGATCACCGTGCCTTTCGCGTACCCGCGCACCGAGGCGACGCGCGGGTCACGGGCCTACCTTGACCTGGTCGCCGAGGTGTCACGCCTGCTGCGGTCGGTGGAGGACGCGGCGCAGCCCGCCCGGACATGAACGCCCGCCTCAAATCGATTCTCCTCCCGGCGGCCGCCGGCGCGCTGTTCATCGCGGTGTGGTATGCGATCCGTTTCGCGATGGCGGAGGAGATGCAGTTCCTGCTGCCGACGCCGGGCGAGATCCTGGGCGCGTTCCGCGACAACGGCGACTCGCTGGCGCGCGCGGCGCTGAACACGACCGAAGGCGCGCTGCTCGGCTTTGCGGCGGCAATCACGATCAGCGTGGCGCTTGCGCTCGCGCTGTCGCTTTCGTCTCTGGTCCGGGTCTCGCTTTATCCGTACCTGATGATGCTGCAGATGACGCCGGTGATCGTCTTCGCGCCGATCCTGGTGCTGTGGGTGGGCGCGGGCCTGAAGAGCGTGGTGGTGATCACGTTTCTGATCTGTTTTTTCCCGCTCGTGGTGAACACGACGCAGGGCCTGATCTCGACGGACCGGAACCTGGTGGAGCTGTTCCGGATGTACCGGGCGAGCCGGGCGCAGGAGATCTTCCTGCTGCGGGTCCCCTCGGCGCTCCCGTATTTCTTCACCGGTTTGCGCATCGCCGCGACCCTGGCGCCGATCGGCGCGCTGGTAGGCGACTACACGGCCGGCAGCTCGGCCGGCGACGGCGGCGGGCTGGGCTTCCAGGCGATCATCTACTCAAGCCAGGCCAAATACCCCGCGCTGTTCGCGACGGCGGCCGTGACATGCGTGCTGGGGTTTATCTTTGTCGCGATCGTGTTGTCGCTGAGCTGGCTGGCGCTGCATCATTGGCACGATTCGTATGAGAGAGCCGATCGGTGATCGGCAGCCGAACGCCGAACGCCCAACGCCGCACGCCGAAGGTGCAGCTTCGACGTTGGACGTCCGGCGTTCGACGTTCGGCGTTTCGCGAGCTGACTGCATTCGGTGGATTTCCCGGCATTGGCCGTATTGGCACTTTGCATTGGCCCCCAGCTCATCGAGCTTTGGTGTATGAACACCACAGGATCCGAGCGCCCCTACGATCTCGAGCTCCGCTTGCTCGAATTCTCAGCCCAAGTCATCTCAATCACTGAAGCTCTTTCACCCACGAGGGCCGGCAATCACGTTGGGGGTCAGCTCCTGCGCTGCGGCACCTCGCCCTACGCCAACCACGGAGAAGCCGAGGCCGCCGAATCCCGCGACGACTTCATCCACAAACTCAGGATTTGCCTGAAAGAGCTGCGTGAGTCCCAGCGCTGGCTCCGACTGATCAGGCGTGCCAAGCTCCACCCACCGACGCCGGCGCTGGAATCGGTCATAGCCGAGTCCGATCAGCTCATTCGAATTTTTGCCGTCAGCGTTCGAACGGCGAGGCGCAACGGTTTGCGTGGCAGCACGCCTCCAGCCAATCCCCCCAATCACGCAAAATCCACGCCCCGCACTTGAACGTTAAGCGTTGAACGTCGAACGTTGAGCGTTCCCTCTCCCTCCGAACCTTCCCCGCCATGTCCCTCCGCCGCCTTCTCTCGTTCTCCTTTTTCCTCGCCGTCGCCGCGCTCGCCGCCGGCGATCGTCCGCTCACCAAGCTCACCGTCCAGCTCGACTGGATCGCCGAGCCCGAGCACGGCGGTCTCTACCAGGCCCTCGCCCGCGGGTTCTTCCGCGAGGAAGGCCTCGACGTCACTCTCATCCCGGGCGGACCCAACGCCTTCGTCATGCCCAAGGTCGCCACCGGCCAGGCTGACATCGGCCAGGCCGACAGCACCAACACCCTCCTCCAGCAGGCCGAGGGCCTGCCCGTCGTTCAGATCGCCGCCGTGTTCCAGGACGATCCGTCCGGCCTGCTCATCCACGCCGAAAGCCCCGTCCGCCGCTTCGAGGATCTCCAGGGACGCACCGTCATCGCCCGCCCCGAGTGGGCCTTCCTCAAGTTTCTCCAGAAGAAGTACGGCCTCACGGTGTCGGTCGTGCCGCAGAATTTCTCGGTCGCCGCGTTCATCGGGAACAAGGACGCCATCCAGCAGGGTTACTACATCGCCGAGCCCTACCATATCGTGAAGGCCGGCGGAAAGATGCCGCGCTTCCTCTCGACGTGGGACGCCGGCTTCCGCTCCTACGCCGTCCTCGTCACGAACCGGAAATTCGCCCGCGAGCACCCCGCCGAGCTGCGCGCTTTCCTGCGCGCCTACGTGCGCGGCTGGCAGGACTACGTCGCCGGCGACCCCACGCCCGCCCACGCCGCCCTCAAGGTCGCCAACGCCAACAACACCGACGAGTTCATGAGTTTCTCGCGCAAGATGATCGTCGACGAGCGGCTCGTCACGGGCCGCGACGCCGACGGCGGTCCCGCCAAGGTCGGCCGGCTCGATCCCGCCCGCTACGCCACCCAGATCCAGCAGCTCGAGGAGCTCGGCATCCTGCCCAAGGGCAAGGTCACGGTGGAAAAGGCGATGACCACCGAGTTCCTGCCGTAGGACAGTTCGTAAAATTCGGACTCCGGAATCCGGATTCCGGAATAGCACCGCCCAGCAGCGGGCTCGACGCAGTCGAGATTGCGGGGTACGCAAGCAGCTGAACCCCGAATCATGCCCAATCGGTTCAGTTTCAGTGCGTGGCTTTTCCTCCGCGTGCTGGCCGTCATCTACGCGATCGCCCTCGTCTCCTTCGCGGTCCAGTGGTCCGGCCTCATCGGCCCGCATGGCATCCTGCCCGCTGGAGACTTCCTTCGCGCGGTGGAACAGCAGCAGGGACATCCGGCGTGGCTCGAGCTTCCGACGGTCTGCTGGTGGGTCGGAGCCGACCGCGCGATTCCCGTCCTGTGCGCGATCGGACTTGGGCTCTCCGCGCTCCTGTTCGCCGGCGTCGCCCCGGCGGCCTGCCTCGCCGGGCTGTGGGTCATCTATCTCTCGCTCTGCGGCGTGGGCCAGGTGTTCTACGGCTACCAGTGGGACGCGCTCCTGCTCGAAACCACGCTCCTGACCGTCTGGCTCGCACCCTGGTCGCTCCGACCCGGCTGGCGCACCGCGGAACCGCCCCGCCTCGGGCGCTGGCTGATCCTCTGGCTCCTGTTTCGCCTCATGCTGATGTCCGGCGTCGTGAAGCTGCTCAGCGGCGACGCCACGTGGCGCGACTGCACCGCGCTCGTCTTCCACTACGAAACCCAGCCGCTGCCCACGCCGCTGGCGTGGTACGTCCATCAACTCCCCGCGTGGTTTCACCGCGGGTCCTGCCTGGTGATGTTCCTCATCGAACTCGTCGGACCGTTCGCGCTGCTCGGGCCGCGCCGGATGCGGCATGCCGCCGCGCTCGCCATGATCGCGCTCATGGGCGTGATCGCCCTGACCGGCAACTACACCTTCTTCAACCTGCTCACCGCCGCCCTCTGCCTGCTCGCCCTCGACGATGCGTGGTGGCAGTGGGCGCTGCGCCGCCCGCTCGCCCCGCCCGACGCCGCCATCCGCCCGGCTCCCGTCTGGCCGCTCCGGGTCTTTGCCGTTCTCGTCTTCGTCCTCTCCGTGCTCGGTTCCCTGCCCCGCCTCGGCATGGCAGCGCCCTGGGCGTTCGCGCGCACCGTGCAGGAGGTCGCGTACCCGTGGCGCAGCTTCAACGGCTACGGGCTGTTTGCCGTCATGACGCATCCGCGTCCAGAGCTGCTGATCGAGGGCAGCGATGACGGCCATGACTGGAAGGCCTACGAACTCCCGGCCAAGCCCGGCACGCTCACCCGCGCCCCCGCCTGGGTCGCACCGTACCAGCCGCGTCTCGACTGGCAGCTTTGGTTTGCCGCGCTGGAGTCCCCCGACCAGAACGTCTGGGTGCTCAATCTCAGCGTCCACGTGCTCCGCGGCACCCCCGAGGTGCTCGGCCTGTTTGCCGCCAACCCGTTTCCGGCGCATCCGCCCCGCTTCATCCGCGTGGTGCGGCAGGAATACCGGTTCACCGACGCCGACCTGAGGGCCCGGACCGGCGCCTGGTGGCGCCGCAGCCCGCTCGACCTGTACTACGGGCCGCTTTCCCTCCGCTGACCATGGCCACCGACGCCCGCACCCGTTTCCTGGAGCAGCTCCGTAGCGCCGTGCACGACGGCACGCTCGTCAAGCTGACGCTGGGCAAGCATCGCGGCGCCGACGCCACGCTGCAGAATCTGTTTGTCCGGCCCGTGACCCTGAAGTCCGGCCCTCATCTCGCGTTCGTCTGGCGCCACGCCACGCGCGACGTCACCAAGAACCACGTCGCCGCCGACGCCCTCGCGCGGCTCGAGCCGCTGGTGGGCGGCGACTTTCTCGACGCGCATCTTTTCACGCCGACCGCCACGCTCCAGCTCGAGTGCCAGCCCGACGGCTCCGCCAAGCTGCGCACCAAGCAGGTCGCCGCCGCCCCGGCCGCTCCCGCCAGCCACGATCGCGCCAAGGCCCACCTCATCCCCGCCGACTCTCCGTGGCTCCGGGCCCTCGGCGTGACCAACGACCGGGGACAGCCCCGCGAGGGCATGGCCGACAAGTTTCGCCAGATCCAGAAGTTCGCCGAGCTGCTGAGCCACCTCGTGGCGGAGGCCTCCCTCCCGTCCAACCGGCCCCTCACTGTCGTGGACATGGGATCCGGCAAGGGCTACCTGACCTTCGCGGTCGCCGCGCTGCTGGGCGAGCGGGCCCGTGTGCAGGGCGTCGAGGCTCGACCCGAGCTGGTGGACCTCTGCAATCGCGTCGCCCGCGAGCACGGTTTCGCCGACCGGCTCGCGTTCTCGGCTGGCACCATCGCCGACACCCCGGTCAAGTCCGTCGACGTGCTGATCGCGTTGCACGCCTGTGACACCGCCACGGACGACGCCCTCGCCAAGGGCATCGCCGCGCAGACCGCCCTGTTGGTCGTCTCGCCCTGCTGCCAGAAGGAGCTGCGACCGCGGCTGTGCGCGCCGGCGGTGCTGGCCGACGCGCTGCGCCACGGGATTTTCCAGGAGCGCCAGGCGGAGTTTGTCACCGACGCCCTGCGCGCCGAACTGCTCGAGTGGGCCGGCTACCGCACGCGGGTGTTCGAGTTCATCTCCACCGAACACACGGCGAAGAATCTCATGATCGCCGCCATCAAGGCCGGCCCCGCCGGCGACCACGCCCGCGCCGAACGGCTCCGCCAGCTCGCCGCTTTCTACGGCATCCGCCACCAGCAGCTCGCCGCGCATCTCGGCGTGCCACTGATTGAGTGACACGGCCCTCGGGCTGCGCGCTTCTTCTCCCATGACCTGGACTGATCTCGACTGGCCCGCGCTCGACCGGCTTCGCGAGTCCTTCCTCTCCGGCGCCGCTGGGAAGGGACCGTACTGGCAATCGGAGGCCGAGCTCGCGAGCTACGACCTGACCTACGGCGAGCGGATCGGCTGGAAGTGGGACCACGTCCTGCGGGAGCTCAAGCTCCGCGGCTGGAAGCCCGCCGGCCGCACGGTGCTGGACTGGGGCTGCGGCAGCGGCGTCGCCGGCCGCCGGGTCATCGCGGCATTCGGGCGCGAACGATTCGACTCCCTGCTGCTCTGGGACCACTCGCCGCTCGCCACCGAGTTTGCGGCGACCGCGGCCGGCCGCGTGTTTCCCAAGCTCGATATCAGCGCGGTGACCCCCGGTTATCTCGCCGGCACCGACCCGATCGGGCTGCTCCTCGTCAGCCACGTCCTGACCGAATTGTCCTCCGAGTCGCTGGCCGCCCTGCGCGCGCTCGTGGATCGTGCCGAGGCGGTCATCTGGGTCGAACCCGGCACCCATGCGACCGGCCGCGCGCTGGCCGGCCTGCGCGACGAGCTCCGTCACCGCTTCGCCGTCGTCGCGCCCTGCACCCATCAGCAGGGTTGTCCCCTGCTGGCGCCGGGCCGCGAGCGCGACTGGTGCCACCACTTCGCCCCGCCGCCGAGCGAGATCTTCGCGACGTCGGATTGGGTGAAATTCGGCCAGCGCGCCGGGATCGACCTGCGCAGCCTGCCGTACTCGTTCTTCGTGCTGGACCGCTCGCCGGCCGTGCAGCCGGAGGAGGGACTGTCCCGGATCATCGGCCGGCCCGAGCATTTCAAGCCGTACGCCCGGTTCCTGAACTGCGACGCCACCGGCGCCGCCGACCTCACCCTGCCCCGCCGCAACCATACCGAGCTCTACAAGGAGCTGGAGCGCACCAAGGCGCCGCTGGTCTACCGCTGGCAGCGCGAAGGCGACACAGTGATCGCGGGGACACGCCTCGCCGCGGCGGAGGATGACGTTTCGGCCGGGACGTGAGCGCCGGACTGGACACTTGACTCCCGCGGTCGGGTCCAGACACTGCCCGATCTCTCCTTCACCAACCATGGGCCAACAACTCAACAAGTACATCAAACGTAAACGTCGCGCCGCCTATATGAAGCGTCGCCGGGCCCGCGAAAAGGCCGCGGCCGCCAAGAAGAAATAACGCGCCCCAGCCTGCCGGACTTCCCAACCGCGGCCTTGCGCCGCGGTTTTTTGTTCCTGCCCGGCCGGCCCGCCCCCGCATGATCAAGGTCAGTCTCATCTCCCTCGGCTGCGCCAAGAACCTCGTCGAC
>CAYYGV010000064.1:0-21085 GCA_964471615.1 uncultured Opitutaceae bacterium
AGGCCGGCGTAGCCCTGGTGCAGGTATTGGAAATTGCTGAAGCCCGGGTTGTGGGCGCGCACCGCGAGGACGTTGCGACCGGGGACAAGCCACGGCGAGAGGTCGATCTCATCGTAGGGCCAGCGGGACTGGAAGCCGCGCGCCGGGCCGCGGCCCACGAACGCGCCGTTCACGTAGAGGTGGTACGACTGGTCCGCCGTGATGAACAGTGGCGCCCGGCGCGGCACGCGCGCGAGCGTGAACTCGCGGCGAAAGAGCGCGTAGGCGTTGGTGAGGTCGTACCGGTGGTCGTAGGGCCAGATCCACTCGGCCTGGCCGAAAATCCGGTAATCCTCCTTGGTCAGGAGCTGGGCGGTGACGGGGCGGGGCATGGAAACAGAGGCGTCAGTGCGCGACCGCCGCGTCGCGGATCAGGCGGATCAGCGCGGGATCCGTGGCAATGCCGAGAATGCCGTTCACGATAAACTGGATGCCGATGCAGAGGATCAGGAAGCCCATCACCTTGGACAGCGCGTTCATGCCGTTGGCGCCGATGACGCGCACGATGCGCTCGGCCAGGCGGAGGGTCACGTAGGTGATAATCGCGACCGTGATAATGCCGAGGATGATGGCAACGTAGTCGAGCCAGTGCGTGGCGAGGGACGTGAAGCCGATGGTGACGGCGATCGAGCCGGGTCCGCTGAGCATCGGCATCGCGAGCGGCGAGAACGACACGTCGCGCTTGGCCCGCGCTTCCTGCTGGGCCTGGGCGTCCGTGCTGCCGGAGGCCGGGCCCATCAGCATCGCGGACCCGATGCCGGCGACGAGCAGGCCGCCGGCGATGCGGAGACCGGGGATGGACAGCCCGAAGAAACCCATGATGAACGTGCCGCCGATCAGGAAGCTCACGAGGATGCCCACCATGTAGAAGCAGGCCATTCCCAGCTGGTGGAGGCGGCGCTCGCGGGTGTCGCCCTCCGTGATCGCGAGGAAGGTGGGCGCGGCGGTGAGCGGGTTGATCAGGGGCAGCAGCGCCACGACGGTGCCGAGGATGAGCTCCCAGAAGTGGCTGACGTTGGACATGGGGCGAGCCTCGGGGACCGGCGCGGCGAGCGCAAGCCGGCTACCAGACCTCGACCGGGCCCTTCGGCACCGGGATCGAGACCTGGCCGCGATCGTCGCCCTCCTCCGCCATGAACGACGCCACGAGCGGCGACGGCCGGAACTTCGGCAGCAGTTCGCCATCGCCGTCGCAGAACGGTGCGCGCCAGGCGAGAAACTCCGCGATGGCGGCCTCGAAATCGGCGCGGGAGCGGATCGTAATGATCCGCCGCTTGAGCCCCTTGGCGGGACCGAAGCGCTTGGCGTACCACGGCGCGACCTTGCGGAACAGCTTGGCTCCGCGCTCCTCGCCGTAGAACGCCACGTAGCGGTCGAAGTGGATCCGCAGCACCCGCAGGCGCTCCGCAAAGGTCGGCTCGGGCAGCAGCTCCCCGGTGCGCAGGTAATGGTGGGTACGCCGGAAAATCCACGGGTCGTAGAACGCGCCGCGGCCGATGCTAACTCCCGCGCACCCGGTTGCCTCGATCATGTGCCGGGCGGCCTCGGGCGTGGTGACATCGCCGTTACCGATGACCGGGATGCGCCGGGCGGCCGCGACCACGCTGCGGATGCCGGCGAGATTGACGGTGCCGCTGAAGCCCTGCGCGCGGGTGCGGCCGTGCACGAAGACCGCCGTCACTCCGACGTCCTCCAGCACCCGCACGAGATCGGGCGCGGTGAGATTCTGGTCGTCCCAGCCAAGGCGCATCTTCGCGGTTACCGGGATTTTCACCGCCTCGACCATGCCGCGCACCAGCGCCGCGGTCTTGGCCAGCTCGGTCATCATGGCCGACCCGCCGCCGACATTGACGACCTTGCGGACCGGGCAGCCCATGTTGATGTCGACCGCCTGCACGCCGAGCTCCTGGCACCGCACCGCGGCGTCGCGCATCTCCTCCGGGACGCTGCCGAACAGCTGGATTGAGAGCGGCCGGTCGGCGGGGGAGGTGGCGGTGAGCTGGAGCGCGGTGGGATTGCGCTCGAGCAGCGAGCGGGCGTTGACGAGATCGGTCGTGGCCCAGCCGAGGCCGCCCAGTTCGCGCACCGTCTCGCGCATGGGCAGGTTGGTGTAGCCCGCCAGCGGGGAAAGGCAGAGGTTCGAGGACAGCTCGTAGGGTCCGATCCGCATGGTCCGATCGCTCAGCTGACGGGACGGCGGCTGAACCGCCGGAGCACCACGAAGACGAGGGCGAGGATGGAGCCGGTAAGCACGAGGCCGAGCGGCCAGACCCAGGTCGTGAGGCTGGGCGTCGAGTCGAGGTTCGCGCGGTACACGAGGTGAAAAATCGCGAGGAAGAACAGCGCCAGCAGCGAGCCGCTGACGAGATACAGCGAGCCAAGCCAGTCCTCCGTGGCGGCGCGCCGCTCCGGTGCCAGCCAGTAGTCGCGGTGGGGCAAGTTGACGTACTCCGTCGGCAGGTGCCGCTGCAGCACCAGCAGACCCTGCATCAGCAGGCCCACGAAGGTGAACGTCGCCAGCTGCCAGACGAGGTGCTGGTCGCGGCTCATCCACCCGTTGGCCCGCCCGGCGGCGTTGAAGTGGGTCGCGACCCGTTCCGGCAGGCGGTCATGCTGCCAGATTGCTTGGGCCCAGCCGGCGAGCACGGTGGCGAGGAGCACCCACTGAAGGACGCGCTTCATGGCTGATCAGCGCGCGGCGAGCGCGGCCTTCATCCGACGCAGGGCCTCGGCCAGCGTGGCCCGCGGGCAGCCGAAGTTAATCCGCACATAGTGGCCCTTCGGCGCACCAAACGGCACCCCGTCGCTCAGGCCGACGCCATGCCGCTCGAAGTGCGCGAGCGGGTCGTCCAGGCCGAGCGCCGTCACGTTGAGCCATGCGAGGTACGTCGCCTCGATCGGGGCCTCGATCTTCACGCCGGGCAGTTCGCGCCGGACAAAATCGACGAGAAAGTCGCGATTGCCGCGCAGGTAGGCCAGCAGGGCCTGCCGCCACGGCTCGCTGTCCCGGTACGCCGCCTCGCAGGCTGTAAAGCCCAGCGCGGTGACCTCCGCCACGATGCCGGCGCTCGCCCGGACGAAACGGGCGCGAAGGGTCGGGTCGGGAATGATCGCGAGGGACGTGCCGAGACCCGGGACGTTGTAGGTCTTGCTGGGCGCCATCAGCGTGATGGTCCGCGCGGCGAAGTCGGGCGCGACCAGGGCGGTCGGGTAATGGCGCAGCGCCGGATCGAGGATCAGATCGCAGTGGATCTCATCGGAGCAGAGGATGAGGTGGTGGCGGGCGCAGAACGCGGCCAGCTGCGCGAGCTCCTCGCGCCGCCAGACCCGGGCCAGCGGATTGTGCGGGTTGCACAGGTAGAACAAGCGGGTGCGCGGCGTGACCGCCTGCTCGAGCGCCGTCCAGTTGATGGTCCAGGCGCCGTCGCGCAGCTCGAACGGCACGCGAACGGAGGCCCGGGCGCTGTTCTTGGGGGCCGACATGAACGGCGGGTAGACCGGCGACAGCGTGAGCACTTCGTCGCCGGGCTCGGCAAACGCCTGGGCGGTGACATTCAGGCCGACCACGAGGCCGGGCAGCCAGACGAGCCAGGAGGGATCGATCGTCCAGCCGTAGCGCTCGGCCATCGCGTTCACGACGGCGTCGACCGTTGACTTCAGCGGCCGGGCGTAGCCGAACACCCCGTGTGCGATGCGGCGCTGGAGGGCCTCGATGATCGCGGGCGACGACGTGAAGTCCATGTCGGCGACCCAGAGGGGCAGGATGTCGCGGCCGGCGTACTTCTGCCATTTCTGCGAGTCGGTGCCGCGGCGTTCCGGCGTATGGTCAAAGTCGAAGGTCATGCGCAAAGGCCCGGACTAGACCATGTCCATGGCGCCGGGGCACGGATTTTCTCCGGCATACCAGCCGGAAAGCCTGGCATCAACGAGATGCACTCAGGCGGCGCGGCGGGTGGCGCGGAAGCGGCGGAAACCGACGAAGCCGAGGGCGAGGGCGGTGAAGATCGCACCGTACGTGCCGGGCTCCGGGACCGGGGTGACCTGCTTGTCGAAGCTCAGCCAGGCGGTGGAGTTGGCCGAGTTGCCGGAGAAGGTGACCTGGTTCTCGGGATTCGTGCCGCGGGCATCGGGCGTCGCGCCCGTGAAATTCTGGGTGTAGAAATAGTCCGTCGCGTTGACCCAGTTGTTCACCGTCAGGCCGACGCTGGAGTTGGCGAACGTCACGGAGCTGCTGCTGAGCACCGAGGCGGTGGAGGCGCCGAAATCGAGGACCGAGTTGCCGGTCACCGTGATATTGCCGAAGGTGCTCGTCGTGCCGTTCAGGTTGAGCGTGCCGCCGGCGAGGACGATGTTGACGTTCGAGTTGTTGAAGTTGGCGCCGAGGGTGAGAGTCGCGCCGGTGCCGAGATAGATCGTGCCGCTGCCCGCCAGGGTGCCGGAGAACAGGCCGCTGCCGCTCGTGAGATTGAGGGTGCCGCCGGTGCCGAGGTCGAGCGCGCCGCCGCCGGCGAGCGCCCCGATCGTCTCGTTGAGCCCGTTGAGCTGCAGCGATGCGCCGCTCGCGAGGGTGAGGAGGGCGGCGTTGTTGAAGACGCTGCTGGCCTCCGCGATCACCGTGCCGGCGCTGATCGTCGTGGCGCCGCTGAAGGTGTTGCCACCGTTCGCCAGGCGGAGGGTGCCGGAGTCGTCCTTGGTGATCCCGCCCGTCCCCGTGATGGCGCCTGTGACGCGGGTCGTGCCGCTGCCGCCGACATTGAGGGTGTTGGACCCGAGGGCGACGGTGCCGCCGAGGGTGAGCGTGCCAGCGTCGGACTGGACGCGGCTGGCGCCGCCGAGGGTGACGGTGCCCGAGAGAGTGTTGTTGCCGGCGAAGTTCTCGATGGCGCCGTTGCCCGAGGTGCCCGTGCCGTTGATTGCGACCGCGTTCGAGAGGCTGATGCCGCCCTGGAGCTGGAGGTTGCCGGAACTGCTGACGTTCACCGCGCCGGTGCCGAGCACCTGGTTCGAGCCGCTGACGTTCAGCGTGCCGTTGGTGACGTTGGTGGTGCCGGCGTACGAACCGCTGGCGCCGGAGAGGTAGACCTTGCCGGTGCCGGTGACGTTGAGGGAACTGCCGGCGGCGCCGGTGAGGGCGCCGGCGTAGGACGAGTTGATGTTGTTCGTGCCGTTGAGCGTCAGGCTGCCGGCGCCGAGGGCGACGGTGGCGGTGCCGCTGGTGCTGGTCAGCTGGCCCAGCGTCTCGGTCTGGCCGTTGACGTTGAGGATGCCCGTGCCGTTCAGCGTGACGGAGGCGCTGTCGGCGATCTGGTTGGAGGCGGCCAGCTGGACGGTGCCGCCGCTGTTGACGACGAGGTTGCCGGCGACGGCGTTGACGCCGCTGTTCTTGCTGAGGCTGAGGGTGCCGGAGTTGACCGTGGTGGTGCCGGTGTAGGTGTTGGCGGTGGCACCGCCGTTGTAGGTGACGGTGCCGGTCGAGTTGACCGTCACGCCACCGGTGCCCGTGGTGATGCGGGAGACGGCGATGTTGCCGGCGCCGGTGAGCTCGAGGTTGCGGTTCGTGCCGGTGACGTTGCCCGTGAGGTTGAGCGTGGAGCCCGTGTCGGACGCGATGCGGGTGTCGCCGCCGAGGGTGATCGTGCCGGAGGCGGTGTTGGTGCCGCTGACGTTGCGGATGGCGCCCGCGCCGGCGAGGCCGGTGCCGGTGACCGAGATCGCGTTGGTGGGGCTGATGCCGCCGGAGAGCTCAAGGCCGGCGCCGCTGGTGATGTAGGTGGTGCCGGTGCCGAGCGCGTTGGTGTTCGCGGCCTGAACGACGCCGTTGTTCACGTAGACGCTGCCGGTGAGGCCAGAGTTGTTGCCGGTGAGGATCAGCTTGCCGGCCCCGGTGCCGTCCTTGATCAGGTTGCGGGAAGTGCTGGTGATGGCGGCGCCAATGGTCAGATTGCCGCTGCCCGTGATGTCGACGACGGTGTTGTTCGAAAGGGCGACGGTGCTCGGGCTGAGAGTCTGGTCGTAGGAGCTCTGCTGCTGGATGTAGGGCACCGTGCCCGATAGGGTCAGCGTGTTGGCGCCCGTGATGTTGTAATTCACGGTGGCGCCGGAGCCGAACTGGATGCCGGCGATGGTATTGGCGCCGTTGAGGGTGACGGCGGGCCGGCCGACGCCGAGGCTGTTGAACACGGCGATCTGCGTGGTGGTGGGCTTGGCGTTGCCGGTCCAGTTGAAACCCGTGTTCCAGGAGGAGCTCGAGCTGCCGTCCCACTCGACCGAGCTGGCGGCGACCGGGGTCAGCAGGTAGGCGTTGGTCGTGCCGTAGAGGTTGTTGGTAATCGTGCCCGACTCCTGGGCGATGCCGTAGCCGGAGATGTAGATCGAGCTGACCGTCTGGCCGGCCACCGTGGTGGCGAGCTTGTCGACCCCGGTCTCCCAGTTGTTGACCACGAGGACGCCGCTGGCCGGCGCATTGTAGGTGCCGAAGACGAACGTGTTGGCGGTGCCGGTGGCGCCGAAGTCGAGGGTGGCGCCGCCCGCCGCAGTCAGCGTGCCCACGCGCTCGGAGAAGCCGTTCAGGTTCAGCGTGCCGGAGGCGCCAAGGTCGACGCTGCTCGCGTCCGCGAGCCGGTCGTTCGCGCCGAGGGTGATCGTGCCGTTGCTGATCGTGGTGGTGCCGGTGTAGGTGTTGGCGCCGCCGAGGATGAGCTCGCCCGCGCCAGTTTTCGTCAGGCCGCCCGCGCCGGTGCCGCCGTTGGCGATGACACCGCTGATCTGGCTCGTGCCGGAGTCGACCTGGGTCGTGAGCGTCCGGCCCGTGTTGGTGTTCGAGAGATTCACGGCGCCCAGCGTCGCGTTCGTGAGCGTCAGCGTCTGGCTGCCGGTCTCGGTCAAGGCGCCCGTGAGGGTCAGACCCTGGATCGCCGCGGTGCCGGTGAGGGACACCGCGTTGCCGATGGTCGAGCTGTTGGTCGAGCCGAGCGTGCCACCGGCGAGGGTGACGCCGCCGGTGCCGAGGGCGGTCGACTGGTTGGCGTTGAGCGTGCCGTTGTTGATCGTGGTGCCGCCGCTGTAGGTGTTGGCGCCCGACAGCGTGTCCGTACCGCTGTCGTTCTTGGTGATCGCGCCCGTGCCGGAGATGACACCCGCGAGGTTGGTGGTGCCGGTGCCGTCGAGCGTGATCGCGTTGCCGTTCGTCGCGATGGCGCCGTTGACGTTGAGGGTGCCCGAGGCGTTGTTGCGGATGTTGATCGCGTTCGCGAGCGACAGGTTCGAGTTGATCGTGTCGGTCGCGGAACCGTGCGTCTGGGTGACCGCGATGCCCGAGAAGCCCGCCACGCCCTGGCTGTCGAAGGTGATCGTGTTGTTGTTGAGGGTGTAGGCGAAGGGCGCGTCGAACGAGATCGAGCGGACATTGCGGTTGGCGCCGGTGTTGATCGTCTGGGCGGTCGAGACGTGGGAGTTGTCGAACAGGATGTCGGCGCCGACGGTCGGGACGACGGTGGGGTCCCAGTTGCCGTTGCTGGCCCAGAGACCGTCGCTGCTGCCACCAGACCAGAGATTCGAGGTGAGGGTGGTGACGTTCAGGTTGCGGACGTCATGGATATTGGTCGAACCGCCGGTGCCGGCCGCAAAACCGAACTTGAGCGTATCGGGACGAAGATAGCCCGAGAGATCCATCTGGAGGATGGTCTGCGGGGTCGTGCCGCCCTGCTGCAGCGTGACCGTCAGCTGGTTGGTCGCCGTGAGGAGAATCTGCACCGTGTTCGTCTGGGTGGGACGGGTGGCGGAATCGATCGACTGCGAAAGCGTGCCGCTGCCGCCGAGGTAGGCGTAGCCATTGAGGCCCTGGCCCGGGCCGCGAACGCCGATGGAGTCCGGCACCAGGCCCGTCGTGCCGTTGTAGCCGCCGATGCGGCCCTCGGACGCCGAAGAGAAGTTGCCGTACTCGTCCAGCGCCACGCCGAGGTAACCCCCGGCCATGCCGTTGATGTCCGCGCCACCGCCACCGGCGATCGTGCGCTGCGCGTAACCGATCGAGCCGCCGTAGGAACCGACGCTGAACGGCACCGAGCCGTCGAACAGGAAGAACGTGATGCCGTCTGCGCCCGTGCCGCCGTACGACTCGTAGTCAAACTTGGCGTAAACCGTGGCGCCGGCGGCGTTGAACGCGGTGTTGTAGTAGGCGCTCGTCGCCTCGTTGCCGTTCGTGTCCGTCAGCCGCAGCCAGCCGTTGCCCGCGGGATCACTCGCGCCCGACGTGAGCGTCGGCGTGTAGCCCGTGCCCGCGAAGGTCCAGCCCGGAGCCGTCGAGTTCATGAACGTCTCGGTCACCACCTGCCCGCGGAGCTGCGCCAGCAGCACCTGGCTGCAGAACAGACCGAGAAGCAAACGGACGAGCCTGGCGAACGTGGGGGTCATACAGATCAATTTCTAGGGGCAACACCCCAACAGCTTTTATGGCGAACGCCACCGAATACCCCTACGTACTATTGTGGAGCGAAATCATCACGGCACATGGGGGTAAATGCGCGGGAAATATCTTCCCGACTGTGACGACCCAGGACGGTCATCCCGTCACTCCGCTGGCACGAGGCAGGTTGGTAAGTGTTTTCCGTTCCGTAGGTTGAATACGGACTTTGACCGGCACACCGCGTGCAAATGGACACGCATCAATGGGCTCACCGCCCTCAACCGAATCCAATCCAATCAACTAGCCATGAGAATCGCACGTTACAACTACCCGTCCTATAGCAACTTCCTCGTCACGCCGAGCCTGTTTGGGCGTTCGCCGTGGTCCGGCCTGGAATCGGAGATCGACCGCCTCTTCGCCGCCACCGTGGGGACCCAGAACAACCCGCTCTTCCCGGTGGATCTGTATGAGGATCAGTCCAACCTGTTCGTCCGCGCCGAGCTTCCGGGAGTCAGCCGGGACGACATCCAGGTGGAGATGGTCGAAGGCGACCTGTCCATCAGCGCGGTGCGCAAGACCCCTGCCAGCGGCGACCAGCCGGAGCAGTCGTTCTCGTTCAGCCGCTCGCTGTCCATTCCCGCCGATGTCGCGACCGACCGGGTCAGCGCCGCCTACGAGAATGGCATCCTCACGGTCACGCTCCCCAAGCGCGAGGAGGCGAAGGCCAAGAAGATCGCGATCACGGTCAAGTAACCCGCATCGCTCCCCTCAACCATCAACCCATCCATCACTGCCATGTCACTCCTCACCACCATCATCCCCTCCCTGAACCGCACTCCGTCGGTCGCCGGCGAAAACCCGGCGGCCGCGGGCAAGCCCACCCTCAAGCCCGCTTACGAGGTGCAGGAGACGCCCGAAGCCTACCGCCTCACGGCTTACCTGCCCGGCGTGACGCGCGACGGGCTCGAGCTCACGATTGAGTCCGACGGCGTGCGCATCGCCGGACGCCGCACCTGGACCCAGCCGGCTGGCTGGACCGCGCTCCATCGCGAGACGGCGGACATCAGCTACGAGCTCGTGCTCACGCACGACAATGCCATCGACGCGGACAAGGTCTCGGCCGAGCTCCGCGACGGCGTGCTGCACGTGACGCTGCCGAAGCACGAGGCGCTCAAGCCGCGGAAGATCACGGTTTCCTGACCGCGACCGCGGTTGCGCAACGCAGGGCCGGACTTCTCAGTCCGGCCCTTTTCGTTTCCGGGATGGCGCGGATTGCTTTGCAGTGCGTCGGACTTTGGCGAAAATCGGCGCATGACTGCGTCGCTCCCGTTGGTCCCCGTCGTCATAGTCGCGGCGTTCTTCGTCTTCTTCATCTGGGCGGCAGCCCGCGAAAATCAGCTCGTCGTCGAGCACCTCCGCCAGCTCGCGGCGAAGTTCGGGCTGGAAGCCCACGCGCCCACGGCGTCCAAGGTCGGATCGCAGCGGGCGCGGGCAAGCGGCAACTGGCGCGGTCGGCCCCTGGAGTTTTTCAGCTACACCACCGGCGCTGGAAAAACCCGGAGAAACTGGTGCGCCGTGGCCGTGACGGCGCGGTCGGATAGCGGGCTGACGGTTGCGCTCCAGCGCCAGGGCCTTGGCACCAAGGTCCAGGAGATGTTAGGGGCGAGCGAGATCACGGTGGGGGATCAGGCCTTTGATCAGCGCTGGTTCATCCAGACCAACCAACCCGAATTTCTGCGCGCCGCGCTGCTGCCGGAGTTGCGCGCCAAGATTGAAGCTCTCGCATCGGGGCCGGGGATTCGCGGGATGAAGCTGGAGTTCGAGCGCGGTCAGGCGCGCTACTCGGAGCAGGGCACGTTTTCCAACACGGCTCTGGTCGCCCGCGTCGCGCAGGCCGCCGAGGTTGTGGCCGATCTGGCCGACGTGGCCGAGGTGTCCGCCGAACCCCGGCGGTAGTCGCGGGTTGCACTCCCTCCGAACCTCGCGGAACGTCCGGACATGGAATCGCCCGCGTCCGGACCGGTGCTGCTCTTCGACGGCGAATGCAGCCTCTGTCACCGCATCGTGCGGCTGCTGCTCCGGCTGGATGGCGAGGGACGCCTCCATTTCGCCCCGCTGCAGGGTTTGTCCGGGCAGGCATTTCTGAAGTCGCGCGGGCTGCCGACGGATGACTTCGACTCGCTGGTGTTCGTGGCCGACTGGGCGCGGCGGGACTCCGGCGACTTTCGCCTGCGCACCGACGGGGTGCTGGCGGCGCTGCGTACCTGCGGGGGCCTCGGCGACGAACTGGCTGCGATGCTGGCGGTTTGGCCGGCCGGGTGGCGCGACACGGGCTATCGCTTCGTCGCGCGGATCCGGTACCGGGTGTTTGGCCCGTGGCAACCGCGGCCGCTCGCCCGTGCGGAGTGGGCCGGGCGGTTCCTCGCCTGATCAGCGCTTCGCCGGCGGCTCCTTGACGAGAAGCGACAGCAGCACGGACATCGTCAGCACGCCGCCGATCACGCCCAGCGAGGTGGCGGTCGTGATGTCGATCCAGTGGGCGATGAGCATCTTGACGCCGATGAACACGAGGATGATTGCGAGGCCGACCTTGAGGTAGCGGAAGAGCTGCATCACGCCGTTCAGCGCGAAGTACAGCGAGCGCAGGCCGAGGATGGCGAAAATATTCGAGGTCAGGGCCACGAAACCGTCCTTCGTGATCGCCAGCACCGCTGGCAGCGAGTCGAGCGCGAAGACCAGATCTGTGGTCTCAATCACGATCAGCACGACAAACAGCGGGGTGGCCATGCGGCGGCCACCCTCGAGCGTGAAAAACGTCCCGCCGGCCGACTGGGTGGACACCGGGAAAAAGCGCCGGAACAGGCGGACGGCGACGTTCTTGTCTGGATGGATCTCCTCCGACTCGTCGCGGGGCAGCGCCATCTTGACGCCGGTGTAGACGAGAAACAGGCCGAACAGGTACAGCACCCAGTGGAAGCGCTGGATCACCTCAACGCCGACGAGAATGAAGATGCCGCGCATCACCACCGCGCCGATGATGCCCCAGAAGAGCACGCGGTGCTGGTACTGCGGGGCGACCTTGAAGTACGCAAAGACGAGGATGAAGACGAAGACGTTGTCGACGCTCAGGCACAGCTCGACCAGGTAGGCCGCGAGAAACTGCTGGGCGGCCTCGCCCCCGCGCCAGTGCAGCAGGAGCGCGTTGAACCCGAGCGCGAGGGAGAACCACACCACGCACCAGACCAGCGCCTCCTTCATCGACACGGCATGCGGGTTGCGCTGCAGGACCCCGAGGTCGAGCGCGAGCATCGCGACAATGAAGGCGAAGAACCCCGCCCACGCCCAGAGCGGCATGGTGTCGAGGAGGGCGAGCGGCAGTGGCATCGCGGCGCAGCATGGTGCGCCGGCCCGGCGCCGGGCAAGCGGGGAGTGCGCGCCGGGAAACGCCGCGGGGTTTTCCACCCGGCCGCCCGGCCCCGGGGAGGTTTTGACAAGCCGGCCCCGGGCCCTTGGGTTAGCCCGTTCCCATGAAACGACTGATTTTCCCGAGCCTGTTCCTGATGACCGGCGCCGTCTTCGGCGCCGAGGCGGCGGCCACCGCCGCACCCGCCGCGCCGGCCGCTCCGCCTATCAAGGTGGAAGGGCGCGAGGTCACCGACCTCCTCGAGCGCTTCGTCTCGTGGCTCCACCATTTCTTCCCGGCCATCGACGACGGGCTGTTCCACTGGATCGCCTGCGGCGTCCTCTTCATCGCCGCGATCCTGCTCCGCCACCTCATCACGAATGTCATCTTCTTCTACCTGAAGAAACTCGCGGAGAAGACCGAGACCACCCTCGACGACAAGCTCTTCCCGGCCCTCGAGTCGCCCGCCGCGACGCTCGTGATGGTGCTCGGCATCTTCGCCTCGCTCACCGTCCTCCAGCTCTCCGAGCAGGTCGACCGCCTGATTAACAACGGCGCCCTGATCGCCGTCCTGAGCGTGCTGCTCTGGAGCGTGGTCCGCGCCGGCGGCGCCATTCTGGACCACCTCGAGGAGATCGCCCACGAGCGGAAGATGACCGTCGCGACGTTCATGCCGCTGATCAAAAAGACGCTGTTCGTGATGACGGTGATCATCGGCATCATCATCATCGCCGACAGTCTGGGGGCGAAGGTCGGGGCGCTGCTCACCTCCCTCGGCATCGGCGGCTTGGCCTTCGCCCTCGCCGCGCAGGACACGATCGCGAACCTCTTCGGCTCGTTCGTGGTCGTGGTGGACCAGCCGTTCAAGGTCGGTGACGCCGTCAAGATCGGCAGCAACACCGGCACGGTCGAGGACATCGGCCTCCGCTCGACCAAGATCCGCCTGCTCGACCGCTCGCTCGTCGTGCTCCCGAACAAGTCGGTCGCCGCCGAGGCGATCGTGAATCTCTCTCGCTTCACCGGCCGCCGCGTCGAGCAGACCATCAGCCTGACCTACGACACGCGCCCCGAGCAGATGGAGGGCATCCTTGAGGATCTGCGGCAGCTCATCAGCCGCGATCCCGAGGTCGATCCGTCGTCCGTCGTCGTCTTCTTTTCGAACTTCTCGGCGTCGTCCCTCGACATCCAGGTCATCTACACGACCGTCGGTTCGGACGGCCTCGCGTCGCTGCGGCTGAAGGAGCGTCTCAACCTCGCCATCATGCGCGCGGTGAGCGCCCGCGGGCTCGCGTTCGCGTTCCCGACGCAGACGATGCACCTGTCCGATCAGCTCGTGGAACGGCTCCGGCCCCGGGCCTGAGCCGTCACGGCGCCGCCGGTCCGACGGCGCGGTCGTACGCGGCGCGCGCGGTGAGGTAGTCCCAACGCGCCGCCGCCAGGCCGGCCTCGGCGCGGGTCAGCGCCGTTTGCGTGTCGACCAGATCGGTCACCACGGCCGCGCCATTCTCGTAGCGCTCCTGCGTGACGCGCAGGCTTTCACCGCTCGCCTTCACGCTCGCCTCGTTGGCCGCGATCGCGGCCCAGGCGCGGTCGAGCTCCGTCAGGGCGGTCCAGACTTCCTGCCGCACCTGGAGGCGCCGGTTCTCGAGATTGGCCTCCTCGCGGGCCAGTTCCGCGCGGGTTCGCGAGATCCGGCTCCGGCGCGTGCCGCCGTCGAACACCGGCAGCTCCACCGAGACGCCCGCCTGCCACTCGCGGGTTTCGGGCAGCCAGGCGGAATCGTTCCAGCCGTAGGCCGCGTCGGCCCGCACCTTCGCGGCCCGGGCCGCCTGGGCGCCGCTGACCCCGGCCTTGGCCGCCGTCACCCGCTTCGCCGCGGACTGCAGCTCGGGCCGGTGGGCGAGGGCGTGGTCCACCGCTGCGCCGAGGTCCTCATGGCTGGGCGGCGGGGTCGCGGTCGGCGGAGTGATGGCCACGGGCGTCTCCGCGACGCGGCCCATCATGGTGTTGAGCCGTCCGCCGGCGACGCGCACCTGGCTCTGAGCCGAGATGGACTGCAGGTGGGCGGCGGCGACCTCCGCCTCGAGCCGCAGCACGTCGGCGGGCGAGACCGCTCCGGCCTGCCGGCGGGCCTCGGCCATCTTGAGGTGGCGTTCGGTACGGGCGAGATTCTGCGTGGCGACCGCGGCGAGGTCCTGGGCGGCTGCGAGCCCGAAGAACGCGGCCTGCACCGTCCAGCGGACCTCGGCGCGCGTGGTGTCGGCCTCCGCCTCGGCGGCGGCGCGGCGAGCGACGGCGGCGTCGAGATTTGCGCCGCGCTCCCCGAAGTCGAACAGCGTGTACCGGCCCGTGATCCCGCCGGTCCAGTCGTCGAGCGGACCGATCAGTTCCGGGACCGCGCGCCCGGGCAGCGAGAGGCCTGACGGCAGGAACGCCCTCCGCTGCCAGCGGTGGTAGCCGGCGTTGAGATCCACCTGCGGCAGATTCGGCGCACGCGCCTCGCCCACGGCGCTGGCGGCGGCATTCACGCCGGCCTGCGCGGCGGCGAGCGCGGGCTGGCGGGCGGCGGCGAGAGCAAGGCAGTCGTCGAGGGAGAGCGCGGGTTCGGCGGCGGCGAGGCCGACGGCACTGAGGGCGCAGAGGACGGGAAGGGCGAGCGACTTCATGGCGGACGGATGGGTTACGAGAGGTGCTTGTGGAAGCGGCGCACGGCGAAGGTCAGCACCGCGACGCCGAGGGCGGCCAGGGCCGCGAGCTGGGTCCAGAGGATCTCCAGGCCCACGCCCTTGAGGAACACGCCGCGGATGATCACGAGCATGTACCGCAGCGGGTCCAGCAGGCTCATCCACTGGATCACCGTCGGCATGTTCGCGATCGGGAAGATGAAGCCCGAGAACAGCATGGCCGGGAAAAAGAAGAAGAACGTCGTCATCATCGCCTGCTGCTGCGTCTGGCTCACCGTCGAGATGAACAGCCCCACGCCCAGCGTGCTGAGCAGGAACAGCGCGACGCCGAGGAGCAGGAGGGCGAAGCTGCCGCGGAACGGGATCTCGAACCACAGCAGCGCGATCGCGGAGACCATTGCGGTGTTCACGAAGCCGATCACCGCGAACGGCGCGCACTTCCCCAGGATGAACTCCAGGGGCTGGATGGGCGTGACCATGATCTGCTCGATCGTCCCCGCCTCCTTCTCCCGCACGATCGCCATGCTGGTGAGCATCAGGCCGACGAGCATGACGAGCATGGCGATGATGCCCGGGACGTAGAAATTCCGGCTCTCAAGGTCGGCGTTGAACCACGCGCGCGGCTGCAGGTCGGCGCGGCCCGGGCTGACCGACCGGCCGAGCTGGCGCGCCGCCCGGTCGAGCATCAGCTCGGTGTTCGCCGCCGCCGCGATCTGGGTGCTGTAGTTCACGACGAAGCGCGCGGTGTTCGAGTCCGAGCCGTCGATGATCAGCTGCACCGGCGCGGTGCGGCCGCCCCGCAGCTCGCGCTCGTAGCCCGAGTTGATCTGCAGGATCGCGGACGCGTCGTTCCGGTCGATCAGCGCGCGGGCCTCGTCCTCATCCTGGAGGAACGCCACGGCGTCGAAGTACGCGGACCCGGTGAACCGGGCCACCAGCGCGCGGCTGGCCGGCGTGCCATCGCGGTCGATCACCGCCAGCCGCACGTGCCGGACGTCGAGTGAGACGGCGTAGCCGAAGATCAGCGTCTGGATCAGCGGGACGCCGATGATGACCATCCGCATCCGCGGGTCGCGGAAGACGGAGCGGAACTCCTTGCGCAGGATCGTGAGGATGCGTTCCCACATGGTCAGCCGAGGGTCTTGCGCGACCGCTTGATCGCCACGGCGGCGACGAGCAATGCGAACAACACGAGGAAGAGGGCGTCGGCCCAGAGGGTCTCGAGCCCGACGCCGCGGAGGAAGATGCCCTTCACCAGCGCGACGAAATACCGCGCCGGCACGAGGTAGGTGATGCCCTGCACCGGCAGCGGCATGTTGGCGATCGCGAACGCGAAGCCCGACAGGAGGAACGCCGGCAGGAAGGTCGAGATCATCGCCATCTGCGAGGCCAGCAGCTGCTGGCGCGCGATCGTGCTGATCAGGATGCCCTGGCCGAGCGTGCCGACGATGAACACCATGCCGACCGCAAAGAGGAGCGGGACGCTGCCCCGCAGCGGCACGTGGAACAGGAAGACGGTCATGAGCACCGCGATCACCATGTTGGCGAGGCCGATGGCGGAGTAGGGCAGGAGCTTGCCGAGGATCAGCTCGGCCGGCTTCACCGGCGTCGAGATCAGCTGCTCCATCGTGCCCCGCTCCCACTCGCGCGCGATGGTCAGCGACGTGAGCAGCGCCGCGATCAGGCCCATGATCACCGCCATGATGCCCGGCACGATGAAATTACGGCTCTCGAGGTCGGCGTTGAACCACACGCGCGGGCGCAGGTCGAGGACCGGCGCCGGCACCGCGCCGGCGATGTGCCGGACCTGCTCGAGGGCGATGCCCTGGTTGTAGGTACTGACGATGCCCTGGGTGTAGCCGAGCACGATGCCCGCGGTGTTGGAGTCCGAGCCGTCGACGATCGCCTGCACGCCCGCCGGGCGGCCGGCGGCCAGGTGGGTGGCGAAGTCGGGCGGCACCACCAGCACCAGCATCGCCTCCCGGAGGTCGATCATCCGCTCCGCCTCGGCGTAGCTCCCCACCGGGCCCCGATAGTCGAAATAGCGCGTGGCTGTGAACGCCGCGACGAGCTCTCGGCTGGCCGGCGTGCGGCCCTGGTCCCAGACCGCGAACGGCACGCGGTCCACGTCGAGCGTCAGCGCGTAGCCGAACATCAGCAGCATCAGCATCGGGATGCCGACCGCGAGGATCAGGCTCCGCGGGTCGCGCCGGATGTGCAGCGCCTCCTTGCGAGCCACGGCCCATAGGCGGCGGGGGCTCATGACTTCACCTCCGTCTGCCGGCCCGCCGCCTGGTCGCGGGCCTCGATGAGCGATACGAACACGTCCTCCAGCGTGGGCACGATGCGCTCGATGCGGGCCCCGGCGAAATTTCCGGCGGCGAGCGCGGCCCGGATCGCCGGCTCCGCGGCCGCGGCGTCGGTCGCGACGGCGTGCAGCCCCCGGCCGAACAGCGCGACCTCCTTCACCTCGGGCAGTTGCTCGACGACCAGCATCGCGTCGTTCGGGCGCTCGCAGTCGATCTCGAGCACCGCCTCCGGCATGTGCTCAGTCTTCAGCTCGCGCGGCGTCCCGAGCGCGATGAGTTCGCCGCGGTAGATGATGCCGAGCCGGTCGCAGTACTCGGACTCCTCCATGTAGTGGGTGGTCACGAACACCGTGACGCCCTCCCCGGACAGCGTGTAGATAAGGTCCCAGAACTGCCGCCGGCTGTTCGGGTCGACCCCCGACGTGGGCTCGTCGAGGAACAGGATCGGCGGCTCGTGCAGCACCGCGCAGCCCAGCGCGAGGCGCTGCTTCCATCCGCCCGACAGCTCGGCGGTGCGCGCGTGGCGGTGATCGCGCAGGCCGGCCATGGCCAGCACCCAGTCCTTGCGCGCGGCCTTCTTTTCCGCCGGCAGGCGGTAGATGCCGCTGTAGAAGTCGATGTTCTCCTCCACGGTCAGCTCGTCGTAGAGCGAGAACTTCTGGCTCATGTAGCCGATGCGGGTCTTGATCCGCTCGGTGTCGCGCACGATGTCGAGCCCCGCGACCGTGCCGCGGCCCCCGCTGGGCGTGAGCAGGCCGCAGAGCATCCGGATGGTCGTGGACTTGCCGGCGCCGTTGGGCCCGAGGAAGCCGAAGATCTCGCCCCGGCGCACCGCGAAGCTCACCCCGGCCACCGCGCGAAACGCGCCGAAGCGCCGCTCGAGGTTGTGGACCTCGACGATGGGCTCGGCGGCCGTGGGCGTGGTCTGGGTCATGGCGGGTCAGCGGGCGGCCGGTTGGTGGGCGAGGACCGCGACGAACACGTCCTCCAGGGACGGCTCGATGGGACGCAGTGAGGCTATGTCGAGGCCGCCGGCGGTGAGGATCCGGCGGGCCTCCGCCGCGACGGCGTCGGCGTCGTGCGCGGCGAGGTGGACCCGGTCGCCGAAGAGCCCGACGGTCGCGTCGCGGAGCTCCGCGCGCAGGAGCGCGGCGGCGCGCCGCGGCGCCGTGGTGCGCAGTTCCAGCAGGGCGCCCGGCATGAGCGCCTTGATCTCGGCGGGCGTGCCGAGGGCGAGCAGCCGGCCCGCGTGCAGCAGGGCGAGCCGGTTGCACCGCTCCGCCTCGTCGAGGTAGGCGGTGGAGACGAAGATCGTCACGCCGTCGCGCACCAGCTGGTAGAGGATCCGCCAGAAGTCGCGGCGCGACACCGGGTCGACGCCGTTGGTCGGCTCGTCGAGGAACAGCACGCGCGGCGTGTGGATCAGCGCGCACGCCAGGCCGAGCTTCTGCTTCATGCCGCCCGAGAGGTTGCCGGCGAAGCGGTTCCGGAAAGGCGTGAGGTTGCTGAACCCGAGCAGCTGCTCGGTGCGCGGACCCCGCTCGGCGGGGGGAACGCTGTAGATGTCGGCGTAGAAATCGATGTTCTCCGCCACCGTGAGGTCGGGATAGAGCCCGAACCGCTGGCTCATGTAGCCGATGTGCTCTTTGAGGTGTTCGCGGTCGCGGACGATGTCGTGGCCCGCCACCTGCGCGGCGCCGGCGCTCGGCGGCAGGATGCCGGTGAGCATGCGCATCGTGGTCGTCTTGCCCGCGCCGTCGGGCCCGACGATTCCGAAGATCTCGCCCGGTGCGACCGCGAGGTCGAGTCCGTCGACGGCGACGAGGTCGCCGAAGGCGCGGCGCAGTCCGGCGGCGCGGATGACGGGTTCGGGCATGGCGACGGGGCGCGGCCGGTCAGTTCGCGGGCGGGAGGATCACGTCGGCCGGCATGCCCGGCTTCAGCTCGTCCTTGGGATTCTCGACGTCGACCTTGATGCGGAAGACGAGCTTCACGCGCTCCTTCGGCGTCTGCACGGTCTTGGGCGTGAACTCCGCCTCGGAGGCGATGAAGCCCACCGTGCCGGTGAAGTCGCGGCCGGGAAAGCTGTCGGTGCGGACGACCACCTTCTGCCCGTGGCGCACGCGGCCGAGGTCGGGCTGGTTGACGTAGGCCCGGACCCACATGCGGGCGGTCTCGGCGACGGTCACGACCGGCGTGCCGGGCGAGACGAACTCGCCGGGCTCGATGTGATGGGCGAGCACGGTGCCGGTGAGCGGGGACACGACGCGGGTGTTGTCGAGGAGGGTGGTGGCCAGCGTAACGGCAGCGCGGGCCTGCTCGAGGCGGGCGCGGGCCTGGCGGATGGTCTCGGCGCGGGGGCCCTCCTGCACGAGCTTGAGCCGCTCGGCGGCCTCGGCGGCGCGGGCCTCGGCGACCTTCAGCTGGGCGTCGATCGATTCGAAGTCGCGGTCGGAGATGACCTCCTTGGCGCGAAGCTCCTTCTGCCGCGCGTGGTCGAGCCGGACGCGGTCGCGCTCGGCCTCGGCGCTGCGCAGCGTGGCGGCGGCGGCGGCGATCTCCTGGGGCCGCGAGCCGGCCTCGAGCTCGGCCACGACGGCCTCGGCGGCGGCGAGTTCGGCCTGGCGGAGCGCGAGCTGGGCGCGCTGCTCGGCGTCGTCGAGCCGGGCGACCAGCTGGCCGGCGGTCACCCGGTCCCCCTCGGAGACCAGGCGCTCCACGAGCCGGCCGGCGGCCTTGAAGCCGAGCTGCGCGTCGCTGACCTCGAGATTGCCGGAGAGGACCAGGTCGCCGCGGCCGGCGCCGTTGCGCGAGCAGGCGGGCAGGAGCAGCGCGGCCGCGAGGCCGGCGAGGAGCGCGGCGGGACGGAGGAGATCAGGGATGGAGGTGCTTTTCATGGTCTTTGCGTCCGGCGGGGGTGAGCAGGCCGCCGAAAAAGAGGTTGATGGCGCGGGCGAACATTTCATCCGGCGTGAGCTGGAGCCGCTCGAGCGTGTCGGGATGCATCAGCGCCTGGATGGCGGGGCGCCAGAATTCGATCGCGAAGTCGGGGTCGATGTCGTCCCGGACCATCTTCGCCGCCTGGCCCTGGCGGATCAGCCGGCCGAAGATCAGCGGGATGTTCCGGTGCCGCAGCTCCTCGATCTGCCGGTACATGTGCGGCGCGGAGCGCTGGAGGTCGCGGAAGATGTGAGGGTTGATCCGGAGCCGCTTGGTCATCGCCTCGCTGAACCGGTGGAGCTTCACCGTGAAGCTGAGCGAGGGGTCGCCGAACAGCGCCTCGGCCGAGGCGCGGATCTCCGCGACAAACCCCCGCAGGATCTCGCCGACGAGGTCGTCCTTGCTCGGGAAATGGACGTAGAGCGTCTTTTTGCTCATGCCCAGCTCCGCGGCGAGCTCGTCCATCGTCAGGGCCGTGTACCCGTAGGCGAACAGCTGGGCACGCGCCGCCTGCAGGATCCGGTCACGGCTGGCGGCGGCCGAGGCGGCGGCGGGGGTGGAAGCGGCGGTGGACATGTGAAGTCTTAGGAAACTGCAAAGGTATTTTAAGTTTCCATGCAAGCGGAAATCTCGCCGCTGGGCGCGAACGGGCGTCTGGCAGCAGGTTACAACTCTCGGCGCGGCATCATGGAGGTTGCCTCGGGCGGCGCGGCGCGCAGCATCCCGCCCATGCCGGCCGAGACCGCGAACCTGAAGGCGGAGATTTCCGCGCTGATCAGCAACAAGGACTTTGCGTCCCTGAAGCAGAAGCTCGCGCCCTGGCTGCCGTCGGACCTGGCGCCGATCCTCGCCGAGCTCCCGATCGAGCAGCTGGCGGTCCTGTTCCGCAACAGCACGAAGGAGCTGGCGGCCGCGACCTTCTCCTACCTGGAGCACGGCGCCAAATACCGGGTGCTGAAGATGCTCACGCAGCCCCAGGTGGCGGTGCTGCTCAACGAGCTGTCGCCGGACGACCGCACGGCGTTCCTGAACGAGCTGCCGCTTGACCTGGCGATGCAGATGCTCGGGCTGCTCACGCCGCAGGAGCGGCAGGTCGCCCAGTCCCTGCTGGCCTATCCCGAGCACAGCGTCGGCCGGATGATGACCCTCGACTACGTGGCCGTTCGCCCGGAGTGGACGGTGCGCGAGTCCCTCGACTACATCCGCGAGCACGGCTACGACCGCGAGACGCTCAACGTGATCTTCGTCGTCGACGACAAGGGTCACCTGATCGACGACATCCGGGTGCGGCGGTTCCTGCTCTCGC
>CAYYGV010000065.1:0-20752 GCA_964471615.1 uncultured Opitutaceae bacterium
TCGTCCACCCGAGCATCCTCGAGCGCCTCCGCAGCGAGGACGCCGAGCTGCTCGTACGCGTCGAGAAGCTCTACGGCGTGAAACTAGCGTTCCGCGCCGACCTCAACTACCACGTCGAGAACTTCAAGATCATCAACGCGGTCACCGGCGAGGAATACCGGTAACCGTCCGGTCGCACGCGACCGGCGGTTCGGAGTTCGAAGATCGCAGCTCGCAATTCGTAATCCGATCTCCGGAGTCTTGGACCCACTTCAAGCCGGCTGCTCACGCAGCCGGCTTTTTTGTGCCCAGCTTATCCGACTTCGCTTGGGCGGGGACGCTCGACCGTCTCGAAATTCGAATTTCCGATTCCGAATTTCGAATCCTGCGCGCCTCCGGCGTTGCTAGCGCGCCCCGCTGAACGCCACCCGCCAGATCGTGCCGTTGCCGTCTTCCGTCACGAGCAGGGCGCCGTCGTGTGCGACGGCCACGCCCACCGGGCGGCCCCAGACGTGGTCGTCGTCCGTCACGAAGCCGGTGAGAAAGTCCTCGTAGACTCCCGTCGGCACGCCGTGGTCGACCCGAACCCGCACGACTTTGTAGCCGGTCCGGGTCTGGCGGTTCCACGAGCCGTGCAGCGCGGCGAAGATGTCGCCGTGATACTGCGCCGGAAAGGCCGCGGGTCCCTTCCTCGACGGATAGAAGGTCAGCTGCAGCGACGCCGAGTGCGCCTGGATCAGCACGTCGGGCACGATCGCCGCGCCCGCGAGATCCGGCCGCGCGCCGCGGTGCCGCGGGTCCTCGTGGTCGCCCAGGTAATACCACGGCCAGCCGTAGTATCCGCCTTCCCTGACGCGCGTGATGTAGTCGGGCACCAGGTCGTCCCCCAGCCCGTCGCGCTCGTTGGTCGAGGTCCACAGCACGCCGGTCGCCGGATCCACCGCCAGGCCCACGCCGTTGCGGATGCCGGTGGCGTAGGTGCGCAGCGGCTCCCGGCCGGTCGGATCGGTCACGAGGATGTCCGCGCGGTTCGTCTCATAACCCCAGGCCGCGCCGCGGCCATGGGCCGCTTCCCACTGCCGGATTTCCTCGGGCGATTTTGACTCCAGTTTTTCCGCGACGTTGGAGGCCGACCCGACCGAGATGAACAGCCGTTTGCCATCGAGGGAAAACGCCACGTCGCGCGTGCTGTGCCCGCCTGTGCCCGGCGTCAGCCGCGACACCACCACCTCGAGGGCGCCACGCGCCTTCAGGTCGCCGTTCTGGTACGGAAAGCGGACGATCGCGTTGTTGTTCGCGACGTACACCCACTCCGGACGGTCGCCCAGCGGGTAGAAGGCGATGCCGAACGGACGGTCGAGGTCCTCGGCATAGACGGACATTTCCGTCGGCGCCGCGGCCCCGTCTGCCGCCCGAATCACCCGGATGCGACGTGCGGCGGTTTCCGCCACGAAGATATCGCCGTTCGGCGCCACGCGGGTCAGGCGCGGGTTCGTCAGTCCCTCCGCGAATTTCTGCACCGTGAATCCCGCCGGCACCGCCAGGCGGCTCGTCGCCGTCGCCGGCACGATGCGCGGGCCGTTGCTCGACGACACCGTCTCGTAGGGCGCCGGCAGATCGGCAACCTTCAGATGGTATCGCACTCCCGGCGCCGCGAGCCGCCAGTCGCCCGAACCACCCGGGTGCACCGCCGGAGCGACGGGAGCAGACTTTGAGGCGGTGTTTGCCGACGCCGGCAAAGTGGACAGGAAGGCGATGACGTCCGCGCGGTCGACCGGGTCCGGCACTGCCGCCCCCATCGTAGTACCCGGGACCACGAGCGTCGGGCTGGCCAAGAACTGGTCCAGCGTCGCGGAATTCCACGTCAGCTTCGACGCGGCCAGCGCCTGGGTGTAGCCAAACGCCTCGGCGGCCGCCTGGCGACCCACCACCCCCGCCAGGCTCGGTCCCTGGCCGGACATGGGCTGGTTGTCCGTCGCCACTCCCGTGGCGTGACACAGGGCGCAGTTCTGGATGAACAGCAGTTTGCCGCGCTCGGCATCGCCGGCCACGGCCGGCGCGGCGGCGGGCAGCGATCCCGGGAGTGCGGCGCAGATGAAAACCAGGAGGCGGGAGACGGCGCGCGGTTTCATGCGATCATTGGGTGTTTCCGGACGACGCTGGCGATGACCCGAATCAGCCGCGGATTCGGGCGGAATCAAGTCATTGCGTCGGATCGCGGCCGCGACGTCGGCCGGCATGCCGCCCGCAACATCAGGCGCGACGTGGTTATTCACACTGTCGGTCGCTCAGGTCTTGCCCGTCTGCCGGTTCGGTCCATGTCTGAAGTCTGGCTTTCCCGTCCCACCATGAAGCGCCTCTGCCTGGTTCTGGTTCTGCTGTGCTCCTCCCGTCTCGCCGCCGACACGATCGTCAATCCGATCGACGACGGCTCGATCTACGGCCTGGCGCCGAGCCCGAACTCGGTGTCCCACGGCGCGTATGTGCTCACCAGCGGCTACATCCGGGGAGCGATGCTGTTCCAGGCGTTCGATTCCACCGTCAACGAGAAGTTCTACCTGACGGTGAACCCGTACGGGCTGCCGGTCTGGGACCTGACGGTCGACGTCTACGGCTACGGCTCAACGAGCTCGAGCATCCTGGGCACGGACTACGACCTCGGCCAGTTCCTCGGCACACTGAACATCCCGGCGAGCATCGGCTACGGCCAGGACACGCGCCTCGACGTGACCGCGTTCCTGCGCAGCGCCAACTCGCCGTATTACGGATTCATCCTGCGGACGAATTCCGGCACCGATGTCTTCAGCTCGCTCGAGTACAACTACGGCCACCCCTCCCGCCTCGTCGGCGTGCCGGACTCCGCGCCCGGCGCAACCTGTCTCGGAATCCTCTCGGTCTTCGGCGCCGTCCTAGTCTCACGCCGCCGGCAGCGCGGCTGAGCGCCGTCCGGATAGTTTCAGATTAGCTCCGGACACCCACCAGCGGCGTCCATTCGCCGCAATCGGGAGCAGGGGCCACGTCCCATCGGCCCATTTTCCCCAGCTAGCCCACGCGGCGCCAGGTCAGCGTGCGGGTGACCGGCTCGCGGTTGGCGCCGGTGGTCTCGAGCGTGATCGTCAGGGTGTCGCCCTCCACCTGCATGGCGCGCGTGACCACGAGGCCGACATTTTCCTGGGACAGCGCGCCCAGCAGGCGCTGGGTCACGGTGCCGTCGCGCTCGTTGATCTCGTAGCTGCCGAAATACGCGTCGTATCCGCCCTGCGCCCGGCTGTTGTTGGGCCCGGCCGCCACGGGATCGGCGCTGGGACCGCGGCGATCGCGTTTCATGAACTGCGCCGCGAAGTGTCCCGCCCGGTCGTAGTAGAGCAGCGCCACCGGATCTCGGCCCAGCGAGGGTTCGTCCACGAGCTGCCCGCGGCGGTCGCGGTCCTCGCGACTCACAAGTTGCCAGGTGCCGGGGAGAGTTTCGCGCAGCGTCTTCGAATTCATCGGAGGGGACACAGGAGCTAACGGAGGAAACGGAGGGTAATTCGTCACCGAGCTAGTCTGGCCGGGCCGGTATGCTCGGATTCACTGGGCAAGGCCGGTTCCGAAGTTGGGTTCGAGTTGGCACCGATGGCCCAGGCACAGATGTGACCCTCCGTTGCCTCCTGTGCATCCGCTGCCAGGCCCTCAGCACCGCATGGTTTTCCGCTTCGGCGCGATCGGGGCGCCGCGGCGGGACTTGAGGATGTAGGCCTCGGCTTCGGGGATCTTGCAGTTGGTGTCGCCCATGTCGGCCTCGACCCGGCCGACCTTGCGCGCGGTCGCGATCGCCTTGTCCGCCAGCGGCGCGACATAGGTGCCGCACGCGATGATGAAGTAGTTCATCGCCAGCTTCACGTCGTCGGGCGTGGTCTGGATGGATTTCGCGATACGGTCGAGCAGCGCGGCAAACTGCTTGGTCGGAGCCTGGTCGTCCGGCACGACCGTCGCGATGGCGCCGAGCGTGCGCCAGCCGGCCACGGCGACGTGCTCCTTCGGCGACTCGATCCACTTCAGGGCGAGTGCGGCGCCCTCGGGATGCTCGGACGCGACCCACGGCACAATGGTGCCGGAGATCATGCCCCACCCGGCGGATTCGGCCCAGGCCTGCAGCTGCGCCGGTGTCATCTTGCGGCCGTCGGCGACCATGCCGGCGAGGTACTGCGCGTCGCCGTTGCCGGTCGCATAGAGTTTCAGCGCGAGGGCCTGGTCGCCCTTGATCTTCTTGTGCGTCTCCTTGAGGTCGGCGACTTTCACGCCGAAGAACGGCTCCTTCGCGCCGTGCTTCAGGAAAATCCGCTTCGTCGCCTCGCTGCCCTTCGCGGCCAGTTCGGCCATCACTTGTTCAAGGTTCATGGGTGGGTGGGTTGCCTGCGGCCGGGGTGGAGCCGGAGTCCGGGTCGGGGTTGGGCGGCCGGACGGATGAGGGGACTAGCACCTTCCGCGGATTCCGCAAGACCGGTGGGTAGCCGCTCTAGGTAGCTTCCCTGAGCCCTGATTACGGGAAAAGGCGGATGCCCGAAGGCCCGGATTCCGGGGAGAATCGTCGCATGTCCCGCAGTTTCAGCGGATTTTGACGACGCCCCCTCCTTCCCATGGCCCGGATTGTCCTGATCGATGATGACGACGTTTTCCGCGAGACCCTCGCGATCTCGCTGAAGGAGCTCGGCCACACGGTCACGACGGCGACCAACGGCTTTGACGGAGCGCAGCAAATTCGGGCCCAGGGCACGGACGTGCTGATCACGGACATCGAGATGCCGTACGGGGGCCTGCCCACCATCCGGGTGCTGCGCACGGAATTTCCCATGCTGCCGATCATCGCGATCTCCGGCCACAGCGTGCGCCTCGACGTGGCGGCCGGCATCGGCGCCAACTACGTGCTGGGGAAACCGTTCGCCTTCGCCGACCTCGCCAACGCGATCAAGACAGTGACCGCGGGACACGTGGACTGAACGGCGGCCGGGCCGCGTCCTTGTGAACTGTTCCATTGCGCGAATCTCCAGGTTCATGGATCACAGGGAAAGGTTGCTCAGGCCCAGCAAGTTCCTCCACGCCGGCCTTGTGTTCGGGTCCGGGTGAAATATCCCTGTGGGCCAATCCCCGCGGTTCCCCCGCCGCTTCCGTCCCCAGCCACCATGAAGCTCCCGTCCGTCTGCCTTGCCCTCCTCCTCGCCTGCGCCCCCTTCGCCGGTCGCGCCGCCACGCCAACCTTCGACCAGTGGGCCGACGACTATGCCGCCCAGTGGGTGCGGCTGAACCCGCAGTTCGCCACCCGCACCCAGTACTTCAAGGGCGCCGAGCAGGACGAGCTCGACCGCCAGCTCGGACCCAGCGGCGCCTTCGGCCAGCTGTTCGGCGCGAAGCTCTACGCCCGCTACGCCGCACTGGCCCGCCAGGGACTCGCTGACCTGCAGCGGTATCCCGACGCCAGCCTCACGCCCACGCAGCGCACCTCCGCCGCCATCATCCGCTGGACGCTTGAGAACACCGTGCGGAACGAGCCGTTCGCGCAGCACCGCTTCGTGTTCGAGCAGTTCGGCGGCCTCCATCTCGGGCTGGTCAATTTCCTCACGTCCACCCACCCGATCCGGAACCCGCGCGACGTGGAGAACTACCTCGCGCGCCTCGCGCAGGTCGCGCCACGGCTCGACGAGGGCATCGCCGACGCCCGGGCGGCCGAGGCGGCCGGCCTGCGGCCCCCGCGGTTCGTGGTCGAGCGCGTGCTCGGGCAGCTCGACGGCTTCCTCGCCCACCCGGCCGCGGAAAACGTGTTCGTCACGACCCTGGACCAGCGCATCGGCGCGCTCGGCGGCACGGTGCCGCCGGCACAGCGCGCGGCATGGGTCGAGTCCGCCCGCCAGGAGGTCGCCGCCCGCGTGCTGCCCGCGTTCCAGCGGGTGCGGGCGTACGTGGCCGAGCAGCTCCCGCGCACGACGGATGACGCGGGCGTGTGGCGCCTGCCGCACGGCGGGGATTTTTATGCGACGATGCTCGCGACCAGCACCACCACCGCGAAGACGCCCGAGGAGATCCACGCGATCGGGCTGCGCGAAGTGGCCCGGATCGAGGGCCAGATGGACCAGATCCTCCGGCAGCTCGGCTACAAGGACGGCACCATCCAGCAGCGCGTCGAGCAGCTCAACGCCACGCTGCTCCCGCCCGCCGAGCCCGACCCGCGCCCCGCGCTCCGCGAGAAGATCGAGGGTTACGTGCACGACGCCGAGCGGCGCTCCGCCGCGGTGTTCGACTTGCTCCCGAAGGCGCCCGTGATCGTGAAGCGCGAGCCGGCGTTCTCCGAGAGGTCCGCGGCGGCGCACTACACCGACCCGGCGCCGGACGGCACCCAGCCCGGCATCTACTGGCTGCCGATGGCCGACCTGACGCCGCGCGTGACGTGGCTCGGCGCCGGCGCCAAGACCACGGCCTATCACGAGGCGGTCCCCGGCCACCATTTCCAGATCACGATTCAGCAGGAATCGACCGAACTGCCGCGCTACCGCAAGCTGGGCGTGTTCGGCTTCAATTCGGCCTACATCGAAGGCTGGGCGCTCTACGCCGAGCGGCTCGCCGACGAGAACGGCTGGTACGAAGGCGACCTGCCCGGCCGCCTTGGCTACCTCAACGCCCAGCTGTTCCGCGCGCGGCGCCTCGTCGTCGACACCGGCATCCACGCGATGAAGTGGACCCGCCAGCAGGTGATCGACTACGGCTTCACCCCGACCGAGACCGAGCGCTACATCGTCTGGCCCGGCCAGGCCTGCTCGTACATGATCGGCCAGCTGCGGATTCTCGAGCTGCGCGAAAAGGCGCAGGCCGCCCTCGGCCCCAAGTTCTCGATCAAGGAATTCCACAACCTCGTCCTCCGCGGCGGCTCCATGCCGCTCGAGGTGCTCGCCCAGGAAGTGGATCGCTGGATTGCCAACGGCGGCCGGTAGGCGCCGTTGACGCAGACGAGCGCCGAACATCGGACGCCCGACGTCCGGCGTTCAGTTCGTATCCCGCCCTGTCCGGTGCTTGTCCGCCCATGCGGCCCAGGCCACCGGCAGCCAGCCGCCAACCAGCGCGAACCAGCCCAGGGCCTGTTCGCTCGGCGGCGGCGGGCCGAATCGGTCGGCGATGTAGAAACCGGCCAGCACGAGGATGAGTGCGACCATGCCATAGCGGCCGGAGCGGTCGTTCGCCCTCGTGCCGGTAAAATACAGCACCACGCCGACGACGAACATCGCGCTCTCGATCACCAGCGTGCCGGCCACGGAATTCCACAGGCCCAAGCCGTGCCGGCCGGCATCGCCCGGCCACAGCGGCAGGTCCGGCCGGTGGGTCACCCAGTCGAGCACCCAGTGGCTCACGGCCAGCAGGCCCACGATCACCGCTGCGCCGCGGTCCCTTTTCCAAGCGTAACAGAGAAGACCTGCCAGCGCGCCCCAGGCGGCTACCATCAGCAGGCTGTGCGACCACGGATAGGAGGAAAACTCGAGCGGGTTGAAGGCGGTGATGCCCGGGATGATCCCGACGCGTTCCCAACCGAGCAGCACGCAGGCCGGCCACACGAGGTCCGGCAACTGCGTCGCGCCGAACAGCACGCCAAGCGAGGTCCGCGGCGTCGCGCGTTTGGCCGCCAGCGCGAGCGCGTAGTGTCCGATGAACATGGCCGCTACCAAAATCCCGGCGGCGAAAAACGGAAGCGCAAACCGCCGGGTCCCGGTCAACGATAGGGCTGGTGGAGCTCGACGGGCTGGCCCTTGGAGCGCAGCCGGAGATTCAGCATCTCGACGCCGAACGCGAAAGCCATGGAGAAGTAGATGTAGCCCTTCGGAATGTGCTGGCCGAGTGCGTCGCCGACCAGCGTCACGCCGATCAGGATCAGGAAACTCAGCGCCAGCATCTTCAGGGTCGGGTGGCGGTTCACGAAGTCGCCGATCGCACCGGCGAACATGAGCATCACAGCGAGCGCGACGACCACCGCGGCGATCATCACGCCGAGGTGATTCGCCATGCCGACCGCGGTGATCACCGAGTCGAGCGAGAACACGATGTCGAGCAGGAGGATCTGGATGATCGCGTTGCGCAGCGTGGCGACCCGCGGGGTGGCGGTGGCGTGGCCGTCAACCGCCTCGAGCTTCTCGTGGATCTCGACCACGCTCTTGCCGATCAGGAAGAGGCCGCCGGCAAACAGGATCAGGCTCTTGCCCGTGATCGGTGTGCCGAACCCCGGCAACTCAAAGAGCACCCGCGTCAGGCTCATCAGCCACGAGATGCTGCAGAGCAGGAGAATCCGCGTGACCAGCGCGAGCATGAGGCCGGTCTGCCGGGCCTTGGCCTGCTGCTCCCGCGGGAGCTTGCCGGCAAGGATCGAGATGAAGATCACGTTGTCGATGCCGAGGACGATCTCGAGCAGCGTCAGGGTGAGCAGGGAAATCCAGATCTGGGGGTCGGTAAGCCAGTCCATATGGCGCGGCAGTCAGCCGGGACAGCCGAACCGGGTCAACGCCCGGCGTGGTGGAATCCGGGACGGAATTTCGACGGCGGCCGTCCGTCGTTCCGGGCTCGCCAAGCCGGCGGAGGTTCCCCAGTGTCCCGCGCCGTCTCCCCATGTCCCTCGCCGCTCCCGCCCCACGGCCGATCAGCCATACCGAGTTCGTCGACTCGACCGACCTGCTCTCCGATCCCGCCGCCCTGCGCGCCCGGGCCGCGGAGGACGGTTACCTCTTTTTCCGCGGACGCCTGCCCGTGGACGAGATCCTCGCGATGCGGCGCGAGATGCTCGCGATCGTCGAGAAGTACGGCTGGCGCCAGCCGGGCCAGGACGACCTCGGCGGACTGATCGACTACGACGCGATCAACCGCCTCTCTGAGGAGGAGATGCACCGCACGGACGTGGGCGTGACCGAGGCGGCCTATCACGACGTGCAGCGGCTCGAGCGATTCCACCGCCTGCCCCACCACCCGCGGCTCCTCGAGATCTACGAGAAACTCTTCGATCGTCCCGTGCTGGTGCACCCACGCCACATCGCGCGGCTGGTGACGCCGCACACGTGCATGGTCCCGACCCCGCCGCACCAGGACTACCCGTACATCCAGGGCACGACCAACACTTGGACCGCGTGGTTTCCCATCGGTGAATGCCCGCGCTCGCTCGGTGGGCTCGCCGTGCTGCGGCACTCTCACGTCCACGGCTACCTGCCGGTGCAGCCGGCCAAGGGCGCGGGTGGCTTCGCCGTGCCGCTCTGCCCCACCGAGACCGAGTGGGTCGAGGGCGACTATGGCATCGGCGACGTGCTCACGTTCCCCAGCCACACCGTGCACAAGGCTCTGCGCTGCCAGTTCAAGGACCGCGTCCGGCTCTCGATGGATGTGCGCTTCCAGGCCGCCGACGAACCCGTCGAGCAGCGCTCGCTCAATCCGCACTGCCCGCTGACCTGGGAGGAGATCTACCGCGACTGGAAGAGCGACGACTTGAAGTACTACTGGCGGAAATTCCCGCTTCAGATGTCCCCGTGGGACGACGGCTATCTCAAGCCGCGTCGTCGGATCTGCTGACGGCCCTCACCCGGCGGCGGTCGGTCCCGCTCAACCCCAGAGGTCCGCCTCCGGCCGAATGCGGCGGCGGAACACCTGCCGGCCCGTGCTCAGGTAGATTTCGTTGCCATCGGCTCCACCGACGGCGACGCCCACCGCGCGGGTTCCATCGGGCGGCGCAATGAGCCCCGCGATCAGGCCGCCGGTAGTGCCGAGCTGGAGTCCCAGAGGCGTGGCAAACAGGATCCAGCCGGGACGGCCGGCCGCCAGGTCGCTGGCACCGCTTCCGGGCGCACCGGCCGGCCGGTGCAGGCGATAATACGGGGCGCCGTCGGCGAGCGAGCCATCGTCCCGCACGGTGTAGACCTGCGCGTCAACGGCCTCGGCGCACGTGACCACCAGGCGGCCCTGGTCGGCCGACAAGCGCGTTCCCGACGGCCGCAGGTTTTCGAATTCCTCGGCGCGCCAATCGCCTGACGCATCCCGTCGCCAGAGTTTCCGCCGGCTTGGCTCGGTCACGTACAGCACGCCGGTCGCGGCCACGTCGATGCCGACCGCCGCGATGCCATGATGCACCCGCGACACCGCGCCCTTGGCGTCGATCGCGACGATTTCGTGGTGCTCGGGCCGGGTGGCGAGGATCTCACCGTTCGGGCCGCACGCCAGGCCGGCCACGCCTGGGCCCGCCTCGGCCAGTCGCACGGCGGCGCCGTCGGCAGCGGCACCGAAGAGGGTCCCCGTTTCAGGGTCGGCGAAAATCACCCGGCCCCGGGAGTCGGCCGTGATCGCTGCGGCCCGTTCGTATTCGCCCGGCACGAGCTGCCAGCCCTCGCCCGGACAAAGGAATTTCTGGAGCGGCTGAAGGGAGTTCGCGCCCGCCGAGATGGGCGCGGGGTGGTTCCGCCAGACCCAGCGCAGCGCCGCGGGAAACACCATCGAGCCATGAAACTCGTCGTGCCCGGCATGCTCGGCCCAGACGTGCTCCACCTCATAGCCGGCATACGTCAGCGCGGACAGCATCTCCAGGTTTGCCGTCCACCAGTCGCCCGCAAAGACCCGCAGGTCGTTCGCGCCGCTCTGCAGGAAGACGCGCAACGGCTTGGGCTCGGTGATCCGCACCAGCGGCGGCAGGTCGTGCGCGCCCCGCAGCGCGGTGTACGAGCCAACGATGCTGAGCACCCGGCCAAACTCCTGCGGCCGCTCCCACGCGGCGTTGAAGGCACAGACCGCGCCGCTACTTCCACCCATGAGACAACGGCTGCCCGCATCCGACCGCAGCGGGTAGCGCCGGGCCACTTCAGGCAGGATTTCCTCGAGGAGAAACCGCGCGTAGGCGTCGCCACGCGAGTCGTACTCAAAGCTGCGGTTGTCCCGCGCGCGGGCGCCGATCACCGCCGCGGGAATCGTCCCGGGATTGATGAACACGCCGATGGTCACGGGGATTTCCCGCCGGTGGATCAGGTTGTCGAGCACGGTCGGAATGTGCCACCGCCGCTCGGGCTTCAGGTGCTCCGCTCCGTCCTGCACGATCAGCACGCACGCGGGCTTGGCCGGATCATACTGCGCCGGCACGTAGATCCAGCAGTCGCGGACCGTTCCCGGGAAGACCCGGCTCGCCGGCGGCGTGAACGGCGCAATGCGTCCACACGGGACACCAGGCTGAGGAAGGGAATCGGGCCCCAGCGGAAATTCGGCGGCCAGTTCTTCGCGGGTCATCCGCCCAGTCTTCGTCACCCGCCGCGGTCACTTCAATCCTGCAAACCGCCGCCGCTGATCGACCGGTATCGTTCGGCCAGAAGACCAATCAGTCCGGGGTGCTCACCCAGCAATGCGGTGCGCGCGATCCGCAGGCGGGGGTGTTGGGCCTTAACCCGCCGGCAGATCGTCGCGATGTCTCCGCCCGGACCCGCGTGCCTACCCGGGAGCAGGAAAAGCTGCGCCACAACCACCGGGCCCGACCGCCACGGTTCCGACGCCAGGAGATTCTCCAGCAAGGGTTCGTTGAACGCGTAGGCAGCACCCGGGCGCCGCTCCATGCTGCAGGCCGCCACAATCGGACCCAACCGCCGGCGAAGTTGCGCAGCCAGACGGTCTCTCACCCGAGTGACTTCCCGCGTCGGACTGCCATGGTCGACCAGCGCCACCCGCGCCCGCTCGCCTCGCAGGAAAGCCGCCGTCAGTTTCCGCCGGATCAGCGCCTCAAGGATGTCTACCAACTGACCGCCGCGGTCCGCCGCCAGTGTCGGCGCGACCCGCACGCGCAAACCGGGAAATCCCTTCCGCAGGTGTGCCACGCGCTCCGGCAGGTACGTGGTCAAAGCCGCGCTCGGACCCAGGAACAACGGCACCACCAGAAAATCCCGCGCGCCAGCCGCCGCCCGGCGCCGCACCGCCGTCTCGAAAATCTCGGCCCGTCGTCCGCCGAGCTGCGCGGCGGGAATCCGGTTCGCGTGCAACATCGAGACCGGCACGACCTGCTCGCCCAATTCCCGACCCAGCGTCGTCGCGATACGACGCAGCCGTCGCGTGGCGTCCGGACGCAGGGAACCGTTGTCCGTCAGAAAGACGACTCGCTTTCGGACCGCCTTCACGCCGGCTGCGCTTCCCAGCGGGTCGAGGCCTGCGACAGGATCTCCGCGAGGTTCACCACCGCGCCGACAATGATCAGGGCGGGCTTGCCCACCAGCGTCGCCGCCAGGTCCTCGGCCGAGTCCAGTGTGGCAAGGTGGACCGCCTGCGTCGGCAAGGTCGCCTCGGTCACCACCGCCAGCGGCGTGTCGCCGGACATCCCGCCGGCCACGAGCTCGGACGCGATCGCACCGAGCCGACGGCTGCCCATGTAAATGCACAGTGTCGCGCGGGTGCGGGCGAGCGCCGCCCAGTCGACCGCGGTCTCAGGACTCTTGCCGCGGCATTCGTGTCCCGTGACGAACACCACCGCCGAGGCATAGCCGCGCTGGGTAAGCGGCACTCCCGCCACCGCGCCGGCAGCGGCCGCGGAGGTAACTCCCGGAACGATTTCGAAGGGAATCCCTGCCTCCACCAGCACCTGGGCCTCCTCGCCACCCCGGCCGAAGATGAGCGGATCGCCGCCTTTAAGACGCACAACGTGGCGGTTCTGACGGGCCTCCCGCACGAGAATCTCGCCAATTTCGACCTGGGAGGTGCAACGCCGACCAGCCCGCTTGCCCACATAGATCCGGGTGGCTTCCGGGGGGCAGAACTCGAGCAGCTCGATATTCGCTAGATCGTCGTAGATCACCGCATCTGCCTCGGCCAGAGCTTTTTGGCCACGGAGCGTGATCAGATCGACCGCCCCGGGGCCCGCCCCGACCAGGGTCACTTTGCCGACTGCGTCATAGGCGTCTGTTAGCTCTTTACTCGACATCGCTGGATTTACTTTAGTTCTTAACTTAATTTATCAACTATAAAGTTCGCATGTCCACCGCCACGCCTGCCCCCCTGTCCAAGAACGAACTGCTGAAGCTGGGTGTTCCCACCCTGGCGGGCACCCTTGCGCAGACGTTGCTGGATCCCGCGGCAGACCGTTTTAGCGAGGATGACGAGCAGTTCCTCAAGTTTCACGGCGCGTACCAGCAGGACGACCGCGACCTGCGGAAGACGGCGAAGAAATACCAGATGATGATCCGCGGCCGCATCCCGGGCGGCGTGCTGACCGCGGCGCAATGGATCGCGTTCGACGACCTCGCGAACACCTACGGCAACCAGACGCTGCGGCTCACCACGCGGCAGAGCATCCAGCTGCACGGCGTGCTCAAGTCCGGCCTGGGCCCGGTCATCAAGCGCATCAACGAGTCGCTGCTCTCCACGCTCGCCGCCTGCGGCGACGTGAACCGCAACGTCACCGCGCCGCCGACGCCCGCCTACACGCGCGCCCGCGAGCAGGTTTTCGCCGACAGTGTCAGCCTGGCCCACGCGCTCGCACCGCAGACCGCGGCGTACCACGCGATCTGGATCGACAACGTGCAGCTCAACCTGGACGACCCCGCGCACAAGGAGTTCGTCGACCCGCTCTACGGGCGGAGCTACCTGCCGCGGAAGTTCAAGGCGTCGTTCGTGATCCCGCCGGTGAACGACATGGATGTCTACACGAACGATCTCGGCTTTATCGCCGTGATCGAGGGCGACCAGCTCGCCGGCTACAATCTCGCCGTCGGCGGTGGCATGGGTCGCAGCCATGGCAACGTCGTCACCTACCCGCGTCTCGCCGATGTTGTGGGTTTCTTCACGCCCGACCGTCTCGTGGACGTTGCCAAAGCCGTCCTGACGATCCACCGCGACTTCGGCGACCGTACCAACCGCAAGCACGCCCGGCTCAAGTATGTCGTGGAGGAGCGTGGCGTGCCGTGGGTGGTCGAGGAGATCAACCGGCGCACGGGCTTCGCGCTCACCGGCGTCCGGCGCTTCGAGTTCACCACCACCGGCGACCGCTACGGCTGGAACCGCGCCGTCGACGGCTCGCAGTTTCTCACGCTCTTCGTCGAGACCGGCCGCGTGAAGGATGTCCCGGGCCACACGCTCAAGACCGCGCTCCGGCAGGTCGCCGAGCGGTTTCCGCACGTGGAGTTCCGCATCTCGGCCAACCAAAATGTGATTCTCGCGAATGTCCCGGAAGCGGATCGCGCCGCGATCACCACGCTCCTCAAGGCTCATGGCGTAAAGGTCGAGCAGCAGGCCTCCGTCCTGCACGCCGCCTCCATGGCCTGCCCCGCCCTGCCCACCTGCGGCCTCGCACTCGCCGAGTCCGAGCGCGCCCTGCCCGGCTACATTGACCGCATCGAAAAGCTCGGCGACGAACTCGGGCTCGGCGGCGAGGAGATCGTGATCCGGTCCACCGGCTGCCCGAACGGCTGCGCGCGCCCCTACATGGCCGAGATCGCTCTGGTCGGAAAAGCCCCCGGACGCTACCAGCTCTGGCTCGGCGGCAACGCCGCGGGCACGCGGCTCAACCGGGTCTATCGCGAGACTGTGAAGGATGCCGACCTCGAGACCGAGCTCCGGCCCCTGCTCACCCGCTGGCGCGACGAGCGCACCGCCGGCGAACGGTTCGGCGATTTCGCCGCGCGCGTGTTCTGGCCGGAAGCCGCGGCGGCGACCGCCACGGCTTCGTAGTTCGGAGAACACAGTTCGGAGTTCGCCCAGAGAGCCACACCCCCTGCCTTCGATCTCCCATCTCCAAACTCCCATCTACTCTTTCCTGTCTCCCAGAAACGAACTCCGAATTTCGATCTCCGAACTCCGATCATGATCCCATCTTCCGAGCAGCTCTCCACCTGGAACGAACAGCTGCGCCATCAGTCCCCCGCCGACATCATCCGCTGGGCGCTCTCCCAAGCCGGCGGTCGCGCGCTCGTCTCCACCAATTTCCGTCCGTACGAGGCCGCCATTCTCCACGCCGTCGTGAGCGTGCAGCCGGACCTGCCCGTGCTCTGGGTTGACCACGGCTACAACCGTCCGGCCACCTACCGTCACGCCGCCGAGCTCGCCTCCCGCCTGAAGCTGAATCTCAAACCCTACCTGCCGCTCCTCACTCCGGCACACCGCGATGCAGTCTACGGTCCCTTGCCTGACCTCTCCGACGAGGAGGGTCTCAAGAATTTCAGCCGCCTCATGAAACTGGAGCCGTTCCAGCGCGGCATGCGCGAGCTCGCGCCCACCGTTTGGCTCACGGCCCTGCGCCAGGTACAGAATCCGAACCGCGCGGGTCTCGGCATCGTGAGCTACGACGCCAATTTCGGCACGCTTAAGGTCAGCCCGTTCTTCCACTGGACCGACGCGCAGCTCGACGAGTATCTCGTGCGGCACGGTCTGCCGAATGAGTGGGACTATTTCGATCCCGCGAAGGCCGACGAGAAACGCGAATGCGGCCTGCATGCCACCTGGGGTCGCACCGCGACCCTGCAGTCGGAAATCGCAGTTCGGTGCGCGTAGTTCGCTTAGGCCGAACTCCGAACTGCGAACTTCAAACTGCGACTCCAATAATGGACCACCTGCAGTACCTCGAAACCGAGGCGATCCACATCATGCGGGAAGTCGCCGGCGAATTCGAACGCCCGGCGCTCCTGTTTTCCGGCGGCAAGGACTCTATCTGTCTCCTGCGTCTCGCCGAGAAGGCTTTCCGTCCATCGGACCTCCCGCTGCCGCTGCTCAACGTCGACACCGGGCACCACTTTCCCGAGTTGAACACCTTCCGCGACCATCGCGCGAAGGAGCTGGGAGCGAAGCTCATCGTGCGGACCGTCGAGGACGCGATCGCCAAGGGCATCGCAATTCCCGCGCCCGGCGAGATCAGCCGTAACCGCCTGCAGATCCCGACGCTGCTCGCGGCGATCGAGGAGTTCCGGTTCGACTGCTGCATCGGCGGCGCGCGCCGCGACGAGGAGAAGGCCCGCGCGAAGGAGCGGTTCTTTAGTTTCCGCGACAGCTTCGGCCAATGGGACCCGAAGAACCAGCGGCCCGAGATCTGGAATCTCTACAACGCGCGGCTGAATCCGGGAGAGAACATGCGCGTGTTTCCGCTCAGCAACTGGACCGAACTCGACGTGTGGGAGTACATCCGGCGCGAGCGGCTCGAGGTGCCCACGATCTATTTCAGTCACCGCCGCGCCTGCGTGCGCCGCCAGGGTCAGTGGTTGCCGGTGAACGACCTCCAGCCGCCGAGACCCGGCGAGGAGGTGCGCGAGCTCGTGGTGCGCGTGCGCACGATCGGCGACATCATCAGCACGGGCCTGGTGGAGTCGCGTGCCGACAACGTCGACGACATCATCACCGAGATCGCCGCCGCCCGCGTGACCGAGCGAGGCTCCCGCGCTGACGACAAGGCGTCGGAAGCGGCGATGGAGGACCGGAAAAAGGCGGGTTACTTCTGATGTGCGTAGTTCGGAGATCGCAGTTCGCAGTTCGCGAAATCACGCTGAATGCATGAATATCAATATCTTGCAGTTCGAGGATCTCGACGCTTGGAAGCGCGCGCGTGAGTTGACCAACGAAATCTACGCCCTCTGCCGCCGTGATCCGTTGGTTCGCGACTTTGGACTCTGTGATCAACTCCGGCGCGCCTCGGTTTCGGTCATGAACAACATCGCCGAGGGTTGGGAGAGCCGCCACCCGGCGGAGAAAGTCCAGTTCTTCAACGTGGCCCGCCGTTCGTGTGGCGAAGTCCGTTCGATGACCTACGTCCTGCTCGACAATCACTTTATCACCGAAGCCGAGCAGCGCCTGCTGCGGGAACGGGTCGTCCGCTCCGGTCAGCTCGTGTCCGGCCTGATCCGCTCCGCCGGAAAGAACTAATTCCATGTCCGTCGCCACTTTCACCACGAACTCCGATCTGCGAACTGCGATCTCCGAGCAGTCGAACGCCGCGCGGTCTGTCGAAATCCTGCGGTTTAACACCTGCGGGTCGGTGGACGACGGCAAATCGACGCTCATCGGCCGGCTGCTCTACGACTCGAAGTCGCTCATGGAGGACCAGCTCGAGGCGCTCGAGCGGTCCGCTGACATCACCGGCGGCGGGCAGGTCAACCTCGCCAATCTCACCGACGGGCTCCGCGCCGAGCGCGAGCAGGGCATCACGATCGATGTCGCCTACCGCTACTTCGCCACGCCGCGCCGCAAGTTCATCATCGCCGATACCCCGGGCCACATCCAGTACACGCGCAACATGGTGACCGGCGCGTCGACGGCCAACCTCGCCGTCGTCCTCGTCGACGCCCGCGCCGGTGTCATCGAGCAGAGCCGCCGCCACACCTGCCTCACCGCCCTCCTGCGCATCCCGCACCTCGTCGTTGCGGTGAACAAGATGGACCTCGTCGGCTGGAGCGAGGAGCGCTTCAACGCCATCCGCGCCGACTTCGAGGAGTTCCTGCCCCGTCTCGGGATCCACGACGTGAAGTTCATCCCGATTAGCGCGCTGCACGGCGACAATCTCGTCGAGCCGTCCCGGCACACGCCTTGGTACCCGGGCCCGACGCTGCTCCATCACCTGGAGACCGTCCACATCGGCAGCGACTGGAACCTCAACGGCCTTCGCCTGCCCGTGCAGTGGGTCAACCGCCCGCACAACCCGACCGACGCGCGACTCCACGATTTCCGCGGCGTCAGCGGCCAGATCGCCGGCGGCATCGTGCGCCGCGGTCAGAAGGTGATCGTCCTCCCGGGCGGTCAGACCACCACGGTGAAGGAAATCCACACCTACGACGGTCCGATCGAGGAGGCGTTCTGCCCGCAGTCCGTGACGCTCCTGCTCGAGGACGACGTCGACGTGAGTCGCGGGCAGATGATCGTCGGCACCGACCAGCTTCCCGGCGGCGCGTGCGACCTGCGGGCCAACGTGTGCTGGATGCATCCGCGGCCGCTGCAGCCCGGGAAGAAGTACCTGCTCAAGCACACGACGAACACCGTGCAGGCGGCCGTCACCGCCATCGAACACCGCCTCGACATCAGCACGTTCGCCCGCGAGCCCGCGCCCGCCAGCCTCGCGTTGAACGACATCGGCGAGATCCGGCTGCGCACTGCCAAGCCGGTGTTCTTCGACGCCTACGAGGCCAATCGGCTGACCGGCTCGTTCATCCTCATCGAGCCCGGCACGCACGCCACCGTCGCCGCCGGCATGCTCCACGCCCCGACCGAAGTCATCCGCCCCGACGCCACCGACTTCGTCATCTGAAAACCGCACCGACCGAATCGGTCGGCGCGGTGGTAGATGGTAGATGGTAGATGGTAGTTAGGAGATGGAACTCACCCCGGCCCACCGTAATCGAGAGCTGAGCATGTCTTCTATCTCCCAGCTTCAATCTCCCAATTCCTAGCGCCGCGCAGCGCGCGGCGCTAATACCAACCCTCATGCCAAGCCGTCTCGTACATCGCGATGATGTTCTCGGTGGGCGTGACCGGCTGGATGTTGTGACAGGGGGCGAGAATGTAGCCGCCGCCGGCGCCGAGCTGGTTCATGCAATCGCGCACTTCGCGGCGCACGTCGTCGACGCTTCCGTGCGGGAGCACGTCCTGGTTGTCCACGCCGCCGTGGAAACTGAGGTGGGCCCCGAAGTCGCGCTTGAGGCCGGGCATGTCCATGCCCGGGCACACGTGCTGGATGGGATTCAGCATGTCCACGCCGACCTCGATCAGGTCGGGGATGATGCGGCGAATCGCACCGTCGTCGTGGTGCATCACCACCGCCCCAGCCTGGTGCGCGAGGTCGATGAACTTTTTCTGAAGCGGCTTGAACCACCGCCGATAACACTCGGCGCTGATCATCAGGTCGTGCTGCGAGCCGTAGTCGTCGGTGACCTGGGTCAGGTGGATCTTGCCCTTGCCCGCCTCGAAGAACCGGTTCGCGTAGTCCCAGCAGAATTGGGTGATGCGGCCGAGCATGTACTCCGTGAGTTCGGGCTCCGCGACCAGATCGACGCAGCTCTGCTCGAGACCGCGGATGTGGTTGTGCCAGTAGAACGGCGCGATGTAGCAACCCTCGATTGCGTTCTCCGGCCACGCGTCGCACTGCGCCTCGATGGTGGAGAAGTCGTACCAGTCGGCGCTGGGCCATTCGAAGGCCTCGAGCTCCGCCATCGTCGTGGCCTCCTTCAGCGGCCAACCCACCGGCTCGCTGTAGTGACCCGTGCCGTAGTTGATCTCGCTGACGGTGATCCACCACGGCGGCACCTGACGCATGCCGCCGGGCAGCAGACGCTCGGGCGGACCGACGTAGCGCGGGAAGACATTGACGACCTTGTCGAGGTGGAGCTTGGTCCAGATCTCCGGCTCGGTCGCCACCCCGAAATGCACCAGGAGGCGGTCGCGCACCTCCGGGGTCATCCAGATGTCCAGCGGCACCCGGTCCGGGCGCCCGCGTCGGGCCGCCGTGAGAATTCGTTCGCGCGAGGTCATCATGGAAAGCCCCACCACCACAGGGACTTTGTCCGGCCGGCTCAACGGTGTTATGCCGGCGGCTCACGCCTTTTAAGTCGCACACCCACCCTGCATAAGCGCGAACGCCAGCCGGCGGCTAGCCCGGCAGATCTGGATTGCTCCTCGTGCGCGGGCTCAGGTTTACTGGTTCAGTGAAGATCTCCGTCAAAGTCGACTATGCCTGCCGGGTCCTGGCGGAGATGGCGCGTCTTCACGGCTCGGGCGAATTCACCCGGATCGAGCACCTCGCCGAGGCCGAGGCGGTCCCGTCCAATTTTCTCGCCCAGATCCTCTGCGAACTGCGTGACGAGGGCCTGATCACCAGCAAGCGCGGTATCCAGGGCGGCTACGCGCTCGCCCGTCCACCCGAGCAGATTTCCCTCTACGACATCATCAAGGCCGTCGAGGGCGAGGTCGTCGAGTTCAGTGGCAACTACCGCGGCCGGACCGGCCGGCGCATGAAGGAGGTCTGGACCGACCTGCGCGCCGCGATCGAGGAGAAGACCCGCGACTGCACGCTCGACACGCTCGTGACCCGGACCGGCAACGAGATGTATCACATTTGAAAAGTAGCGGGTAGTGAGTAGCGAGTAGCGAGCATCCGAATCGATCACTGGCACGCCCGCGTCCCACCCTCGTTCTCCGCACGTCCCCTACTCGCTACACGCTACCCGCTACGCGCTACTCAAAAATGAACCTCCACCCCATCAAGCAGGCGCTGCTGGACTCCTACGACCAGCAGGGTGGCATCAACCACCTCGACGGGGTGAACCTGCCGGCGCAGGACTCGGTGCAGCGGCTCGCGTCGGATTACATGCACCTGATGTTCCCGGGCTTCTTCGAGACCTCGGCCCTGACGAAGAAGGACGTGCCCGGGCTCGTCGACCGATTACTCACGGGGGTGCACCAGCAACTCACGGCGGAAATCGAGAAGTGCCTGACGTTCGCCCGCGATCCGTCGCCAGCCGCCCGCGCGCAGGCGCTCGCCGCCGATGCGCTCGGCCGTTTGCCTGCGCTGCGGCAGATCATCCAGACCGATGTCACGGCGGCGTACCAAGGCGACCCCGCCGCGCGGAGCGTCGAGGAGATCATCCTCGCCTACCCGTGCGTCCTGTCGATTTCCGTGCAACGGTTCGCCAACGTGCTCTACCGGCTCGGCGTGCCGCTGCTGCCGCGCATGCTCACGGAGTACGGTCACGAGCGCACCGGCACCGACATCCATCCCGGCGCGACGATCGGCACGCACTTCTTCATCGACCACGGCACGGGCGTCGTGATCGGCGAGACCGCGCGCATCGGC
>CAYYGV010000066.1:0-20449 GCA_964471615.1 uncultured Opitutaceae bacterium
CCAGCTCCGGGTAGAATTTCGCGATCTCCTCGCGCCACACCGGCACGACGCTCGCCGGGCACACGATCAGAGTCGGCCGGTCCGCAATCCGCCGCCGCGCGAGCACGGTCAGCACCTGCAGGGTCTTGCCCAGGCCCATCTCGTCGGCCAGCAGGCCATGACAGCCCACGTCGCACAGGTGCATCATCCACTCGACACCGCGGCGCTGGTACGGACGCAGGATTTCCGGCAGCTCCGGCGGCGCATCCGGCGGCGCGAGCACCTTCTGGCGCCACGCCTCGATCTCCGGCGAGAGCGTGAGCTTCAGCCGCGCGTCGTTGAACAGCGAAAAGATCAGGTACGGCGAGAGCGCTCCGTTCGCATGCGTCTCCGCGAGGTTGCGGCGCCACGCGCTGAAGGTCTCCCAACGCTCCCCGGTCAGCGTCACGATGCCGAGGTTCGGCAGGATCACCGGCGACCCGCCGCGCTTGAGCAGCGTGTTCACCTCGGAGTCCGTGAGCATCCGCTCGCCCGCCCGGAAGATCCAGCGGAGGTTCAGGCCCGTGCCGTCCGGCGCGCCCGCGCGGCCCGGGGTCTGGGACTGCTCTGCGACCGCCTCGATCTCGACGGTGCGCGTGCCCTTCAGCAGGTGCGCCGACCTCTCGTCGAGCTCGACCGTGAACATCTTCCGCCAGGCCGGCAGCGTGGTCTTCAGGAAATTCGGGATTTCCACCAGCGACTCGAGCACGTAGAGGCCGGTGTCCTGATGATAGTGGAAGTGCGCCTTGCGCGCGTAGGCGGCGAGTCCGATCAGCTTCGCGCGCTCGCTGGAGCTGACGTGACCATTGCCGTTCGCGTGCGCGGCCGCGCCGAGGGCCGGGTGACGCGTGCCGTCGGCATCTGCCCAGAACGCCTGGAACGTCAGGCCCGCGGTCTTCGTCTTGAACGCCAGCAGGAGCGGCCGGATCGCGCCGTTGCTCGCTGGAGCCGCCGGCTTCGCCGCGCCGCCGTTGCCATTGCTGGACGGCGCCGCACTGGCCCGCGCCGCCATGCCGCCGCCGACCTTGGACAGCGAGCCGTTGCCGTTCGAACTGGGACTGACCCGGGACGAACGCGGCGCCTCGTCGGGCAGCGGGGAAATCTCGTCGGCCACCAGCTCCTCGATCTCGTGGAGTCCGGCCACCGCAAGTGCGTGGGCTACATCAAGATCAGTAGTCGAAGATCGGACCGCCAGCTGCTCGCCCTCCCATTCGATGACAACGTACTCGTCGCGCTTCTCCACCCGGCGATGGATGATCGCATCCTTGGCGGTAAGCTCGAGTTCCCGGACCTCGCCTTCGCGGTAGATCCGGCGGCCCTCCTCCAGCTGGGTTTCACTAAACGCCGCAGACCAATCGTTTTCCAAACGGTCGAACCACGATTCGAGAGACGCGGGAGTATAGACGCGCTTGGGACCGTGCGATTGCATCCGGTATAAAAGCGGTCACCGTAGACCACGCGTTTTTTGCGGCAATCAAAATCTGCGCTAATCACGCATGTATTGCAGACAAAAGGCCGCCAACGACTTCCGTAGTAAGGTGGCAATCAGAAAGCTCCGATTCTGAGAAAGCCGACCCACTCGAGGATCCAAAAAAGCGCACTGCAAGCGATATGCGGGACCCTGTTGGCACCCGGCAAAGACCGGACGCTACACCCTCACTTGAGCTTCACCAATTCCTCGCTGATGGCCGCCAGGGTACGCTCAACGGCACCGGCGTTGTCACGGTGCCACTTGCCGGCGTTGAGCGCGAGGTCGCGACGATGATTCTCGTTCGAAAGCAAATCCGTGGCTGTCGTCATCAGCGCGGCAGCATCGGCCACTTGCACCGCGGCGTGACGAGCGAGGAGGTCGCGGGAGATCTCGCGGAAGTTGCCCATGCCCGGGCCGAAGAGGATCGGCAGTTCCAGCACGGCGGCCTCGACCGGAGTCTGTCCCTCGGTGTGCGGCGGCAGGCTCTTGCCGACGAACACCACATCCGCAACCTGGAGCAGGCGACGCAGTTCGCCCGTCGTGTCCGCCACGCTTACGTCTACCTCGCCCGGCGCCGCGCCGCGCGAGCGGAAATGCACCCGCAGGCCGGAAGTCGACAGCAGGCGTTCCAGTTCGCCGCGCCGTTCCGAATGCCGCGGCACCAGCAGCAGCGAGCAGGCGTGACCGGCGGCGCGCGCGGCCCGCAGGGTGTCCACGAGCGCGGCCTCCTCGCCGGGCCAGGTCGAGGCGCCCATCAAAACCTGTCCGTCAGGCAGGCCGAGCTCGCGCCGCAGCGCGGCCCGCTCGTCGGCCGTGAGCCGCGGGATGGCGACGTCGAGCTTGATGTTGCCGGTCGGGGTGATGCGTTCGTCGGGGTAGCCCAGTTCGCGGAAGCGCCCGGCATCCAGTGCGGAACTCGGGAGGACGCGGGAGATTTCCCGCAACATGATCCGCGCGCCACTGCCCAGCCACTGCATGCGGGCGAAGCTGCGGTCGGACAGCCGGGCGTTGATCGCCAGCACCGGCACCCCGCGACGGGCGGCCTGATGGATGTGCTCGGGCCAGCGCTCGCCCTCGGTAAGGATCACCAGGTCCGGGTCGATGCGTCGCCACGCGCGGCGCGAGAACAGCCACCAGTCGAGCGGGAAGTAACCGATCCCGATCGTGAGCGCGGCGCAGCGTTCCAGGGCGAGACGGTAACCGGTGCTGGTCGTCGTCGTGAGATAGACCTCCACCCCGCCGGCGCGGCGCAGCCCCTCGAGCAGCGGTGCGATGGCGAGCATCTCGCCAACGCTGACCGCCTGCAGCCAGATCCGGCGCACGCCGGGTTGCTTGGCCGGCAGGCCGTCGAGTGCCCCAAACCGGTGCGCGAAATTTTCGCTGTAGCCTCCGCGACGGCGCATCCGCCAGAGGTACGCGGGGGCGGAGACCAGCAGGCCGGGCAGGAACAGGATGCGGTAAAGCCAGAGCATTCGGTCGGCGGGTCGGGCCCGCACGGTTTCATCACACTGGATTCCCGCCCCGCCTGCCAATGAGAATCCGGCGACCGCCGGGGGATCATCGCCGCCTTTCCGCGGTCGGAACGTACCCACCATAGTCCAAATGGACCAAAGCCCGGGAAGCCCGGTTTTTGGCTTTTGGTTTCTCCTCCTGGTTTCATTGTCCCGCCATGCGCCTGTCCCTCCTGCCCCGCCTCTTGCCGTTCCTCGCGCTGACCGTGCTGGTTCGCGCCGTCACGCCCTCCACGCCGCCGACGCCTGCCCTGCCGAACTTCGCGCAGGCCGCCAGCGACCTCGCCGCGGACCCGGCCGCCAAGTTTGGCACGCTGCCGAACGGCTTCCGCTATGTGATCCTGCCGAATCACGAGCCGAAGGGTCGTGCGTCGCTGCGCCTCCTCGTGCTGGCGGGTTCGCTGTACGAGACCGAGGAGCAGCGCGGGCTGGCGCATTTCCTTGAGCACATGGCGTTCAACGGCGGCGATCACTTCAAGCCCGGCACGCTGGTGGAGTTCTTCCAGCGCATGGGCATGAGCTTCGGCGGCGACACCAACGCCAACACGTCGTTTGACCGCACGCTCTACCTGCTGGAGCTGCCCGATACCAAGGAAGCCACCCTCGCCGAGGGTTTCTCGGTCCTCGCCGACGATGCCGGCGGCCTCCTCCTGCCGGCCGAGATGGTCGAGAAGGAGCGCGGGATCATCCTCAGCGAGAAGCGCGCCCGCGACTCGGTTGGATTCCGCATCTTCCTCTCGCAGTTCGAGACCACCCTCGGCACCACGCTGTTTCCGAAGCGCATCCCGATCGGCGATGTCAACGTGATCGAGCACGCCCCGCGCGAGCGCTTCGTCGACTTCTGGAACACGTGGTACCGCCCGGAGCGCATGGCGGTCGTCGTGGTCGGTGACGTCGATGTCGCCCAGGTCGAGCGGATGGTCACGGAGACCTTCTCCCGCATCACCGCCCGCGCCCCGGCCCGGCCCGAGCCGGATCGCGGCCAGGTCGCCGAGTTCACCGGCGTCCGCACCAATTTCTGCTCGGAGCCGGAGGCCCCCAACACCTCGGTGTCCATCACCATGGTCACGCCCTACGCCTTCGAGCCCGACACCGCGGCCAACCGGCTGAAGGAGCTGCCGCGCAGCGTCGCGATCTCGATGCTCAACCGTCGCCTCGCCGAGCTGGCCAAGAAGGAGAACGCGCCGTTCACCGACGCCTCGGCTTCCGCCTCGGAGAACTTCGACCTGTTCCGCTCCGTCTCGATCGATGTCAACTGCAAGCCCGAGCAATGGACCGCCGCCCTCGCCGTCGGCGACCAGGAGCTCCGCCGCGCGCTCGAGCACGGCTTCTCGGCCGCCGAGCTGCACGAGGTCGTGGCATCGTACCTTAACGGTCTCGACCAGTCCGTGAAGTCCGCGTCCACCCGCCACTCCGACCGGCTCGCGAACGAGATCGCCGAGGGAATCCTCCACCGCGAGGTCTTCACCACGCCCGCCGCCGAGCAGGCCCTCTACGCCCCCGCCCTCGCCAAGCTCACCGTCGACGACTGCCTCGCCGCCCTGCGCAAGGCCTTCTCCGCCCCGGGCCGCTACGTGCTCGTGGCCGGCAACGCCAAGATCCCCGGCGACGCCAATGCCGCGATCGCCGCCGCCTACGCGCAGTCGCAGCAGGTCGCCGTCGCCGCGCCGGCCGCGGCCGCGGAACAAAAGTGGGCCTACACCGACTTCGGCCCCGCCGGCCAGGTGACCAAGCGCCAGCATGTCGAGGATCTCGACATCTACCTCGTCGAGTTCGCCAACGGCGTCCGCCTCAACCTCAAGAAGACCGACTTCGAGGCCGGCCGCATCCGTCTCAGCGCGCGCGTCGGCTACGGGCTCCTCTCCGAGCCCGCCGACCAGCGCGGTCTCGCGCTCTTCTCCGGCAACACCTTTGACCTCGGCGGACTCGGCAAGCACAGCGTCGACGACCTGCGCCGCATCCTCGCCGGCCACACCGTCGGCGTCGGCCTCCGGATGGGACCGGACGCGATCGATTTCGGCGGTCTCACGACCCGCGACGAGCTGGTGCTCGAGCTGCAGCTGCTCGCCGCGAAGCTCACCGATCCGGGCTACCGGCCAGAGGCCCAGCGCCAGGCCCGGAAGGCGCTCGAGCAGGCCTACATCGCCTTCGCGCACACCCCGCAGGGCCCGCTGGCCACGGAGGTCGCCAGCCTGGTCGCCAGCGGCGACCCGCGTTTCGGGATGCCCGCGAAGGAAGTCATGCTCTCCCGCACCCTCGAGGAATCCCGCGCCTGGCTCACGCCCCAGCTGACCCACGGCCCGCTCGAGCTCGCGATCGTCGGCGATCTCGATGTCGAAGCGACCATCGACGCCGTCGCCCGCACGCTCGGTGCCCTGCCCGCCCGCGAGGCCCGCGTCGAGCACGCGGAGTGGCGTCATCTCGTGTTCCCGGCCCAGCCGTTCACGAAGGACTATTCGATCCAGTCGGAGATCCCGAAGGGCGTCGTCCGGCTTTACTGGCCGAGCACCGACGGACTGGAGGCCAGCCGTTCCCGCCGCCTCAACATGCTGGCCGCCGTCCTCCAGGACCGGCTGCGCGTGAAGGTCCGCGAGGAGGTCGGCGGCACCTACAGCCCCGGCGCCGGCAGCAACGCCAGCGACACCTTCCCCGGCTACGGCTACTTCGCCGCCAGCGTCGACGTGGCCCCGGATGCCGCCGCGAAGATGGCCGGCATCGTCCTCGCCGCCGCCGATGACCTCGCCCAACACGGCGTCACGGAGGACCAGCTGACCCGCGCCAAGCAGCCCGGCCTGACCGCGCTCCGCGAGTCGCTCCGCGCGAATCCGTACTGGCTCGGCAGCGTCCTCTCCCGCGCCCAGGAAAAGCCCGAGGTGCTCGACTGGTGCCGCAACCGCATTGCCGACGTCGAGTCCATCTCCGCCGCCGAGGTGAGCGCGCTCGCCAAGCAGTACCTCGGCCGCGACCGCGCCTCGACGGTCACGATCCTGCCGAAGAAATAGGCGCTGGCGAACCGGACCGACCGGGCGTCGGACCCGGGAGTCGAAAGTCGAACGTCGAACGTCGAAGGCTAATGTCGCCCCTTCGATGTTCGGCGTTCGACGTCCGATGTTCGATGTTCAGTCTTATCAGTCAGCTACGGCTTCGTCTCCGGACTGCGCGCGAGCGCGACCGGTCGCCGTTTTCCGCGTGACAGCTTCGGCGGCGGCACGATGTTAGCCGCCATGCCGCGCTTCGTCCGATGGCTCTGGTTGGCCGCCCTTGTCCTCGGCGGCGGGCTGGCCGGCTTCGCCGCCCCTTGGGCCGACGTGCCGTCGGACCGGCTCCCCGAGCCGACCCTTCGCACCGGCACCCTCCCCAACGGACTGCGCTGGGTCATCCTGCCGAACGCCGAGCCCAAGGGCCGCGTGTCGCTGCGTCTGCTCGTCGCCGCCGGCTCGCTGGTCGAGCACGACGAGGAACGCGGCCTCGCCCACTTTATCGAGCACATGGCGTTCCGGGGCTCCCGCGCCTTTCCGGGCAACCAGCTCACCACCACGCTCGAACGCGCCGGCATCGGCCTGGGTCCCGACAACACGGCGTTCACGTCCTACGACTACACGGTCTACCATCTCGAGCTGCCCGACACCCAGGCCGCGACCCTGCGCCTCGGCCTGACGGTGTTCCGCGAGTACGCCGATGGCCTGACGTTTGACCCGGCCGCCATCGAGAAGGAGCGCGGGGTCGTGCTCAGCGAGAAGGAAACGCGCAACACCCCGGAGGAGCGCATCAACCTCGCCAACCTCATGTCGATCTGGCCGGACTCGCGCTATTGCCTGCGCAACCCGATCGGGGTGGAGGCCACGGTCGGCCACTTCACGCGCGAGCAGTTTGTCGCCTTCTACGACGCGTGGTACCGGCCGGAGCGCCTGGCCGTGATCGTCGTCGGCGACGTGGACCCGGCCGCGGTCGAGCCGCTGCTGACCGAAGTGCTGGGCCCGCTCCAGGCCCGGGCCCCGGCGCTGCCGGAACCGACGGACATCGTGCCCGAAAAGGCTGCCCCGCCCAACGTGGAGGTCTATCGCGAGGCCAACTTCGCCGGCGTCCGGTTCTATTTCACCCATCCGCACCGCCAGCCGCGGCCGCCCGACACGCATGAGCAGCGGGTGGCGGCGGTGCACCGCGCGCTGGCCTTCGCGATGTTCAACAAGCGGCTCGACTGGGATGTGCAGCGCCGCGGCGGCTCGTTCGTCGCGCCCACGGTCCAGACCGACACCTATGTCGCCGGCTGGGAAGCCGTGTCATTCTCGGCGTCCGGCCGGATCAGCGACTGGCCGCGCCTGGCAGCCGAGCTCGAGCAGGAGCATCGGCGGGCCTATCTCCTCGGCTTCACCGAGGACGAGCTCAGCCTCGCCAAGGCCAGTCTGCTGAACAGCTACGAGCAGGCCACGCGCACCGCGCCAACGAGGCGCTCGGAAGCCATGGCTGCCCTCATCGCCGGCTCACTGTTGTACGGCGGCGTGCTGGTGGCGCCCGCCGACGTCCAGCGCGAGCTCGCCCCGGTCGTCGAGGCCACGACCGTCGCGGAGTGCACCGCGGCCTTTCGCGAGGCCTGGACGAGCGCCCCGCCCCACGTGCTGGTCACGGCCCACAGCTCCTTCCCGTCACCCGCCACGGTCGTCGGCGGGATTCTCAACGCGAGCCGCGCCCTGCCGGTGAAGCTGCGGGTGCCGCCGGGCGACGTGAAATTCGCGTACCACTACTTCGGCGCGACCGGCCAGATCGAGAAGGACCGGTACGAGAAAGACCTCGACGTCCACCTCGCCCGCTTTGCCAACGGGGTCCGGCTGAACTTCAAGCCGACCACGTTCGAGGCGGACACGGTGTCGATCACGGTGCGGGTCGGCACCGGCAAGCTCACGCAGCCGCGCGACCAGCCGGGCCTCGACTACCTGGCGGCCTACGGCTTCGTCCGCGGCGGGGTCGTCCTGCACTCGAACGAGGAACTCGACGCGCTGCTGTCGCGCCATGTGCTCAGCGTCGGTTTCGGCATCGAGCCCGACGCCTGCGCGTTCTACGTCCGCTGCGCGCGGCGCGACCTCCTCCTCGCGCTGCAGGTCGTGGCCGCGTACCTCACCGATCCCGCGTTCCGGCCGTCCGCGATGGAGGAGTCCCGGGCATCCTTCGGCACGCTCTACAACACCTTCGACACCATGCCGGGCGGTCCGATTTCGCTGCACGCGGAGCGCATCCTGGCCAACGCCTCCCGGCTGATCGGACCGCCCGAGCCCGACGAAGCCTACGCCCGCACCTTCCGCGAGCTCTCCCTGTGGCTCCGGCCGCAGTTTGCCAGCGGCCCGATTGAGATGAGCATCGTCGGCGACGCCACCTGGGCCGAGGCGAGCGACGCCACCGCCCGGACGCTGGGGGCGCTGGGCCGGCGCGAGGATCCGTCGCGCCAGTCGCGCGAGGCCAGGTTCTCCTTCGCCGCGCCCTACCGCTTCCCGCAGATGTATCCCCTGAACCCCACGCTCCGCCAGACAGCGCTGGCCTGGTACTGGCCGGTGCCGGACTTGGCAGACGTCCAGCAGGAACGCCGCTGCCGGATGCTGGCCAGCGTGCTGGCCGAGCGGTTGTTCGTACGGCTGCGCGAGGAACTCGGCGCCACCTACACGCCCGCGGCCGACTTCGTCCAGTACGACGGCTGGCCGTCCTTCAGCTATTTCTACCTCCGCGCCGACGTTCCTCCCTCCCAAGGCGTGAAGGCGGCCCAGGTCATCCGCCACGAGATCGCCCGCATCGTCGAGCACGGCATCGACCCCGACCTGTTCGTCCGTGTCCGCGAGCCCTTCCTGCGCGACCGGGAAAAGGACCTCCGCAACAACGGCTACTGGTGCCACACGGTGTTGCGCGACGCCCAGCTGCGTCCGGAACGGCTCCAGGCCGCCCGCAACCGGACCGAGGACTCGGCCGCCATCCGCCGGGAGGAGTTGGAGGCGCTCGCCCGGCGCTACCTCAAGCCCGGATCAGAATTCCGCTTCGTCGCCGAGCCCGGACCGACCGATTCGTGGGCCGCGAAATACATGTGGGATCCGCAGTGATTGGTTTTGGGAGAACATCGAACATCGGACGTCGAACGCCGAACATCGAAGGGGTTTCGGAGGGGAACGCTCAACGTTCGACGCTCAACGTTTAACGCTCAAGTGGCCGATCCCGCTCGCCTCCAATTGAACGTCGAGCGTTGAACGTCGAACGTTGAGCGTTGGCCCGGCCCCTTCGGCGTCCGGCGTTCGATCGAGTTTTCCCGCTATGCCTTTTTCTCCGCTCTCGTTCCTAGCGCCGCCACCGAGCGATCGTGCCAGCGACTCAAAACCAGCAGCGACACCGTCGCCCCGATCAGCGCCATCAGCATGTCCGTCTGCGTGTCCCAGGGATCGCCTTGCGTGCCGAGGAAGTCGTTGGCCGCGTCGCCGCTCGTGACGGCGGTGAACCACTCGATCAGCTCGTAGAACGCCGAGAACGCGAGGCAGACGCAGACCACGAGGAAGCCGAGCCAGCGGCTGCGCGGCGGACCGGCGAGCGGCGAAGTGCGCAGCAGCAGCTCGCGCGCGAGCACGGCCGGCACGAATCCCTGCGCGAAATGGCCGAGCTTGTCGTAGTTGTTGCGCGTCCAGCCGAACCAGCCCTTGGCCCATTCACCCAACGGGACCTGGGCGTACGTGTAGTGCCCGCCCACGACGAGAATCACGCAATGCAGCCAGATCAGCACCAGCAGCAGCGACGACAGCGGGAATTTCCGCTGGAGGACGAAAATCAGGATCGTGCCCACCACCGCGGGCACGGACTCCAGCCACCAGGTAAACCGATCATGCGGCGCGTGGTACGACCACGCCACCACCGGGAGAAGCAACACCAGAAACCAAAGCAAGCGACGGTCCATGCCCCCGTTCTCAACCGCGCGAAGTCCGAAGGCAACGTTTGGCCGCAAGAAGGCGCAAAAGGCGCAGATCGATCCGACACGGCCATGCCCGTCGTGGGATTCGCCGCGCACCGATGTGCCGCTCGGTTTTGCGCCTTTTGCGCCTCTTTGCGGCCACCTCTCCTGGCTCGAGTTGCTAGCGCTGCGTCGCGACGAAGCGCACCGCTTCCTCGATCACCGCCGGGGTCGTGAGGATCCGGTTGTGGCCGCGGCCGGGACACGGCACGAGCCGCGCTCCCGTCCAGAGCCGCACCAGTTCCTCCGAGCCCACGAAGTCGGTGTCCGCATCGCCGGGGTCGTGGAATACCACCAGCGGACAAGGCGCCGCCCGCGCGACGAGACGCAGGTCCGAACGCTCCAGCGGCCAATCGGTCCGTCGTTCGACCGCGGCGAAAAACGATGGCTGCGCCGCCGCCGGCAGCTGCATCCGCTCCGCGATGTAGACGAGGCGGCCTCGCTGCCAGAGCGGCGGCGCGATGAACACCATCCGGTTCAATCGAAGTCCCATGTCGGTCGCCACGCCGGCCGCCGCGGCGCCCATGGAATGACCGACGATCGCATGCAGCGGTCCCCACGTAGCAGGCAGGCCGGCCAGGGTCCGCGCGATCACCGGCACGCTCGCCTCTTCGCCTGGCGAGTCGCCGTGCGCCGGCGCATCAAAGGCCAGCACCCGCAGTCCCGCCGCCGCGAGCGGCGCCGCCAAGGCGCCCAATTGCGATCCGCGTCCCTCCCAGCCGTGCACCAGCACGACCAGCGGACGACCCGGCTCGCCCCAGGTCCACGCCGCCAATTCACCCACCGGCGACGCCACTCCGCACCGCCGGGCGCTCTCAAGGTAGCCTTCCTCGCGCGCGGGCCGGCGCGTCCGCGCCGGCCGGAGGAACACCGCCGCCGCCAGTTCTCCCGCCGACGTGTCGTCGAGCGCCGCCGCCGGCACCGGCACCCCGGCGAGGCGGGCGGCTTCGAGCAGGCGGGAGTACATGGCGTGGATCGCCCCGGGCGCGGAAACTAGAGGGCGCTGACCACCAGCGACGCGTTGGTGCCGCCGAAGCCGAAGCTGTTGGCCAGGGCCGCGCGCACCGTTTTCCGCACCGCCGTGTTCGGCGTGAAGTTCAGGCCGGTCGCCGCGCACACGGGGTCAATATTGGCGAGGTTGATCGTCGGCGGCACCACGCCGTCGCGGATTGCCAGCACCGCGGCGAACAGGCCCATCGCACCGGCGCCACCGAGGAGGTGGCCGGTCATGGACTTCACGCCGCTGACGTGGAGCTGCGCCTTCGCCTCGGCGAACACCGTGGCGATCGCGGTCGCCTCCTCGCCGTCGCCGCCCGGGGTCGAGGTCGCGTGCGCCGAGACGTAGTCGATCTCCGTGGCCGCCAGCCCCGAGCGGGCCAGCGCCGCGCGCATGGCGCGGGCGGAGCCCTCGGCGCCCGGCGCGAGCGAGGAGAGGTGATAGGCATCAGCCGACGCGCCGTAGCCGCGCACTTCGGCGTAGATCCGGGCGCCGCGACGGCGGGCGTGCTCGTACTCCTCGAGAATGTACGTGACCGCGCCCTCGCTCAGCACAAACCCGTCGCGATCCTGGTCGTAGGGCCGCGAGGCCTGCTCCGGCGCGTCGTTGCGGGTCGACAGCGCGCGCATCTGCGCGAATGCGCCGATGGCCAGGGGCGTGACGGTCGACTCGGCGCCGCCCGCCAGCATCACGTCGGCATCGCCGCGGGCCACCGCCGCCGCGGCCTCACCGATCGCATGGCCGCTGGTCGCGCAGGCCGAGGCCACCGCCATGTTGGGCCCGCGGAAATCGAGCACCAGGCTCACCTGGCCCGCGAGAAGGTTGGGCGCGATCTGGATGATGAAGAACGGGGAGATCTTGCGGAAGCCACCCGCCTTCCACGTGTCGTGCATGGCCTCGATCTCGGGCAGGCCGCCGAGGCCGACGCCGAGGTTCACGCCCATGCGGTCCGGGTTCAGCGTCGCACGGTGCGCGTCGAGGCCGGAGTCGATGTAAGCCTCCACCGCGGCGCCCACGCCGAGGTGGGTGAAGCGGCCGAATTTCTTCACGTCCTTCGGCGTCAGCGCCTGCGTGAGCGGCTCGCCGGCCGGGCCGCGCGGATGCAGCGGCGTGGCCAGCGGACGGGTGATGTCGAAGCCCTTCACCTCGCCTGCGATCTGGGCGTTGCAGGCGGACGCGTCGAAGCGCGTGATGCGGCCGAGCCCGCTGCGACCGGCGATCAGCGAGGCCCAGGTGTCGGCGGCGGAATTGCCGCAGGGCGTGACGGCGCCGACGCCGGTGATGACCACGCGACGGGGCTGGGAGTTGGCAGGTTGGTTCATAAAGGAGAAGCGAAGGCCCGGCGGAGCATCCGGCGGGAGGATTCAAGCAGCGCGTTGCTCCGCTTCGGGTCGTCCATGGCGCGCGCAAAGATCAGCGCGCCCACCAGGGAACTCATGAGATGCGTCACACGGTCGCGGTTTTCCGCCGGGTCCTCCGACAGCCGGAGCGCTTCGCCCAGCCGGTCCAGGTGCCGTTCAAACCCGCGGGCAAAGCCGTTGCGGGCGACACCGGTCAGGCGCGCCATGTCAGCCCCCACCGCCACGACCAGGCAGCCCGAGCCCCGGTTGTCGCGGTGGTGCGTGGAAAGATAGCTGTCGATCAGCAGCCGGGCGCGCCGGCCCGGCGTTGGCTGGGCGGCAATCCGTTCGAGGTTCACCACCGCCTCGTCAAACGCCTCCGCGCACGCCTCGGCGACCAGCTCGGACTTGTCGCGGAAGTGGGAATAAAACCCACCGTGCGTGAGCCCCGCGCGTCGCATCACTTCGTCCACGCCAGTGCTTTCCACCCCGCGTTCGCGGAACGCCGCACTCGCCGCCGCCAGGATGCGGCGGCGCGTCGCGAGCTTGTGCTGGGGAGGATAACGCATGGAGCCCAGTTAAATGACGGTCGTCATATTAATGCGCAAGAACCAATCCCATTTCGAACGCAACCCCTTGTTTCGCTTCATGCTAGGGAGCGGCCGGCGCTCTATATCGACCGGGATTACGGCCGGGAGTGACGTCCACTCCACGATTGCCCTCCGGGAGGAGAGCCCTTTTTGTGAACCTTCCTTTGAATACGCCGCAGCTCCACGCCTACTGGCGCATGGCCTACATCGAGGCGCCGCGCTACCCGTCCGAGTTCAAGCGGCCGTTCACCGAGTTGCCGGCGATGGGTGACGACCGGGCGGCCCTGATCATCCACCGGTCGAAGCTCTCCTATCTCCTGCTGAACCGCTACCCGTACAACCCCGGCCACCTGCTGGCGGTGCCGTACCGGGAAGTGACCGACCTGACCGACCTGACGCCGGACGAGCGCGCGGACCTCATGGAGGAGATCACCCTCGCCCGCAAAATCCTGCAGGACGCCCTAAAGCCGAACGGCGTGAATGTTGGCTTCAATCTCGGCTCCGCCGCCGGCGGCAGCATTGCCCATCTCCACGGTCACCTCGTGCCGCGCTGGAACGGCGACAACAATTTCATGCCGGTCATCGGCCACACGCGGATCCTCCCGCAGTCGCTCGACGCGATCTGGGAACGCCTGAGCGGCGACCGTCGCACCCTCGTCCTGCCGAAGAAGACCCGCCGTCCGGCCCGCCGTCGCCGCTGAACTGCCTCGCCCGGCCCCGGAGTACTCCCGTGTCGAAGACCCTGCATTTTCCGAGCCCGCGTCACCTCCATTCGCTCTACGGCGGACGGGAGGAGAACCTCGCGCACGCGGAGCGCATGCTGGGCGTGAAGCTCGTCACGCGGGAGGACTGGCTGAAGATCGAGCCGGCGGCGGGACAGTCCGCCGCCAACGGCGCCGCTGGGGTCGAGCGCGCCGAGGCGCTGTTCCAGTTCCTCAACGACGCGCGCGGCCAGGGCATGACGATCCGCACGCCGGATTTCCACCGCATCACCGACGGCTTTTCCCGCGGCGAGGGCGCGGCGATGCGCGCGCTGATCGACCAGCCGCTCGTCATCGCGACCAATCGCCGGACCATCGTCCCGAAGACCCTCGGCCAGAAGCTCTATCTCCAGTCGATGCTCGCCCACCCGATCGTGTTCGGCATCGGGCCCGCCGGCACCGGCAAGACCTACCTGGCGATGGCTGCGGCGGTGTCCGCGCTGCTGCGGAACGAGGTTGAGCGCATCGTGCTCACGCGGCCCGCGGTCGAGGCCGGCGAGACGCTCGGCTTCCTCCCCGGCGACCTGCGCGAGAAGATCCTCCCCTACCTCCGGCCGCTCTACGACGCGCTCGGCGACATGCTCGACGCCGAGGATGTCGCGCGCCTGTCCGAGAAGGGCGTCATTGAGATCGCGCCCCTCGCCTACATGCGCGGCCGCACGCTCTCGCGGTCGTTCGTCGTCCTCGACGAGGCCCAGAACACCACGCCCGAGCAGATGATGATGTTCCTCACCCGCCTCGGCGACGACTCGCGCATGGTGGTCACCGGCGACATCACCCAGATTGACCTGCCGCGGGCCAAGCAAAGCGGCCTGCTCGAGGTCCGGCACATCCTCTCCGACATCGCGGGCATCGACTTCCACACGTTCAGCGGCGCCGATGTCGTCCGCCACCCGCTCGTCAGCCGCATCATCGCCGCCTACGACGCCTACCGGAACCCCATGGACCGGGAAAACGGCGCCGCCGAGAAATCCTGACGCCGCCATGCTCGATCCCGCCAAGGTCACGCTTTTCCTGGTCGCCTCCGCGGTCCTGGTCGCCACGCCCGGTCCGAACGTGCTCTATATCATCGCGCGCAGCGTCGGCCAGGGGCGCGCCGCCGGACTCATGTCTGTCGCCGGGACCAGCGCCGGCAACCTCGTGCACGCGATTGCCACCTCGCTCGGGCTCTCGGCCGTGCTCGCCTCTTCGGCCCTCGCCTTCTCCGTCGTGAAATACGCCGGCGCCGCCTATCTCGTCTACCTGGGTATCCGGAAGCTGTGCTCGCCCCCCTTGGCATTCGCCGCCGCCGCGGCCGCGTCCGAGCCGCTGCCCCGCGTCTTCCGGCAGGGCGTCCTGATCGGCGTGCTGAATCCCAAGGTCGCGCTCTTCTTCCTGTCCTTCCTCCCGCAGTTCGTCGACCCGGCCGCCGGCCCGGCGCCCGTGCAACTGCTGGGGTTCGGCGTCGGCTTCGTCGTACTCGCGGCCCTCGGCGATTCCGCCTACGCGATCTTGTCCGGCTCCGCCGCCAGCTGGCTCAAGCGCAGCCCGGCCTTCCTCCGCCACGAGCGCTACATCGCCGGCAGCCTCTACTGCGGCCTCGGCGTCGCCGCGGCTTTGTCGGGCCAACCCAAGTCGTCCTGACCCCGACGCACCGCTCCCAGACAACCGCCATGTCCGTCCGCAACCAGCTCCAGCTCCTCGTCGGCGGCCTCGGCGCGCGCCGCCCGGGGCCGCCGCCGGGGCAGTCGGCCACCCGCGAGTTCCTCGACCGCAGCCGCGCGGTCGCGATCGTCATCTTCGTCGCGACCGTCGCGCTGATCGTGCTGATCAGCTCGGTCGGCCTCACCACCCTCAACGTCCCGGTCCTCCCGAACCAGCTCGCAACCGCGCGCGTGGTGGCCAACGCCGCGTTCACCTACGAGAGCGCCGAGCGCACCGCCGCCCTGCGCGAGCAGGTGGCGAACCGCGTCCCGCCGGTCTACCGGCTCGACATGGAGCCGTACCAGCGCTTCGACGCCGCCGCGCGCGAGCTGCTCGCGCGCCTCGAGGCCCTCGAGCAGCGCTACCCGCCGGGCACGCCGCTGCTCAACCAGCGCCGCGCCGACCTCGCGGCCGCCGTCGAGGCCTTCAACGCCCGCGGGCCCTACAACGCGAGCCTCGAGGACGCCGCCGCCGTGCTCAACCTCGGCGACGCCAAGCTGCGCGCCTCGCTGTTCGAGTCCGGCCTGTCCGCCCTGCGCGATCTCGCCGCGGAGGGCGTGCACGACGACTCCCTGGGCGGGAACCCCGGCAGTGTCACCGTCTACCAGATCTCCCGCCCGTCCGGCGGCGTCACCGTCCGCACGGTCCAGTCGCTCGAGGAGGCGATGACCTTCCTCCGCGTGAACCTCACCGCCGACGGCGTGCCGCGGCCGGCGTCGCTCGCACTGTTCCGCCTGTTCCGGCTCGGCCTGACGCCCAACCTGGTGTTCGACCGGGACGCCTCGCGGCAGAAGGAGGCGGAGGCCGTCGACCAGGTGCGGCCGGTCGTGGTCAGCGTGGCGCGCGGCCAGACGATCCTCGAGGCCGGCCAGCGCGTGTCCCCCGAGCAGTACGAGATGCTGTCCGCGCACCGCCGGTACCTGCGCGAGCACACCGACACGGAGGTGGCGGAGCAGCTGACCCTCCTCGGGCGCATCCTGCTCGTGCTCGCGATGGTGATCGCCAGCGTGCTCTACATCCGGCTGGAGGACCCCGAGACGCTCCGGAGCAACGGCCGCCTCGGCCTGCTCGCCCTGGTCGTGATCATCAACCTCGCGCTGGTGCGCCTGGTGTACTCGCTCGGCGGCGTCGACTTTTTCGTCCACGACGACTCCTGGGCGTCCACCCTGCCCTTCGTCGCGCCGACGGCGCTGGCGCCGCTGATCGTGGCGATCCTAATCGACGCCGGCTCGGCGATCTTCATGGCGCTGCTGGTCTCGATCTTCACGGGCGTGATCTACGGCAACCGCCTCGACCTGATCGTGCTCACCTTCCTCGCGTCCATGGTCGCCATCTTCGGCTGCCGCGAGGTCCACAAGCGCGGCCGCGTGGTCCGCGCCGCCGCCGCGGGCGGCCTCACGCTCGCCTTGATCGCGCTGCCCTTCGGCTTCGCCGACCAGGTGCCGCTCGAGACGCTGCTCCAGCAGATGGCCGCGGCCACCGCCACCGGGCTCCTCACCGGCATGGCCGTCGTCGGCGTGCTGCCCGTGCTCGAGTCCCTCTTCAAGCGCACCACCGACATCACGCTGCTCGAGCTCACCGACTACAATCATCCCCTGCTCCGCCTGATGCAGCTCGAGGCGCCCGGCACCTATCACCACTCGCTGGTCGTCGCCCAGCTCGCCGAGAACGCCGTCAACGCCATCGGCGCGAACCCGCTGCTCGCCCGGGTCTGCGCGCTGTTCCACGACATCGGCAAGACCGCCCACCCGGGCTTCTTCACCGAGAATCTCCGCGACCAGCCGAATCCCCACGACGGCCTGCCGCCCGCCGAGTCCGCGCGGATCATCAAGCAGCATGTCACCGACGGCGTGGAGCTCGCGCGGCGCCACCGGCTGCCGCGCGCCGTGTGCGACGTCATCCAGCAGCACCACGGCACGACCCTCGTCCGGTATTTCTACAACCGCGCCGTCGAGGCCTCCCGCGCCCCGTTCGCCACGCCCACCGCCGGCACCCGCAGCCCGCTGGGTGAGGTCGTCACCCCGTCGGTCCCGGAGGCCGGCTACCGCTACGACGGCCCGCGTCCCCAGTTCAAGGAGAGCGCGGTCATCTCGCTCGCCGACGGCGTCGAGGCCGCCACCCGCTCCCTGCGCACCGTCAACGCCGAGCAGCTCGCCGGCCTGATCGACCGGATCGTGCGCGACCGCATGGCCGAGGGGCAGCTCGACGAGGCGCCGCTCACGTTCGAGGAGCTCGCCAAGGTGCGGAACAGTTTCCAGTTCACGCTGCTCAACATGCTGCACGCCCGCGTCGCCTATCCCGCCGGCGAGCAGACGCCGCCGCAGCGCGTGAAGGGCTGAGCCCGTCCGGTCCGTCGCGTGAAAGCCCCCGGCCGTCCCGTCCTCATCGCGAACCGCCATCCGCGCCTGCGCCTCGACCGGCGGCGGATCACCCGGCTGGTCCACCTGCTCGACGCCGGGTTCCGCGTGCCGCCCGCCGACCGCCGCGCCCTGGTGCTCCCGCCGGCCGGCTCCGGCCTGCGCGCGCCCCAGGCGGAGCTCAGCCTGGTGTTTCTCACCGACGACGCCCTGGCCCGGCTGCACGCCGACTTCCTGGCGGACCCAGCCGTGACCGACGTCATCACCTTCGAGGGCGACCCCGCGCTGGGCACCGCCGGCGAGATCTGCGTCTCGGCCGACGCGGCGCGGCGCCAGGTCCGCGACGGCAACACGGCCGGTCGCGACTTTGCGACCGAACTCCTGCTCTACGTCGTGCACGGCTGGCTGCACCTGGCCGGATACGACGACCTCCGCCCGGACCGGAAACGCGTGATGCGCCGCGCGGAGGCCCGCGCGCTGCGGCTGCTGGCCGGGGAATTTGGTGGCGCGGCGCTTTTCCGGCTCGGGCGTTAGTGAGCCGGAGTTGAAGGTCGGCGGTTGAAGGTTGAAAGGCCGGAGGCGAGATGGCGATCGGCCCCGGGATTCGACGTCGGTCTCCGAGAGCCGACCGGCTTTCAACCGAAGACCTTCAACCTTCAACTCCAAGCCACCCTCCCAAAAAACTTTTGCTTCCGGCCGGCTTTGGGCGAGCCTTGGACCGAACCATGGCTGATCGCCCCCAAACCCACCTCGTCACCCTCCGCACCGCGTTCTTCTCGGGGCTGCTGCTGCTCGCGCCGCTGATCGTCACGATCTGGGCGGTGGTGAAGGTCATCGACCTGGTCGGCGGCACGTTCCGCCCGCTGTTCTTCGCGTACATGCCGGACGTGCTGAGCACGCCGCGGCTCAACCTGCTCTGGGACGTGCTGGCGACGGTGATCGTGTTCGCGCTCATCACGCTGCTCGGGTTCCTCTCGCGGTACGTCTTCGGCAAGTACTTCCTCGAGGTCGGCGAGCGCGTGATCCAGGGCATCCCGGGCGTGAGCGCGGTGTACAACACCGTGAAGCAGATCGTGGACACCTTCGGCACGCAGAACCGCAACCTCTTCAGCAAGGTCGTCCTCGTCCAGTATCCGCGGCCCGGCGTGTGGACGCTCGGGTTTCTCACGAGCAAGGAGCGCGCCGAGCCGCAGGCCCGCACCGGCCGGGATGTCTGGACGGTGTTCGTCCCGACCTCGCCGAATCCCACCAGCGGCTTCCTCCTCATGCTCCCGCGCGAGGAGATCGTGGAGCTCGAGATGTCCGTCGGCGAGGGCATGAAGATGGTCATCTCCGGCGGCGCGGTGGTCCCGCCGTGGCCGCCGTCCGGCAAACCGCCCGCCCCGGCGGCCTGAGCGTGTGCCCGGCCTCCCGCTCCAGACCGACGCCTTCGTGCTGCTGAAGCGCCCGGCGACGGACGCGTTCCAGGGCTTCCAGGCCTTTTCCGCCGAGCACGGCGCCCTGCTGATCCACCAGCGCCTCGCGCGCAAGGCGGCCGCCACCACGGTCGCGCTCGACCTGTTCGACGAGGTCTCGCTCCGCCTCGAGAGCCCGACCCAGGGCCAGACCTGGTTCGTCGTGGAGGCCCGGCTGATCACCCGCCACCCGGGCCTCGGACGCGGCTACGAGACGCTCCGCCACGCGGCCGCGCTCGCCACGCTCGTCGCGCGGAACACCGTGCACGAGGACAGCCGCGCCTCGGTCGCCCAGCTCCTCCGCACCGCCTTCGCCGCCTTTGCCGCGGGCCGCCCGCCCGAGGTCGTCTGGCTCAAGAGCCTCTACGTCTTCGCCCGCGACGAGGGCTACCCGGTGAAGCAGGACTGGCTCCCGTCGCTGCCGACCGCGCGCCGCGCCGAGGCCGAGCGGCTGCTGTTCGCGCCGCTGGCCGCCGAGGCGCCGCCCGCGGCGCTGAGGGCGCAGGTCGCCCCGCTGGTGCAGGGGCTCGAGGCCTACCTCCGCGCGCACTCCGACATCCTCCTCGGCTGACCCCGGCGGCGCCCATGGACTTCAACCTCGACCAGCGCCGCGCCACGCTCAGCGTCGGCGAATTCGCCGAGTTCTCCACCGGGCCGCGCGACTACGGCAGCAGCGCCGCGGGACTCTGGCGCGCGCAGCTCGGCACGCACTGGCACCAGGAGCTCCGCGCCCGCGCCGCCGCCGAGCAGCCCGCGACGGAGTTCGAGTTCACGATCGGCGGCCAACTGGCCCACGCCGGCTGGATACTCGCACTCTCGGGCCGGATCGACCAGCTGGTGCGCGAAGGCGCCGGCGTGGTCCTGCGGGAGATCAAGACCGTGATGCGCCCGCTGCCCGCCGACGAGACGGCGCTCCGCGCCGACTACCCGGGCTATTTCGTGCAGCTCGCCGCGTACGCGACCCTCTGGCGCCTGACCCTGCCGCCGGGAACGCCGCGGGCCGCGGTGCGGGGCGAACTCGTGTTTGTCGAGGCCGGCAGCGGCCTCTCCCAAACCGTGCCGCTCACCGGCGCGGACGACGGCCTGTTCGCGGCCCAGCTCGAGCGGGTCGGAGAGTTTCTCACGCTGCGGCTCCGCGCCCGCGAGCGCCTGCGGGGCCTCCGGTTTCGTCCGGCGTTCGACACCCTGCGGCCCGGCCAGGAGACCACCCAGGCCGAGCTCACCGCGAGCTTCGAGCGGCACCCGCTCGTCGCGTTCGAGGCTCCGACCGGCTTCGGCAAGACCGGCGTGCTGC